>CAZSXY010000008.1:10020-49911 GCA_964611395.1 uncultured Anaerolineaceae bacterium | reverse complement strand
GCATGAATGGTGTATACTGTCCACACATCGGCAATTGTCCTTATTACCACCAGGCCACAAGGGGAAAACGGGCATGAAATGTATCCATTGTAGCGAGCAGGCGGAGGCCGTGTGCCGCTGGTGCGGGCGCGCGGTGTGTAGTGACCACATCAAGACCATGACCTACATCATCTCGGTATATGTGGGCGGCAAGAAGGTTCCGAAATCGCTGGTGGTGGCTGATGCCGTGTGGTGCGGTGTGTGCAAACCGCAGCCGGAACCCATTGAAATGCCGTACCTGGATTGATCGCGGGCTTCACGCAGGCGGGAAAGAGACCGAATGAGCGAGCAAGTAGCAGGCCTGGCCAAGATCACCTGGGACGACCCCGAAACCGGCGAGCACCGCGAATACGTGCTGGCCGAAGGGGCGACGGCTTCTATCGGGCGCAGCCCCAATAACCAGATCCACATCCCGGAACGCCACGTGTCGCGGCAACACGCCGTGATCAGCTTCCGCGACGGCATTTTCATGATCTCCGATCTCGGCAGCGCCAACGGAACATTCGTGAACGACAAGAAGCTCACCGACCCGTTCCCGCTGGCGCATGGCGACGTGATCCGCCTGTACGTGCCGATCCTGCATTTTTCGGCGATGGTGACCGAAGAAGAAAAAGTGCAGGCCCAGATAACCGGCACGCTCATCGTACCGGCAGGGGGCGGCGGGCAGCCCACCCTGCATATCACGTCCGGCCAGCAAGAGGGGGCGGAAATCCCCATCGTCACGCCTAGCGTCACCATTGGCCGCGCCACGCGCAACGCCACGTGGGATATTTCGCTGCAAGATCGTGCCGTCTCGCGCCCTCACTGCGAGATCAGGCGCGACGAAAGCGGGATGTGGGTCATCCAGGACCTCGGCAGCGCCAACGGAACCATCGTCAACGGCATTCCCCTCGAAGCCGACGTGCCGCATGCCTTGCAGGACGGGACGGTGATCAACCTCGGCGAGACGACCATCCTGTTTCGCATGGCGGAGTAGGCGCATCAAACGCATCTTTTTAAGAGAATGAGCATTTACGGCAAACCAGCATGGCCAATGTGTATCGCAACATCGGCGCAGTCATCAAGGACACCGGCGGGCTGTGGGAGCAACTCGACGGCCAGATAAGCCAGCGTGCCGCCGATCCCTTGCCGGAGGGCATGGGATTGTGGGGCATGATCGTCGCCGAAAGCGCCGGCGGTGTGTGGGATGAGCTGGGCAACGAAACCGTGTTGCTCAGCGCCGACCGGCTCAAACGGCCTCGTGTGGACCTTTGGGGCGAAGCAACCGACGAAACGCTGATCTTGCCCAAAGAAGGATTGCTGCCGGTGTGGGACGCGGTGCTGGCGCAGACGAATACCATCAGCGCTGCCGACCTCGACGGCACGTTGGTGATGATGCGCGACGATCTCGACAACATCTGGCAGCGCTCCGCCGACGAGACGCTGGTCATGGCGCGTCCGGCAGAGAGCATCTTCGCCCAGCAGGTGCGCGCCCGCGATCTTTCCACGTACCATCCGCGCCGCATCCAGGGGTACGCGCTCAAAAAGCTGACCGACGCGCGCGGCGAAACCTACTGGATTCTCAAGAATTTGCGCACCGATGCTTATTTGCGCCTGACGGCGGAGCAGGTTTTTCTGTGGGATCAGATGGACGGGCAGTCGAGCGTGCAGGACCTCGCCGTCGCGTACATGTTGGCGTATGGTAAGCTGGCGATCACCGGCCTGGTGATGCTCCTCGACCAGCTCCAGCAGAAGGGGTTCATCGAACCGCTGATCGATGTTTACGGCGCGGTGGATCGTAGCGTGGCCCAGCGCCGGGCGAACGTGCTCTGGCGGCGGATCATGCGTTTCCTCGTGAGCAGCGAATGGAGCCTCGAATGGGGCGTCGAGGGCATTGACGGGCTGATCACGCGCTCGTATCGGCTGGTCGGGCGGTGGTTGTTCACGCCGGTGCTGCAATGGATCATGCTGGCGGTGATCGTTACTGGTGGCGCGGCGTTCACCGGGATGGTGAGCGGCCTCATCGACCGTGACGTGGCCCTGCTGGGCGGTTCCGGCGCGATCATCGGGTTGGCCTCGCTATATGTCCTGCAGTTCATCACGCTAATGATCCACGAGTGGGCGCACGCCATCGCCACCAAGCGCTATGGGCGGGACGTGCGGCGCGGCGGATTTTTGCTTTATATGGGGATGCCCGCCGCCTTTGTGGACACGACCGACATCTGGATGGAGCCGCGTCGCCCGCGCATCGTGGTGAGTTGGGCGGGGCCGTATTCGGGCTTCTTGCTGGGCGGGTTAGCCAGCCTGTTGATCCAGGTGGTTCCGGGGGCATTTGCGCAGGGCGTGTTGTACCAGTTCGCGTTTTTGACCTATCTCACCAGCTTCATGAACCTCAACCCGCTGCTCAAGCTGGATGGGTACTACATCCTGATGGACTGGCTGGAGATTCCGCGCCTGCGCGAAAAGAGCCTGGCCTTCATCCGAAGCTTCCTGCGCCAAAAGCTGCGCCGCCGCGAGTCGTTCACCCGCGACGAGAAGATTTTTGCCGTGTTTGGCGTGCTGTCCGGCATCTGGACGCTGATCACAATGGGGCTGCTGGGGGTGACGCTGGGCGGCACATTGCTGGACTTTGTGCAAACGCTGCCGGGTGTGGTCATCGCCGGAGTGCTCGTTCTGTTGGTGACACTGGGCTGGCTTCGCCGCCGCCTGCGCCAGATGCAGGTCGCTCGCCGCAAACGGCGGGCTGCCGCGCGGTCGTGAGATCGCGAGCGTTACACGAAAACGCCGGGGATGCCGTTGTGCATGCCCGGCGTTCGCTTCAGAAGGGCGATCGGGTCGCTTTTATTGGGGTGTCGTTTCGGCTTCTATGAAACGCACCTCGTACATCTTCGGCCAGTGTTTGCCGGTGAGCAGGAACGTGTCCGTTTCCGGCAGGTAGACGATGCCGTTGAGCACTTCCTGGTCAGAGAACCGGGCGCGTTCTTCGGCGGTGAGCAGGCCGCTGGCGTCGACGACAGCCACGACGACGCCGTTACGCTTGTCGATCTGGATGATGTAATCGGTTTGCCAGACGTTGGCGTAGATATAATCGCCCACGCATTCCAACTCGTTGATGCGCTCCACGAGCGAACCCTGCACCGTGACCAGCCCGCTGAAGATCAACTCGAACGTTTCAGGATCGCGCACGTCAAGGAAGGGCGAGCCGTCGCTCATGTACAGGTATTGGCCGTCGGTGCATAGCCCCCAGCCTTCGCCCTCGTACTCGTAGGTGCCGGTTTGCTCGAATGTCTCCACGTCATAGACGAACGCGACGTTTGACTGCCACGTCAATTGAATCAGTTTGTCGCCGACGAGCGCCAGCCCCTCGGCGAAATACTGCTCCGGCACCTCGATCATTTGCAGCACTTCCCCGGTTTCGGGGTCGACCTTGCGCAGCGTGGATTCGCCGCGTCGCCCGGTGCTTTCGTACAGGTAGCCGTTGTGCAACAGCAACCCCTGCGTGTAGGCCGCCGGATCGTGGGGGCGAACCGCGAGCACTTCGGGGACGAGCAGCTTGACTTCGTTGGTGAGCGGGTTGTTGCCCTGGGCGGTCGCGGAGCCAAGCGCAGCTGCCAGCGCGACTGCCGTCAGCAGGGCGATGAGTAGAAGACGTGCAAACCGTTTCATTGTGATCTGTTCCTCAAATGTATGGCGAACTCAGGTCAACGTTGCGCAAACCCGGAGTGGAGTACGCTGGTAATTCTGCCGCCCAGCGCTGCGTCAAAGCGATACGCATTTGCCGGACTCCAAACTCATAACCCTGAACTCATAACTCGCGTCTCCCAACTTCCGACTCCAAACCCGCCAGGCGGATTGCCCAACATTGCTCTGGTTCTTCAATGCGCATTTAATCAGACTTGCCGGGGCGGGGCGCAGCATCGCCCAGTTGGATGACGGCCAGCGCCTGGTCATGCACCAAGCCGTTTGTTGCCAGGATGCGCTGCCCGCTCCGTGCGACCAGGCTGTACGCGCCCTCGTAGTCGGTGACTTTACCGCCGGCTTCCAATACACACAACATGCCGGCCTGCACATCCCAGGGGTTTGGCCCCTGTTCCCAATACACATCGCACGATCCAGATGCGACGAAGCACAGGTCGAGCGCCGCCGAACCGACACGCCGCACCCCCTGGGTGCGCCGCACGAAATGGCCGAACCGCGCGGCATTGTTGTCTTCGGCAGTCCATCGATCGTACGGAAAACCGGTGATGACCAGGGCTTGCGACAGGTCCGGCACGCGGCTGACACGCAGACGCCGCCCGTTGTGGGTCGCGCCTTGCCCCTTGATGGCCTTGTACGTGTCGCCCGTCATGGGGTTATAGACAACGCCCAACAGCGGGTTGAGATCGGGGTCGGAAAGAGCGATGCTCACCGCAAAAACCGGGAAGCGGTGCGCGAAGTTCGTGGTTCCGTCAAGCGGGTCAACGTACCAGTGGAACGGGGTGTCCTCCGGTGACGGGCCGTAGCCGCCGCCCTCTTCGCCGTGAATGTGGTGTTCGGGGAAGGCTTCCTGCAACGCCTGCACGATCAACGCCTCGGAAGCGCGGTCGGCAGCCGTGACAAGATCGATTTGCGATTGTTTGGTGTGTGACTCGCGCGGGCGCTCGAAATATTCACGCAGGACGGCTCCGGCGTGACGGGCGATGGTTTCCGCCGTGTCGAGTACCGCTTCCAGGTTCAAGGTTTGTGTGTCTGGCACAGGCGATCTGTCCTTGTGTGGGGTGGCCCAACGAACGGGAACCATTATACCGCACGATGCAGGGAGCGGGGGGCCTGGATTCGGACGAAAAACAGGAGCGGCTTCAGCCGCCCCTGCGTCGATCGCATTGTGTCCGCGTGGTTCTATTCGCCAAAAGCGATCCGGACAAGCTGGACATAGCTGGGGTTCGAGTCGGCAATGATGATGTCGCCGTTCGAGAGCACGCCCATGCCCGCGATCTCGTAGAAGCTGCCCGGTGCAAAGACGGGGAAGTCCTCCGACTCGAAGTCGATTTCTTCGACCGCAAACTGGGAGTCGCCGAAGCGACCCAGCAGCGTGCCGTCAGCCGCAAAGTGGTAGATGGGGCTGTCGGGTGCGGCCACGTACACCGATCCGTCCGGCGCAACGGCGACCGCGTTGGCGCTGTAAACCGTGCCGCCTCCCATTCCCTCGCTGATCGGGTTCCCCTGCGCATCGAACACCTTGACGCCCGCGCCGGTGAACGATTCGGCCACATACAGGTTCCCATCCGGGCCAAATGCCATCGCGCCGCTATAGAAGTATTCATCGGTGCCGACGACAAAACTGTTGAGCAGGGTTCCGTCGGGCGAAAAGACGGCGACTTCACCGGTTACTGCTCCGCCTGCGTCGCCGGTTGTTTCTTCAGCGTCTTTGGGGTTCAGAAAGTACAGGTTGCCATCCGGGGCGACGGCCAGCACTGTCCCGAAATAGGCGATCTCGATCTGGCTGGACATGTCAAACGAGCCGAGCACGTTCCCTTCGGCGTCGAGATTGTAAGCGGTTCCCATGAAGTCAACGATCCACAGCGTGCCGTCTGGTGCAACGGCGAAGCCGATTAAGTATCCCAGCAGCGGCTCGGCGGTGATCATGCGCTGGGCGGTGCCATCGGAACTGTATACATGAACGCCGGCCATCGAATCGGCCACATAGATCGTATCATCCGCGCCAACGGCCAGGCCGATCACATCGCCATACCCTTCGCCGCTGGTCGGGTCATCGACGATATCGGCCAGTTGTTGCCAGACGATGCCGGCGGTTTCGGTCGGCAAAGTCAGGGGTTTCGCTTCGATCGAGCCGATCATTGCCAGCATGAGCGCGTCATATTGTTCCAACTCGCCGGGGACGGTGGCCAGCACGGCCATGGCCACGCCGCTTGGCCCCAGATCGATGGCGTACACGTCGGCTTCCTGGCCATCGACCTCGCCGGTGGCACGCGCAATTGGGATATCCCCCGCCACCAAGCTTTCGGGTTCGCCGAAGGATTCCTCGCCCAGATCGGCCATATAGTCACGGAGCAGGGTAGCCGGGTCAAGGTCGGCGGGAATTTCTGACCAGCCCAGTTCTTCGGCCAGCGCCCCCGGCGTCAAGATCACGCCGTAGACCTGTCCCGACACAACCACACCGGTCTGAAAAAAGGCCTCCATGGTTTCTTGTGAATCGGCCAGGAGGATGGTTCCAACAAGTTCTTCGGTAGCCCAACCCTCCGGGTAGTTGAACGAGAAAGTGCCGTCGGCAGATGTGTATGTTTCGGTGAGAGGCCCCTGGGCCAGGGCCACCGGCGGCAGTATGGCTAGAACGAGAAGCATGACCAGTATGGCCGTTAATCGAGAACGCATCATGATTTCCCTTATTTGTAAACTTAACAGAAGCACTATGCTTAATTGTACAGGAAAACTCAGGCCGGTTTCCACAAAAAAGATGCAAAAACGGGTGAGGGAGTTCGGCGCAGGCGGCTGGCGCGTCCACGAACGGGCGTCACCGCTGGCGGGTGAAGTGGGCTACGGCTTCGATGTGGTAGGTTTGCGGAAACATATCGACGGGCGTGACTTCCACCAGCCGGTAACCCTTTTTCGCCAGCCGCTTGGCATCACGCGCCAGCGTCGAAGGTTCGCAGCTCACGTAGACGATAGCGCGCGGTTCCAGGGCAACCAGGGCATCAAGCGCGCGCCCCTCAACGCCGCTGCGTGGCGGGTCAAGCACGGCGGCGTCGTATGGCCCTTCGAGCACCGCCAGCACATCCTCGACGGTGCCTTCGATCAAGTCCACGTTGTCCAGATCGCTCAGGTTCACGTCGGCGTCGGTCACGGCGGGTGGATAGCTTTCCACCGAGGTCACCAGCGAGGCGCGTTCGGCGAGGAAAGCCGTGAACAGCCCCACACCGGCGTATAGGTCGAGCACGGTTTCATCACCGCGCAGATCGAGCGTATCCAGCACCAGCCCGACCAGCGTTTCTGCCTGCGGCAGGTTGACCTGAAAGAATCCGCCCGCCGTGACGCGGAACGTGCGCTCGCTCACGCGGTAGGTCACGGCGCTGGCGCCGATCAGGTTGACCGGCTCGTTATCGCTCAAGAGCAGGTTGACCGATACCGGGATGGTCACTTCAAGTTCCGGGGCCAGGTCGTCGCGCGTGCTGATCACCAGCATCAAGTCGCCGCCGGAGCCAACCTGCACGCGGATGCGCTCCAATCCGGCGATATCCTCAAAATTCAACTCACCCAGCAGGTCGAGCAGTTCCGGGCGGAGAATGTGACATTCCGCGATGGGGATCAGCGTTTCGTTGTCCGTCCCGACGAAGCACAGGTGGCCCGCTTCGTCCACATGGAACGTGGCGTGATACCGGTAGTTCCATGCGTCCGGGCTGGGAATGGTGGGGTTGACCGGCGGGTCATCGATGCCGCCGATGCGGCGCAACTGGTCGATCACCACGTCGCGCTTGTAAGCGGGCTGGGCGGCGTAGTCGATGTGCTGGAAGTGGCAACCCCCGCACCGGCCCGGCCCAAAGTGCGGGCAGGGTGGTTCCACGCGGTGCGGCGATGGCGAGAGGACGCGCACGCTCTCGGCGAACGCGAAACGCCCGCGATCCTCGGTGAGGCGGGCGACGATTCGCTCGCCGGGGATCGAATAGGGTGTGAAGATGACCCGTTTCGCGTGGCGGGCGAGCGTCTGCCCGCCGTGCACCATCTCCAGGGGTTCGAGTTCAATGGTTTCGTCGGTCATGGGCGCTCCTCTATGGTGGGCTTGTGGCAGAAGTATAGCGCAGAACCGCCGGGGCGTGGGGGTGGGTTTGATCGTTTCGCTCTGCTTGACGCAACAGAACATTAGTGCTACACTGACTCCGTACTCTTTTAACGCTACTGTCGGGCAAGATGGGGTGGAGGTGTGTCCGGTGACGTTAGAGTTCGATAAAGTGGTGACCCAGGTCGAGCGCATGGGCCGTGCGCTGGCGGCGCGGAATGTTTCGCTGGATGAGCGAGCCGGGCTGGCGTGGGAGCGCTTGCAGGCGTTGGGTGATGTCGACGCGGTGCAAGCCCGCGTGCAACTCGCCCGCGACCGTGACGCCGGTTACCGGGGCGCATCCCTGTTGAACGAGCCGCTCAACCGGCCCTACCCCCTGCCTGCGCCCCCCGCGCGGGCAACGATCGTTGCGGCAGACGGATCGCAGGTGTATCCCAACCGTCACGCGGCGGCGCTCTATTACCTGATCAACATTGGGGTGTTTGTGTACCATCACGGCGCGGACGCGCTGCCGGAGCAGTTCACCGAGCCGCAACTGCACTATACCGAGGATGCCTTGCACGACAAGCGCAGACAGTTGATCACCAATGCGGCGGTCAATGCGCGGCGCAGCGTGCAGGAGCTGGCGACGTTAGCGCGCGCCGCCCGGGAACATGCCAGCGCCGCCGGGCCGTTGCTGGCGATGATTGATGGGCCGCTGCTCTTTTGGGTGGGGAACGATGTGCCCGACGGCAAGCAACTGGAAGATGAGTATCTCGGCTGGCTGATCCACCTGCACGATCTGCACGCTGACCGCCTGCGCAACGGTGGCGAACCGGCGAGCCTGATCGGGTATGTCGACCGGCCCACGAGCGCCTTTGTCGTCAGCTTGCTCCACCTGATGAACCTGAGCGAACCCGAAGTGCGCACCTCGCAGCTTGAATCCAATGGCGACCTGGAGGGGCTGACCGATCAGCCGTTGATGTTCGGCCTGCTCAAGCCGGGCGAGCGCTCGGCGGTGATGATCCAGCAATCGCCGCAGAACAAACGCTATTTCGACAAGGCCGAAAGCTATGAGATCGCGTTCTTTTACCTGAACGTCAGCGCGCAGCCGCCGTACCACCTGGCGCGTGTTGAAATGCCGATGTGGGTCGCACGCGAGGCCGCCCTGGTGGACGCGGTGCACGCGCTGGTTTACGGTCAATGCCAGATGATGTGGCGTTACCCCTACGCGCTCACGCGGGCCGATGAACTGGCGGTGGTGCGCAATCATGAGCGCGCCCATCTCAACGAGATGATCGAACTTGAATTGCGCCGCAACGAGCAGGCGGTAGCGCATTCTGAAAAGCTCGATTCGAAGGTGGTGCGCCACGGGCGCACGCGCTACGGTAAGAAGCGACGATAACGTTATGGAAGGAAGCGCCGGGGTTTGAGCATGAGCCAAGAGACACCACAGCAACCGGTTATTGGGCAGGTGCTGCGAGCCAGCACGGTGGGGTTCGTTTGTGGAACCCGCAGCCAGGCGATTGAGCACCCCTCATTTGGGGCGTTTGTGCGCACGCAGCACGGACAGATGGCCGACATTGACGTGATCGGCATTATTCACGCCATCAGCATCGACGACGATCCGCTGGTGCGCCAGATGATCTTAGCGAACAACATGGAGCCGGGCATGGTGCAGGATCAGCGCATCAACCGGCTGGTTCCGGTGGAAATCAGCGTGCTGAATGTGGGATATATCCAGTCGGACAAGGCGTACCACACTCTGCCGCCACGCCCTCCGCTCAGCCTGGACGCGGTGGAGCTTTGCGACGCGGCAACCATCACCCGTTTCACCGACCGGTTGGACTTTCTGCGGCTGGTGTTGAACGCCGGTGATGTTCCGGTAGAAGAGTTGCTCGCGGCGGCGCTCAAGCACGCGGCGGGCGCGCGTCCGGTCGAAAAACGGCGGGACTTTCTGGTGCAGGCCGGTCGCCAGCTTGCGGGTATGCTCAGCCACGACCTGCCACGCTTGCAGCATTTGCTCAAGCTGATCCGCCCTGTGTAGCCTGTTTGTGACCAAACCCAACCCGTACTCGTGACCGATAGATGAATACGAAGGATGGACGATGACGGCACGCGATCCCCTTTTCCCAAAATCCGATAACCTGGACGAATGGTTCCCCCGCGAGCAACCGCATGATTCGTCGGTGGCTGGGGGCCAACAGCGCTTGGGCGTCGTGGTCGGCGGCTCGCTGAGCCGGGGACTGGAAGTCAAGCTCGACCGCGAAACGGCGATCGAAGACCTGGCCGTCGGGCGCTATGTCGTCGTGCATGGGCGCTCCAAACGGTTTTTCTGCATGATCACCGATATCATGCTCGATGCAACCAACCCCGCCATTCGCAGCGATCCGCCTGACCTCAGCGATGATTTTCTGAGCGAGGTTTATAGCGGGACGGCGGCGTTCGGCACGATCCACGTTGCGCCGATGCTGAGCATCGACAATAACGAGAACGAGCCGAAACCGGTCAAGACCATTCCCAGCCATTTCCAGGCAGTTGAGATCGCCAGCGCCGATGATGTGAACGACGTCTTCGGGCAGGAAGATGATCACCACTTCCACATCGGCGCGCCGCTGGAGCTGGAAGAGACGCAGATCAACCTCAACCTGCAACGATTGGTCGAGCGGTCGGTCGGCGTTTTCGGCAAGAGCGGCACAGGCAAGAGCTTTCTGACGCGCATCTTGCTGGCGGGCATCATCAAGAACAACGCCGCCGTCAACCTGATCTTCGATATGCACAACGACTACGGCTGGTCGGTCAAAGACGAGCGCGGGGTGGAGGCGAAGGGCCTCAAGCAGTTGTTTTCTGGGCGGGTGGCCATCTTTACGCTAGACGAGGAAGCCACCCGGCGGCGCGGAGCCAGCTACGACCACCTGGTGACCATCGGCTATGACGCCATCGAACCGGAAGACCTGGCCATGCTCAAGACCACCCTCGATCTGTCCGACGGCATGATCGATGCCGCCTACGAACTGCACAAGGAGTGGGGCAAGGGTTGGATTGGGCGGTTGATCAAGGCCGGTTCGGACGAGATGGACGAACTGAAGGAGAAGCTGGCCGCGAGTCACGCGTCGGTGCTGGCGCTCAAGCGCCGCGTGCAACGCTTTGAGCGTTACGAGTTTCTCATGCCAAAGGCGCTCGATGACTCGGCTAAGCGCATTCTGGAGTACATCAAGCAACACAAGAGCGTGGTGCTGGAGTTCGGGCGGTACGGTAACGCGCTCGAAGCGTACATCCTGGTGGCGAACTACCTGACGCGCCGCATTCACAGCATGTACGTCGAGGAGGTCGAAAAGGCGCTCGGCGACAGGGCGATGGAGCCGCCGCAATTGGTGATTACCATCGAGGAGGCGCACAAGTTCCTTGATCCGCAGATCGCGCGGCAGACCATCTTTGGCATCATCGCCCGCGAGTTGCGCAAATACAACGTCACGCTGCTGATCGTGGACCAGCGCCCCAGCGGCATCGACGAGGAAGTGATGAGCCAGATCGGGACGCGTGTGACCGCGCTGCTCGACAACGAGCGCGACATCGCCGCCGTGTTGACCGGGATCAGCGGGGCGGGTGGCTTGCGCGAGGTGCTGGCCCGCCTGGATACCACGCAACAGGCAATCATCATGGGGCATGCCGTGCCGATGCCTGTGGTGGTCAAGACGCGCACTTACGACACCGATTTTTACGCGAGCGTGAGTCCCGGCAGCGGGGATCAGGCTGCCAGGATCAGCGTCCAACCGACCGACCCCGAATCCCGGCGGCTGCGCTGACATCCTGCTCGTTTTCCATTTCAGCGGCCATGTTGCAGGTCTGCGTCACCGGGTTGCTTCGTAAAACTTTCGTTAAAAACGCCCGAACCATAGCAACGTCTCGCTCAATTGGACGTACACTAGGGTAGAAGCAGATGCTATCCGGAAAACTCGAGGGAGAGGGACGGAACGATGTCAGACCATACTCTGCCGCCCAAGCCGGAAGACATGGGCGATCAACTGGACGACGAGATCAAAGAAACAGTTCAAGACTGGGCTGAAAACCCGGACGACACGGAATTCAAGGAACTGGACGATCGCATCGACGAGAAGCTACGCCGCAAGATCGGCAGTTGGGTCGGCGCAGGTGAAGATGCCGACTGGAAAGCCATCGGCGGCAGGATGGACGCCAACACCCGCGAAGCGATTGCTGGCTGGGTCGGTGCTGAGCCGGGCGCGGACTGGTCCGAGATCAGCGGCAAGATCGAGAACCGCATCCGGCGCGGAATCGCCCGGGTGGTGCGTGCCGAACCCGCAGCCGACGAAGCCGAGGAAGAAGCGCGCGACCCCGGCTGGTCCGACATCGGCGCGAAGGTCGAGCGTGACGTGCGAGGCTGGATCGGCGACCTGGTGGGCGCGGGTGAGGAAGCCAACTGGAAGGCCATCGGTGACCAGGTGCTCGACCACGTGCGCACGGCTGTTGACAAGGTGGCCCAGTCGGTCAAGAAAGACGATGGGAAAGAAGACGCGTACCCGCAAGCGGCCAAGATCGAGATCGAAGGCGAAGACGACGGGCCGGAGGTCACATCGGAAGAGCAGGTTGACCCCGAAGGCTAACAACATTGCCCCTAACTGTGCCGGGTGTCCCCCCTGCACCCGGTCTCCGAGGCCCGCTGCAAAGCGGGCTTCGTTGTTGTCGCTGGCGACCGTGCCGTCGCGTGCCGTTCGCGCCGGTTTTCATCGCGTGACTCGCGTTTCGAAGCGGTCTCACCTGCGTTACAATAGCACCGCCTTTTATTTTCCACGGGAGTGAGCGGAGTGGACCTGACCTACGAACTTGAAACGATTAAGACGATTGCCCGCATGGCTGCCGGCGTGTGCCAGAACATCCAGGCGGAGCTGGTCAACCCGTCCGAAAAGGACGGGCGCGAGCCGGTGACAGTGGCCGATTATGCGTCCCAGGCGATCATAGGCAACGCGCTGGCGGAAAACTTCCCTGACGATGGGGTGCTGTCTGAAGAGCGCTCGGAAGAATTCATGCTGTTGCTCAACGACCGGCAGCGGGCGTTGGTGCAGCGTTTTGTGACGGATGCTGTGGGCGGCTATGTGTTCGAAGAGCAAATCTGTGCCTGGCTGGATTTTGGCAAGCAGAAGCAGGCCGAACGCACCTGGATCATCGACCCGATTGACGGCACGAAGGGGTTTCTGGGCGGGCGGCACTACTGCGTGGCCATCGGCCTGATGATCGATGGTGAGCCGGTGCTTGGCGTCCTGGCGAGTCCGGGGTTTTACAGTGACGAGGAAACGCCACCCGGCGATCACGGCGTGTTGACGTACGCGCAGCGCGGCGGCGGGGCCTACCGCGAACCGCTGGCGGGCGGCCCTCGCGAGCCGATCCAGGTGTCCAGAGTCACCGATCCGCGTGCCGCGATCCTGCTCACCAGTTTCGAGTCAGGACACACCGACATGGCGTTCATCGACGACGTGAACCGCGCGTTGGGACGCGGGCCGGATGCGCCCCGGCGCGGCCTGGACAGCCAGGACAAATACGCGATGGTCGCCAGCGGCATGGGCGATGTGTATCTGCGCGTCGTCCCGGAGCCGAACTTTCGCGAAAAACTGTGGGATCACGCCGCCGGTTACGTGATCGTGACCGAAGCCGGGGGCCGGATGACGGACATTTACGGCGATCCCATTGATTGGACGGCGGGCACGCGCATGATCAACAATCGCGGGGTCGTCGTCAGCAATCGTTTTCTGCACAACGCAGTGCTGGAGGCAATCGCGACGACGGCCACCGGGAAAGATATGTAATGGGGAAAAGTTATGGGTTATGAGTTTGGAGTTCTGCGCCGCCACACCATGCCATCCCACGACAGACCGCCCGGTTCTCCCGGCATGATCCGGTGTCTGTAACACCGGAGCCTGCATCGGTTAGTAGGGGTTAATTATGACCGAACCAATTCGCTTGCTGCATTTTGCCGATGTCCACATCGGTATGGAAAACTACGGGCGCACCGACCCGCAAACCGGCGTATCGTCGCGCGTGCGAGATTTCTTGCGGCGCATGGACGAGATGATCGACTTCGCGCGGGCGAACGACGTTGACCTGGCGATCTTCGCCGGGGACGCGTTCAAGTCGCGCAACCCGACGCCCACCTTCGAGCGCGAGTTTGCTTATCGCGTGCAGGACCTGGCGGAGCTGTGCCCGGTGGTGCTGCTGACGGGCAACCACGACCTGCCCGGCAACGACAAACGCGCGTCCAGCATTGAAATCTACGAGACGTTGCGGGTTCACAACACGGTGCTGGGGCGCGAATACGCGGCCCACACCATCGAAACGAAGCGCGGCCCGGTGTTTGTCGCCACCGCGCCGTATCCGGCCCGCAACTACCTGTTGCGCGAGGTCACCGTTCCCCCTAATATGTCCATTTCTGAGATCGATGCGCTGGTCGAAGAACAGTTGATCGCACGCCTTGACGCGCTGGCTGAGGCGGCGTCGCAGGTCGATATGCCCCGCGTGCTTACGGGGCATTTCACGGTGACCGGGGCCACCTTTGGCAGCGAGCGCAGCGTGATGTTGGGGCGGGATGTGATGGTTATGCTCGGCACACTCGATGACCCGGTGTGGGATTACGTGGCGCTGGGGCACATCCACAAGCACCAGTGTCTGACGTTAGGGCGCGAGGGCGCGCCGCCGGTGGTGTATAGCGGCAGCATGGAGCGCATTGATTTTGGCGAGGAGAACGACCCCAAGGGCTTCGTGTGGGTGGAACTGGCGCGCGGTGGCACTTCCTGGAAATTCAAGCAGGTGAACGCCCGCCCGTTTATCACGCTGCGCGTCGATGTGCGCGGCAAAAAAGACCCGACGGCAACCGTCGCCAAGACCATACTGGAACATGATTTGCAGGATGCAATTGTGCGGGTGATCATTACGGCGGATCCAGAAGCCGATCTGCTGCTCCAGGAACGCGAGATATTCAACACATTGAAGGCTGCGGGGGCGAACCACGTGGCGGCTATCCAGCGCCGTGTCGAGCGCCCGGCGCGGCTCCGGCTGGGGACTTCACCCGAAGGACTGACGCCGGAGGAATTGCTGGAACGCTATTTCATGGCGAAGGAGGTCTCGCCGGAGCGGATCGAAGTCTTGCTGGAACATGCCCGGCGGCTATTGGAGGCGCAGGAGTAGGGGCGCAACGCAGCGATCTTCGTCCCTTGCGCTGACCGCTGACCGCTGTACAGAAACAGGTGATGGGATGTTGCCTAAACGATTGGAACTACGCAATTTCCTGGCATATCGCCAGCCGGACCCGATCATCTTCGAGGGGGTTCATCTCGCCTGCCTGACCGGGCCAAACGGGGCGGGCAAGTCGTCGTTGCTGGATGCGATTACGTGGGTCTTGTGGGGGAAGGCGCGTGCCGGTTCGGATGAGCTGATCTACCAGGGCCAGACCGAGATGTTCGTCCAGCTTGATTTCGAGCAGGATCACGACCTCTATCGCGTCATTCGCAAGCGCCAGCGGAGCAAAACGGGGAAAACGGGCCGGAGCACGCTTGACCTGTTTATATGGGATGTCCAAAGCGAGCAATGGACGCCGATTTCCGGCGCGTCGTTCACAGAGACGAACAAGCGCATCATGTCGCTGTTGCACCTCGATTATGACACGTTCGTCTATTCGGCTTTTCTGCAACAGGGGCGCGCCGACGCCTTCACCGTCGAGACGGCGAGTCGCCGCAAGCAAATCCTTTCCGACATCCTGGGGCTGGGGCAGTGGGCCGAGTACGAGGCACGGGCCAAAGAGCGGCTCGGTGTCATCAAGCACAACCTCGCGCTTACCGATATGGAGCTTACACGGCTTGCCGAGGAGGAAGCGAAGGAACCGGCCCTCCGGCGCGACCTTGAACTGGCCATTGTCGCGTTTCAGGAAGCCGAGCGCCTGCGGGTGGAGGCTGAGAAACGCTATGCCGAAGTCTCCGGCGCTGAAAAACAAATGGACGATGCGAAGAGCCGGTTGGCGCAGGCCGAGCACCGCATTCGCCAACGCGAGGGCGATCTGCAGGAGATCGACACCGAACTGGCCCGCCACCGCGAGAGGTTGGCCCGGCTGACGGCGCTCATTGGCGACCGCGAGTCGATTCAGGAGGGGTACGCCCAGCTTCAGGCGGCCCGCGAAGCCGACCAGGCATTGGGCGAAAAACTCCAGGCCATGAGCGCCCTCAAAGACCGCCTCAATGAGGTCGAGAAGGCGATTCAGCAACGCCGGTCAGCATTGGAGTCGCAGGCCAGCGCTCACCGCGCGCTCATTGCCAATGCCGAGCAGTCCGCAACTGGCCTGGATGCGCTGCAGGCGGACCTGTCCGATGTGAGCGCCGAGGTTCAACGCCTGGAAGCTGAACAGGCACGCCGCGACGAATTGCGTGACCAGATCGCCGCTCTGAGCGAGGAAAAAGCCGGTCTCAAGGTGGAAAATACCGCGCTCCGCGAAGAGATGGACGCGCTCAAGGCCCGCATTGACCAGCTTCAGGAAGCCGAGGCGGTCTGTCCGCTCTGCGGGCAACCTCTGGAACCAGGGCACAAAGCAACCTTGCTGGAGGAAATCACAGCGGAAGGGAAAGAGCGCGGCGACGCCTTCCGCGCCAATGTGGCCCGCAGCAAGCAGATCGACGCCGAGATCGCGGAGCACCGCGAGGCCATAGCCGCCATCGACCAGGAACTGCGACGCCTGCCACCCCTGCGCGACAAAGCGGCGCAGCTTCAGGCGAGTATAGAGGCGGCGCACACGGCGGCAGACACCATCCAGGCCGAGCAATCGGAATTGCGGGCCATCGAAGCCGCGCTCGAAGCCGGTGATTACGCCAGGGAGTTACAGGCACAGCGTGACGCGCTCCAGGCCGAGATCGACGCACTCGGCTATGACTCCGGGGCGCACGACGAAGCACGCCAGACGGTGAAGGTGTATAGCGACTACGAGCGCCGCCAGCGCGATCTTGAGGCGGCACTCCAGCAATTGCCCGAAACGGAACAGGCTTTAGAAAACGCCCAGGCGCGGCGCATACGCTGGGAAGAAGCGTTGGAGGACGAGCGCAAAGAAGCCGCCGCAGCGCGTGCCGAGATCGAGGCGTTGCAAGGGCGCGTCGAGGAGGCCCGCCGCCGCGAGCAGGAACTCCGCGAGCGCAAAAACGCCGAAACGCGCGCCCGCGAAGCCAGGATTCGCGCTGAACAGGCGCTCCAGGCCATCGAGCACGCGCGTGAGCGCAAGCGTGTGTTGGAGGAGCGCCGCGCGGCCCAGGCCCAGAAACAGGCCATCTACGAAGATTTGCGCGATGCGTTCGGCAAGAACGGCGTGCCGGCGATGATCATCGAGGCGGCCATCCCGGAACTGGAACAGGCCACCAACCAGTTGCTCGCCCGCATGACCGGCGGGCGCATGCACGTCCGGCTGGATACGCAGCGCGAAAAAAAGAAAGGCGGCGTGATCGAAACGCTCGACATCTTGATCAGCGACGAATTGGGGACGCGCAGCTACGAGTCCTATTCTGGCGGTGAGGCCTTCCGCGTCAACTTCGCGATTCGCGTGGCGCTCAGTCAATTGCTCGCCCGGCGGGCCGGGGCGCAACTCCGCACGTTGTTCATTGACGAGGGCTTCGGAACGCAGGACGAGGACGGACGCCAGCGATTGATCGAGGCCATTACCTCGGTGGAGGAGCAATTCGATTTGCTGCTGGTCATCACTCACATCGATGACCTGCGCGACGCCTTCCCGGTGCAGATCGAGGTCACCAAGACGCCGGACGGCAGCCGCGTGTCCATGCGCTAGCCGGGCCGCCGGTTGGAGAAACCATGCCACTTTCACTGGAACGCCAAAATGCTTACCGGGAACGTTATGCCCGGATGCACCCCGGCTGGCGTCCGGCGACGGTGGTCTACGAGTCGCTGATCCGCGAGCATCTGGCTCCTGGCATGCGGGTACTGGATCTCGGTTGCGGGCGCGGCGGCGTGCTCGAACAACTGGGCGCTGCGGTGGCTTTTCCGCTAGGCGTCGATCCCGATGCGCATTCGTTAGCCGAACATCGCCTGCCGGACTTACCGCGTGCTGTAGCCTCAGCCGGAGCGATTCCGTTCCCTGCCGCAAGCATCGACCTGGTGCTGTCAAGCTGGGTGCTGGAACACTTGCCCGACCCGGCCCGCACGTTCCGGGAGGTGGCCCGCGTGTTGCGGCCCGGTGGGGCGTTTATCTTCCTCGCGCCGGGCGCGTGCAGCCTTGCGGCGACGCTCAACCGGACGCTCAAACCGTTCCAACGACGGCTGGTTCCGTTGATCTACGGGCGTGCCGAGGTTGATGCGTTCCCGGTGGTGTATCGGGCCAACACGCGCGGCCAGGTGTCTCGCCTGGCCCGCGATGCCGGGTTGGAGCTGCACACCTTCCACTTTATCAAAGACCCTACCTATCTTGCTTTTCACCCCTTGATCTTCCGCCTGAACGCCGCGCTCACGCGCCTGTTGCCCGCCCGGCTGGGCGAGCATTTCGTCGGCGTGTGCGAGAAGCCGGTCAGCGTGCGGCACGAAGCCGTTGAAACCGGTGCGCCGGAGGGCGTGTAGTGGCGAGAAAACTTGACGTCTGTCATAGCACCAGCATAGCCCGGCGGTATTGCGATCCCCATGCGCTACACACATACACCGAGCGAGACGGCGGATCGGGTGGACATCAACGCGGCGGTGGACTTGCTGGTGGCGATGCTCACGCAGGAAGTTGACTTGTAGGTATGCGATCAACAACTTGAAGATCAGACAATCTTGCCACCCGCAACAGCCGCGATCTTTGAATGGTTCGCGTGTGTCAGACTGTCTGATCTTTCCACCTGTTTCTTGAGCCAATTGTTTTGGCGATCAATTCTTTACGTGTTTACGTATCTTTTTCTTTGTCTGCCGTGAAAGCCTATCAGCGTATTGTTTGCCAGTAGTATCTTTGGCCACAGCCTTTCTAACATCCAGAGGAGTGAATTTGCCCCGGACTTCATCTAGTGGAAAAGGGATTGATTTATCCTCCGATTCATCCAGTTTTATTGGAAATGTGCTGGAAATTGGATACCAGTCCTCATTCGACTTCATGCGCAAAAACACTTCGTTCACTGAAACTGGACGTCTGCCTTTATTGACCAAGTAGACCTTAAAAGCTGCACCTTTGCCTGTTCTTGGCTCAAAATCTAGATTTATCCGTAGGTTACTTCGGTCTCGAAGGAATTGAAGAAGAGTAGAAAGAAGATCAACAACTGTGGTCATTTTCGAAAACTCCTAATATAATATTTTCTTATATGATAACCAAATTATATAAGAACTTTATTAGTAAATGGTAAAACATATAATAGAAACACGC
The DNA here is from genome assembly GCA_964611395.1 of uncultured Anaerolineaceae bacterium. Taxonomy (GTDB): domain Bacteria; phylum Chloroflexota; class Anaerolineae; order Aggregatilineales; family Aggregatilineaceae; genus CAZSXY01. The sequence goes on along the minus strand of CAZSXY010000008.1, from coordinate 30,763 downwards.
CTGATTGCAACAAAATCGACTACTGAATTGGCGTCATGCATTTGTATCCAAACATTTAATGTAGAGATACGGAAAACTATCTGAAGGAATTCCCGAAAAAAATGCCCCCGCGGATGTGCGGGGGCGTTTCTTGTTGTCTATGGGCAGACTTACGCCAGCTCCAGCGACTTGCTATCCACGATGCGCTTTGCCAACTCGATGAAGTTGGCGACGGGCATCCCGCCGAGGTCGTCGCCAGTGCGCAACCGGACGCTCACCGCGCCCGCCGCGATGTCGCGGTCGCCTGCAATCAGCATCCAGGGCACCTTCTGCTGCGTGGCGGTGCGAATCTTCGCGCCCATGCGGTTGTTGGAATCGTCCACCTCCACGCGGAAGCCCTGCTCGCGGAGTTTCCCCGCGACTTCGCGCATATAGTCCAGGTGGCGATCGGCCACCGGGATCAATACCACCTGCACCGGCGACAGCCACGCCGGGAACGCGCCCGCGTAGTGCTCGATCAGCACGGCGACGAAGCGCTCCATGCTGCCGTACAGGGCGCGGTGGATCATGATCGGCTGGTGGCGGCTGTTGTCTTCACCGACGTATTCCAGTTCGAAGCGGGCGGGCAGGTTGTAGTCCACCTGTACGGTGCTGATCTGCCACTCGCGCTTGAGCACGTCGCGGATCACAAAGTCCAGCTTGGGGCCGTAGAACGCCGCCTCGCCTTCCTCCACCGTATACTCAAGGCCGCGCTTGTCGGCGGCGGCGATGATCGCCTTCGTTGCCTGCTCCCAGACCTCGTCATCGCCGACGTACTTGTCGCTTTCGGGGTCGCGGACGCCGATACGCGCGCGGTAATCCGTCAGACCGAGGCTCTGGAAGACGTATTCGACCAGATCGACCACGCCGAGGAATTCTTCCTCAAGCTGTTCGGGCGTGCAGAAGATATGCGCGTCATCCTGCGTGAAGCCGCGCACGCGGGTCAGGCCGTGCAATTCGCCGGATTTCTCGTAGCGGTACACCGTGCCAAACTCGGCAAAGCGGACCGGCAGGTCGCGGTAGGAATGCAGGTCATCCTTGTAAATGTGGATGTGGTGCGGGCAGTTCATCGGCTTCAGCATGAAGCGGTCGCCCTCGACCTCAAACGGCGCATACTGGCTATCCTTGTAGTACGGATAGTGCCCCGACCGCTCGTAGAGCGCCACGCGGGCGATATGCGGCGTCATGACCGGCTCATAGCCACGCGCAAGCTGCACTTCGCGCAGGAAGCGTTCGAGCAGGTCGCGCAGCACCGCGCCGTTAGGCTTCCATAGCGGCAGCCCCTTGCCGACTTCGACGCTGAAGGTAAACAGGCCGAGGTCGTGGCCCAGCTTGCGGTGATCGCGTTTCTTGGCTTCTTCGAGCAGGGCCAGGTATTCCTCTAACTGTTCGGCTGTCTCCCACGCCGTGCCATAGATGCGCGTGAGCATCTCGCGGTTTTCGTCACCGCGCCAATACGCGCCCGCCGGGGCCTTGAACGTGATGCTGACTGCGTCCGGATTGATTTCGCGCGTGCTGGCCACGTGCGGCCCCCGGCACAGGTCTTCGAACACATCCTGCCGGTACGTGCTGATCACGACCGGTTCGTCGGTTTTTTCGCCGTATTCATCCACCCCGCCCTGCTCCAGGCCGTCGATCAGTTCCAGCTTATAGGGCTGGTCACGGAACAACGCCCGCGCTTCGTCGGCGGATACTTCCTTGCGGATGAACTCGTGCCCTTCCTGGATGATCTGCCTCATCCGTTGCTCGATCTCCACCAGGTCTTCTTCGGTGAGCGGGCGCGGCAGGTCGAAGTCGTAATAGAAACCGTCTTCTATAGGGGGGCCGATGGCGATCTTGGCTTCGGGAAATTTCTCCAGCACTGCCTGCGCCATAACATGCGCCGCCGAATGCCGGATGCGATAGAGTTTGCTGTTCTGATACCGTTCCATGAGTGGTTGCTCTTCTCCTCGTTGGTTGAACTACAGGTGCGCCTTAGACTGGGACAAGGGGCCGGGGAACAACGGCATCCCTCCCAGAACCACTGGTTACCTATGGTAAGCTGGACGTGGGGCATGCAGGGACGATCTGCGCTGATCCCCGCTGCCGGTTGCCATGCGGCAGATTCGGCAGGGAACAGCGCAGAAGTTCCCTACCGGTGCCGCCTCGACGTGCCACCGGTGGTGGTAGTGTCAGTCACGTAATCGGTCATAGGCAAGCTCACTTTCTGACCGGCGATTAAAGCAAGGCGTCGATATCGGGGTTGAACTCGGCAAAGACACTCTCGAAGACGCCGAGCGCCATCAGGTTATCGACGACATCTTCGATGATGTCCTCCGTGAGTTTTTCGACGATCACGTGCGGCGTTTCCAGCGCCAAGAACTGCGTCGCAGCCAGGGCGCGGTTGTGCTGCCTGGCGACATCCAGGCTGAGCTGCATTTCCTGCTGGAGGTGTTCCAGCGTCACGAAATGCGCCTGCCACAGCTTGCTGTCCTCCATCTCGACCAGCACATCGGCACAATCGCCTGCCGGGTCGAACCCAATTTCCGGTTCTGTTTCAATCCACACGCGTTTGATTAACACTGTTATCTTCCTTCGGCCACTTTGGATACAGATTACATATCCCCATACTACAACGAATTGGCCCCAAAAATGAAGACCCCCGCCCAACCATTGGGGCGAGGGTCCGGTTCGTCCACGCGGTTCCACCCAAGTTCGACACCGCACCCGCCGAGACGCGATGTCCTCATATGGCCGGTAACGAGGCCAGCCGTCGCCGCTTACTGGGCGCAAAAGGCCGTTCTGCGACGCGCTCACGGGGGGTTTTCCTGCCTCGCCGGATGAGCGGATTTCCAGTCTATGACCCGCTCTCCCTGGAACCGGGGATGAGCCAGTACTCGTCCCGATCAACGCTTTCAGGGTATTCAATTGACTGCTCAGAGGATAGCGTAAGGAGCCAGCCAGTGTCAAGGGTTGGTTTGCCCAGCGCGCGAGCCTCATTCGGTCAGCTACCGCCTGAAACAGTAGGTGTTACTTTGATCGAATCAGCCCGTTTTTTGAGGGGTGTGCTAGCCGCTTTATCCGATTTTCGGTAGTGGTGAAGTTTTGCGGTTTGACGGTCGAGTTATAGATCAACCTCCTGCGTAAGCGTCGCCACCAGCAAGTCTACCGCCGCGTTGATGTCCACCCGATCCGCCGTCTCGCTCGGTGTATGTGTGTAGCGCATGGGGATCGCAATACCGCCGGTCGGCACGCCAGACCGCGCGATCTGGATCACCTTGCCGTCTGTCGACCCGCCGACCAACACCTCGATCTGGTAGGGGATGCCTGCTTCTTCAGCCCGCCGGATCAGCAGGTTCTTGACCGGCGCGGGCACGATCAATCCGTAATCTCGCGCCTTGATCCCCACGCCGCCGCCCAGCGTGATCGCTAGCTCTTTGCCGCGCGGCTGGTCGCCGCAGGTCGTCCCGTCGATCACCAGCGCCAGGTCAGGTTCCACGCCATAGGCCGCCGGGCCTGCGCCGCGCGTGCCGACTTCTTCCTGCACGGTGAACACGAAAAACAGCGCGTGGGGCGTGCCCGCCTGCTTGATGCGGCGCATGGCCTCGATCTGCACCGCACAGCCGAGGCGGTCATCGAGGCTCTTGCCGATGACGCGGCTCCCGCGCCAGATCACATCGCCGACAAATGCGCCCGGCTCACCGACACTCACCGGAGCGTTGCCGTCCTGGCTCTCGCTGATGTCGATGTAGAAGCCGCTCAGGGCGGGCAACTCACGCCGCTTGCTGAACTGGTGTTCGACACCGATCGTGCCGATGACGCCGTTTTCGAAACGCACTCGCGCTCCGAGCAAAGTCGCCGGGAACAACGTGCCAATGCTGGCGAAACGCGCATAGCCCTGCCGGTCGATGTGGCTGACGACGAGGCCGATCTCGTCCATGTGCGCGGCGGTCATGATCCGCGTTGGCCCATCGCCGATGCGACAGATCAGGTTGCCCAGCGGGTCAACCGTCAGTTCGTCGGCCACGTTCTCGATTTCGGCGCGTATCAGGTCGCGGATATGGTGTTCGTAGCCGGGTGGCCCCCAGGCTTCGGCAAGTGTTTTGATCAATGCGTCCACAGGTTTATCCTCATGTTGGGTGGTCAGTTGTCGGGCATGACAAGGTCCCATGTATCACTGAAAACTGAAAACTGATCACTGAAAACTCTCTCTCATTCCCGTTCGAGCACGCGTTCATCCAGCGCCAGCCACGCCGCGCGGAGCAGATTCGCCTGGTTTTCCCAGTCGGCGATGCTCATAATCGCATACGGCCCGTGCAGGTAGCGGCACGGCGTCGCCACCACCGCGCTGGGCACGCCCGGCCCCGTCTTGTGAATCGCGCCGGCGTCGGTTCCTCCCGCGTGTTGTGGCGAGCGGAACTGGTGCGGGATGCCTGCGGCCTCGCCCACCGCTACCAGGTGGCGCACCAGGCGCGGGTCGGTGATCATGGAGCGATCCACGACCGTGATCGCCGGGCCACCGCCCAGCGTGGTGATCGTCGTTTGATCGGGCGCGTCGGGGTCTTGCGGCAGGTCATGGCAGGCCGTCGTCTCGAGCACAAACGCGACATCCGGCTGGATGCGTTGCGCGGCGACCTTCGCCCCGCGGAGGCCGACTTCCTCCTGCACTGTGAAGGCGACATGCAGGTCGAACGGGTAGGGATCGCCCTGCACCAGGCGGATCAGCGAGGCGCAACCCGCCCGGTCATCGAACGCTTTGCCGCGCACGGTGGGGCCGAGGTCTTCAAACGGGCTGTCGAACGCGATGCGCGCGCCCACCTCCACCCGCCGGCTGGCCGATTCGCGGCTGGTTGCGCCGGTGTCGATGCGCAGGCGGTCGATGGCAACCGTTTTCTTGCTTTTGTTGACGTGCACCGGCGGCCACGCGACCACCCCTGGAATTTTGTCCGGGCCGACGAGCACGCGCGCGCCGGGCAAAATGCGTGCGTCCAGCCCGCCCACCGCGCTGAAGCGAATCATGCCATCCGAATCGAAGCCCATGACCATCATGCCTACTTCGTCCATGTGCGCCGCTGCCATGACGCGCAGGTCAACCGCGCCGGTTCCGCGCTTGACGGCGAGGATATTCCCCAGGGCGTCGATGCGAATATCTTCGACATGGCCTTTGATGTGTTTCAAGATCAGGTCGCGAACTTCGTTTTCTTCCCCGGAGACGCCGACCGCTTCCGACAGTTCGCGCAACAGGTCAATCATGCGGGGTTCTCCTCGTTTGCGGGCAGCGGCCAGGTGATCTCATCCAGAAAATTGGGGGTCAGCCGGGCGATGAACTCGGCGAGAAGTCGCGCCGCGCGGGTGATGTCGCGCAGATCGACCACCTCGGAGGGCGTGTGCATGTTGCGCATCGGGATGCCGATCAGCGCCGTCGGAATCCCCTCGCGGCTCACCTGCAATTCCCAGGCATCGGTCAGGCTGTTGCCGGAAATGGCCTCGGTTTGCACGTCCAGTTCCAGGTCGCTTGCGACCTCGTGCAGCACGTCTTCTAACAAGGGGTGGAAATTCGGCCCTCGCCCAATGGTGGGGCCATCGCCAAGGGCAAAGCTCTCGTCCTCGTTGACGCCGCGCTGTGCGCCATACGACCCGTCAATCGCGATGGCAATATCCGGCTGAACCCGGTGCGCCGCCGTGATCGCGCCATAACTGCCGACCTCTTCCTGGGTAGCGGCTACGGCCACCACGTCCCAGGCATGCGAACGCCGCGACAACTCGTCGAGGATCAAAGAGATCGCGGCGACTGAAACGCGGTTGTCCAGCGACTTGGCCGCGATCCGCTCGCCCTGGAGTTCGGCGGCGGGTGCGTCGAAGGTGATAATGTCGCCCACGCGCACCAGGTCTGCGACTTCTCCGGCGGGCAGCCCCACATCTATCCACAGGTCACGCGCTTCGGGGTAGGTGTCGCGGCTGCGCGACATATGCGGGGGCGCTGCTCCGAATAATCCCTTGAGCACCCGGCGACCATGCACCAGCACCGGTTGCATCAACAACGGGCGGTAATCGATGCCGCCCAGTGTTGCAGTGCGGATAAACCCGTCGCGCACTTCAGCTACGATCAGGCCGATCTCGTCCATGTGCGCGCAGAGCATCACCTTGCGGCGTGGCTCCGGGCCGGTTCCGCGTTTGGTGGCGATCAGGCTGCCCAGGCCATCAGTGCTGACCTCGTCAACCCAGGTCGACCAGACGTCCCGGATGATCTTGCGGACGGGTCCTTCATGGCCTGACGGCGCGGGCGCAGCGCTTAGCGTCTTGAGGTGGTCTTTCAGGTCAAAAGGCATCGAGCACCTGTGCTTTCCACGGGTAGGCTTAACAAACAAGTCATTCGCCCAAACTCTCCTGGGTTGGAGTGGGCAATGGGCTATCGGTGGGAGGGGGTGGCTCTGTGGGTGGTGGGGGTTCCGTTGGCGGTGGAGCCTGTGTATTGGTTGGTACGGGCGTATCTGCCGGCGCGACCGTGTTCGTCGGCAGCGGCGTGTTCGTTGGCGCAGCCGTATTCGTCGGCACATCTGTCGGAACCAGCGTCGGGGACGGCGGGATGGTCAACGTCGGCGCGGGAGTGATGGTCACGAATGGCGTCCACGTGGGGATAGGCGTCCAGGTCGGCGGGATGAAAAACGGTGTGTTGATCGGCAGGAATAGCTGCGGCGGCGTCGGCTGTAGCGGTGGCCTGAACGGCGTAAACGTGGCCGTCAAGAAGGGGGTGTACGTCGGCAACAGCGTGGGAATGCCCGTCGCGCCGCCCAGCGTCGGGTTCGGAGTAACGGAAGGGCCACCGGCTTTTTCCGGCGCATACGCCAGCAGCACCGCACCCAGGCAATAGCACGGAACCGTCAGCAGAATGATCGCCAACAGCATCAGGCGTGTGGTCTGCCGGCTGCTCATCTGTCCGGAAAACACGTCAAATATCCCCGTTCCTGTTTTCTATGACGCCCCCTGGCCGAATGGTAGCATGCTGGCGGAGCGGCTGCCAATCCGCTGGTGGCCGCATGCCCCGGTTACCGGATATCCAACCACGCTTTCACGCGCAACGTGTGGGCCAGGTGCAAGGCTGCATGGTGTGCCGGAGTATTGTAGTCAGCCAGCGCCAGCCGCCGCCGGCCCTTTTGCTTCTGGCGTTTGTTGACGTTTTCCCAGTCGGGCGCTTCCCCCTCCACACGTCCCAGTTCGACTACCGGCCAGAATCGCTGTCCATCGTACAGGTGCAGCCACACCTCCTGGGCAATGTGCATCGGGCCGTTTTTATCCTTGCGGCCCTGGGCGCGCGCCGGAGTCTGCGATAGCAGCACGTACGCGATCCGGTCGAAGGGGACGCGCCAGCGTACTACGCCCGTAAAGTGGCCCCGGCAGATGACTTCGCACCGTTGCGGGTCGAGCGTGATGCTCGTTGTGGTGAACACGTTCCAGATCGTGCGCAGCGCGGTGGCAACCAATACGAACGCCACCCCGATGCCCAGCCAGGGCAACCACGCCGGTTCCACCCCGGCTAACCCGCTGATTTGCGAGCCGATCCCTAGCGCCAGAAACCCCAGGCTCACGCCCAGCAGGGCGACCGACCGCACGAGCGCCGCCAGTAGCCAGCGTGACCGCCTCCGCCAGATCAACCTGCCGTTCCGGTTCACATACGCCCATTCCTCAAAGACCAACGGGGGCTGGCGCAGCGCCACCGCTGGCGGTCTGGTGCGTGGCGCAGCGGGCGTTTCGTAGCGCGTGTCCGGAGATACTTCGTAGGGGGTGGTTGCCTGGGGTGGCCGGGTATCCGTAATGACGTTCGCTTCAGATGCCGGTTGGGGGGCGGATTCGGGCGCTTTGGGCGCGGGCGGTTCGACCACATGCAGCGGGCGGCCAATGATGTCCGCCAGGGCTTGAGCCGCCTGCCGCGCCTCGGCTTCGTGGGCGGTAACATCCCCGGCGGGCCAGCTTGCCAGCCCAATCCAGCGCATCGCCTGCTCGCCGTCGGGTGTTGCCAGCATCAGGCCCAGGTGCCAGCTTTCGGTTTCGGGTGCCCACCCCACCACGACTCGCGTAATCTCGGATGGGGCGATCGATGCGCCTTCAGGAAGCTGGCGGGCGCGGGCGAAGGCGGGCACATAATCGATGCCGCCGGGATGGGCCTCGACGAAGGCAGGGGCAACCAGCGGCTCGGTGGCGTGTGCGCCGTTCACCAGCCGCCACCGGTCAGGGCCAACTTCAATCACCAGGTTATGAGCGGCATGTATCGTTTGAACCAGATCGTGCGGACTTTGCATGTGTTTTACTACCAACAATTGTCACCGGATAACGTGTCGCGCAGGGAAGCATGATCAGGCCGTGTCATTGCCCTGCGCGCAGCAAACAGCATCCCAGATCGTACCATTAAGGTCACTGGTCACCGGTAAGTCTACCGCGCTCTGGGCGCAAGGGCGAATATCGCGGCTAATCAAGTGCATTGGATACAATCGCGTGCGGTTCGTTTACTGAACTGCCACCTGACGGAGGTAAGTGACTTGCTCTCTAGGATTTTTTAGCGGGCGGCGACGGGGAAAATCGAACGGTTTCGTTTGAGGCAAGCGTTTCATGTTGTTCATGTTAGTGATAGCATGACAATTTAGGGGAAAACCGAATTCTAGGTGAAAGACCGACGCCTGCACCGTGTCATTTTCCTCGTAGGTGACGATAAGCGGTCAGGCTCTCAATGAAGATTTTCCCCTTAGTTCCCCACTTTGTCATACTATCCACTTCCTTATACCTTTGACTCTCTATCACAGATTCAATATACTGAATTGTGGAGCATTTTGTTGTGAGCTCCAACTCAACTTTCGTTCTGGTGTTTTGGGGAGGAAAAATCTAATGAAAAAGATGATTATCTTCTTAGTTTTGATAATCGTTCTAGCCATACCGAGTAACTTCCTTGTCTTGGCGCAAGATGGGGGGCCATTCGATGGTAAAACACCTGAAGATTTGTTCCCTAACGCGATCAATGACCAGGAGCGTCAATCGGCGATGGAGGCCTTGTTGGCAGCAAATCTACCCGATGCTCGCGATCGTTTCGCCGGGCAAAAACTAACCATCGGGGTGCTGGCCAGCGGTACGCGCGGCGTGATTTCCGGTGCGCCTTACTTCTGGCGCGAGGCATTTGAAGCGGTTACGGGGGCGGAGCTTGAGATCATTGAAATCCCCTTTGACCAAATGCTCACCACGCTGACGGTCGACTTCGCGACGAACCAGAATACCTATGACGCGATCATTAATGCGTCGTGGTTCTACGGAGACTACATTAGCAATGAGTGGATCATCCCCATCGATGATTTCATCGGTGCCGAGGGGTATCCTATGTGGGAACCTGACAAAGTTGCAGCTCCATTGCGGGAGTTGCTGAAGTGGGAAGGACACTGGTATGGCGTGGTGAACGACGGTGATGCCCAGATGTTGTACTATCGCCGCGACATCCTTGAAGACCCCGAATGGCAGGCGGCCTATGAGGAAGAAATGGGCGAACCGATGCCAGTTCCGCCGCGCACCTGGCAGCAAGTGTTGAAGGTTGCCCAGTTCTTTAATGGCAAAGACTGGAACGGCGATGGCGATCCGGATGATGGCGTCAGCCTACACCTGAAGGTCGGCGGTCAGGGTTTCTTCCACTATATGTCGCTCTCAGCGCCCTTTGCCATTACCCCGGCCGACGGCGATGATCCGACCGTTGTCACTAAGTACGACAACATCTACTGGTTCGATCCGGATGACATGACTCCGGTCATCAACTCGCCAGGGCATGTCAAGGCGCTTGAATTCTTGAAGGAACTGGCTGCGACTGGTTCGCAGTCGCAGTTTGGTTGGGACCTAGGTGAAGCTTGGGATAACTTCCTCAATGGCAATGCGATCTTGCTCTACTCCTGGGGTGACGTAGGTTCGCTGGCACAGGACCCCAACGCCTCCACCATCAAAGGCAAACTGGGCGGCGCGCCTATTCCATGCTCCGAAGTCTGGTACGATCGCGAGATCGGCGAATTCGTCGAAGACTCTGAAAACCCGAATTGCGTGAGTAACCTCGTTGGCGCATCCTGGCACGGCGTTATTTCCAGTCGCTCGGATGTGCCAGAGTTGGCCTATTACTTCCTGGCCATGCAGGCAACTCCGCCGATCCTCTTCTGGAACGTGACCTATGGTTGGACGGGCGTGGACCCCAGTTCCACCACGCATCTGTTCCCACCGGCAGGCGAAGCGTCCGTGGAAGATTACGTGGCAGCAGGCTATGATGGGGGGGACGTTGAGTCCTACATTACAGCCTATGGGCAGAACCTGTTCGACTACCCCACCTCTCAGACGTACCTACGCATCCCCGGCACGCCAGAATACTGGAATATCCTTGACATCCGCCTGGCCGAGGCCATGATCGATGAGCTTACGCCGCAAAAAGCGTTGGACAAGGTGGCTGACGAGTGGGAAGAAATCACCGACGACATCGGTCGTGACTACCTGTTGGAGATTTACCAGACCTCTATCGGTTACAACCCAGCAAACTGAGCACACGGGTTCAGTTGTAGCACGTAATTAAAAAGGGGAGGGAGATTTTACTCTCTCCCCTTGACACTATCGGCAAAACAGGCCATTGTGGCCTTCATACGCTGAAAATCCGACAGGCAGGTACGTATGAAAAGTAGAAACCGAGCCGGATTGTTTTTCCTGCTCCCCGGCGTAATTTGGGTGCTTTGTTTCACCCTGTTCCCGCTGATCTATTCCCTGGGGCTGAGTTTCACCGACAAGCGTATGGGGCGGCGCACCCGTCCGGGTAAGTTCATAGGCCTTGAGAATTATCAGGAGATCTTCAGCGACGAGCGAGTCGCTGAGGTCATGGAAATGACATTCTTTGTGATTGTGGCCAGCGTGCTGTTGACCATCGTGTTGGGCACATTTATTGCTTGGCTCTTCAATCACGAAATTCCTGGGTTGCGTGTCTTCCGTTCGATATTGACGCTGCCTATCTTCGCTGCGCCTATCGCTCTTGGGCAGCTGGGGATGATCCTGTTCAACGAGCAAAATGGCCCTATCAACCATCTGATACGGGGGATAGGCGCAGACCCAGTGTTCTGGATAACCGATCCCTGGTCAGCGCGTTTTGCGGTGCTGATAGTGGACACCTGGCAGTGGACCCCTTTCGTGTTCATCATCGTGCTGGCCGCCATGCAGTCAGTGCCCGATGAGTTGTACGAAGCGGCACGGCTGGACACGTCATCGGCCTGGACGCTGTTTCGCAAGGTGACGCTCCCGCTCATCGCGCCGGCACTTGGCACGGTCACCATGTTGCGGTTGGTGGAGACCTTCAAGATCCTGGACATTCCATTTACGCTAACCGGCGGGGGACCGGGCGTCTCGACGCAGACCTACTCGTACTATATCTATCTGGAAGGACTACGTCACTTCGACATGGGTTACGCGTCGGCACTAGCATACCTGCTGGTGATTGTCGCCATCATCGTGTCCTCTATTTTCTTCTGGCGTGTCCGTGACCGTTACGATGTTCCGTGAGGAGGAGATGATGGCTGGACAGATTTCGGGTATGACATTCCGCGTACACATTGAGCGTGTCCTGCTATGGGTGGCAGTCATCTTGGTGACTCTCATCGCCCTCTACCCGTTCGGATGGGCGATCATCACATCGTTTAAACCGCAACGCGACGCCTTGCAGTCGTCGATGATCCCCTTCGTCGAATTCGAGCCGATCATGGATAACTGGAATGCCGAGCTTGGCCGCAGCGGTGAAGAAAACATCAATGCCCTCAAGAACAGCGCCATCATTTCAGTGGGCGCCACGACCATTGCCCTGATCCTGGGCACGACCGCCGGGTACAGTCTGGCCCGCTTCCGCTTTGGGATCGGAAATCGCAACCTGGTGTCGTGGTTTCTCTCTCAGCGTTTCTTGCCGCCGGTGGCCACGTTAATCCCCTTTTTTTTGCTGCTCCAACGGTTAGACCTCTTCGACACACATTTGGGCATGATCATCGTCAATACCACGTTTGTGATGCCGTTTGCCGTCCTGATCACGCGTGACTTTTTCGCAGACATGCCTAAAGACCTGGAAGAGGCGGCTTTGGTCGATGGCGCATCGCATGTACAGGTGTTCTTGCGCGTGGCGCTGCCAATCGCCGGACCGGCCCTGGTGGCCGCGGGAATTATCTGTTTCACGTTTGCCTGGAACGAATTTTTGTTTGCCAGCGTGCTGACGGTGCGTGACGCCCAACCGTTCACAGTGAAAATCATCAGCACGGGCACGGTACGGGGCATTCATTTCGGGTTTGTCTCTACACGGCTGCTGATGGCAGTGCTGCCCCCCTTGATTCTATCGCTATTTGTCCAGCGGTATATCGTGCGTGGCCTGACCATGGGAGCCGTGAAGGGCTAGGCCGTCGAGTGCCGCCAACAAGCGGGTTTTGCGCCCCTGTGTGTCTGGCGCGGTTGTTATATGAGGTCAATATCACGAGGGTTTTACGGCGGTGGAACCCTCTTTATTCGCTTTTCGCATGTCACTTCGCGCCCTCGCTTGCCAAACACCCCAGGACGTTGTACGCTTTGCGCCATGCGTGAAACACAAGCCATCATCGAACGCGCCCGCCGGATTTCGGCGGACATTCAACAGCTTGACCTGGCGGTCGACCCGGCGCTGATGCAACTCAAACCGGGTCAATCGTTGTTGGTGCGGCCTTACGACCAGGACGGATGGGACCCGTACCTGCGCGAGCAATGGATTCCGGTGGACATTCAGCCGGGCAAGGTCGTCGTTGAGATGCCCACTGGTCGTGATTATGCCCCCGGCGACATTCTGAGCGTGCTCAGCCCGGTCGGGCAACCGATCCCGATGCGCCCTCGCCTGCAACACCTGTTGTTGATCGCCGATGATGCCATGCCGACACCATTCATTCTGCTGGCCCGCACGCTGACCGGCGGCGGCGTTGCGATCACCATGGTGCTCAGTGGCCTGGCGACACGTTACCCGCTGGAGTTGCTCTCGCCCGAAGTCGAGATTCTGCACGGTGAGACCGACTGGACATGGCCGGAGCAGGTGGAGACGTTCCAATGGGCGGATCAGGTGCTGATCCTGGCCTCCAGCGCTCGCCGGGAAGAAGCCTATCACCGTCTCTATGACCGGATCACCCAACTGCGCCATCATGACGTGCCCGAACACTACGTCTGCGGTATGTTTATGCAGCGGTTGGCGTGTGGTACAGGCGCGTGTGGGGCCTGCGAAGTGCCGTCGCGGGGGAAAACGCGGCTGGCCTGTACCGCTGGCCCGGCGATGGATCTCAAGCGTATCGTTTTCCGGTGAGTGCTATGCAAGCATTGCAAGTCCTGTTCGTAGGCGCACATCCCGACGATGAAACCGTTATGGCCGGTGGCATGCTGGCGATGCTGGCGGAACGAGGCATCCCGACTTGCGTCCTCTGCGTGACCGATGGGCGCGGGGGCGAATCGGGCGGGTTGCCCGAAGCATCCACGCCGGAACAACGCGCCGTGGTGCGTGAGCGCGAGCTGCGTTGTGCGGTGAAGGCGCTCGGCGTGCGCGATCTGTTCTGGCTGGGCTATGAAGACCCGGCGGTTGGGCCTGATGACACGGTGTACCCCATTCCGGTGGACGAACCCGCGCTGGTGGCACACATCGCACGGGTGATGCGCCAGACCGGGGCGACCGCCATCCTCACGCATGGCAGCGACGGCGAGTACGGCCATCCCGCCCACCAACAGGTTCACCGGGCCGTGTTGCAGGCCGCCCGCGAGCAGTCCCCGGAGGTGGTCGTATACGGCATCGCCGGGCGCGTGCCCGGCATCGACGATCGCCTGTGGAATGACAGCGACCTGGCTCACCTGGCGCTGGACATCACCCCCTGGATCGACGCCAAGCACGAGGCGATGCTATGCCACCGCACGCAACACGCGCTGTTCAAGCGGCGGCGCAGGCTCCAGACGGTGCGCGAGGCGATCCGCACGGTGGAGTCCGTCCATCGCCATTATCCGGCGCTACCTCACGGCGCAGTCCCGGACGATCCGCTCGCGGACTTGCTGCGGGCCGCCGGAGCGTGGCTCCCGACCGCCGGACGTTGACCCTTATCGCACCACCTATGGCCTTTCGGCGTTCGGCCTGGCATTGGTCATTATCGGCGTGCTCACCCTGACAGTGCTGGCGGGCATTGTGGTGATGATGCTAGCATTATAGGCGCTCAATGATCCAATGTGGCAGGTGCTCATGATTGAACTGACACAGTCCGGCAAGAACCCGCTCGTTATCGAAAACCCGGTCATGCCTGCTGCCGGAACCTTCGGCTTTGACGGCGCGGCCTACCGCGATGTGATCGACCTGACCAAGCTGGGCGCGATCGTCACCAACCCGGTCACCTGGAAGCCGCGCCGCGTCGCACGCGGGCCGCGCGTGGTTCCTCTGCCGTCCGGCGTGCTGATTCACACCGGCCTGCCCAACCCCGGCATTCACGCAGTGATCAAGCAATACCAGGATCGCTGGGCGCACAGTCTCGCGCCGGTGATCGTGCATGTTGTGGCGACGACCCCGGCGGATGTCGGGCGCTGCTGTATCATGCTGGAAGGGTGTGAGGGCGTCGCCGCAATTGAGTTAGGCTTGCACGACCAGGCCACCCCCGATGAGATCGAACTCGTGCTGCAAGCCGCGCATGATGGCACCCTGCTGCCGTTGCTGGTGCGCGTGCCCCTGTACAGCGCGGTCGAATCGGCGCGCGCTGCCGAAGCCGCCGGAGCCGGGGCGGTGGTCGTCGCTGCGCCGCCACGCGGCACGACGCGCGATCCGGAAACCGGGCAACTGGTCGGCGGGCGCGTGTACGGCCCCTGGTTGAAGGCGCAGGCGCTCCGCGCGGTGGGGCAGGCGGCGCGTGCGGTAGATATTCCAGTGATCGGGTGCGGGGGGATTCACGCGGCGGACGATGCCCGCGATTTCATCGATGCGGGGGCGCGTGCGGTGCAGGTCGATACGGTTACCTGGGTGCAGCCGCGTATGCTTGAAGTGATCGCTCGCAACCTGGGCGGCCTGGAACTCACCCGCGCCGCCGGTGCTCTGCCTGACGAGTGGGAACCGGGCATCGGGCAAACGATGATGATGGAGCGCCAGCGCCGCCTCGATCACGACCCGGACGACGACCCACCGGCGGTTCCGCCGCCCCACCCCCCGGAATTGCCGGCGTAAACTGGCCACCCCTGCCAATCCAGGTGCTCACTCCACCCACACTTCGACGTGCTCGCCGCTTTCGACGTCCTCAACGTCAACGAGCTTGCCGCTCGCGCCGCCTTTGATGGCTTCCATGATTTCTTCGTAGTCCACGTCGGCGTGCGCCGGCGTGAAACGCGCGCCGAGCTTGATCCCCACATTCACCAGACCCATCGGGATGTTGACGTTGACCTTTGTCTTCCCCGTTTTTAGGTCGGTGATGCGCACCCGCAACAGGCGCGGATCGCGGGCCGGGGGCGGGGGGGCAGACGAACGGCGGCTGGAACCAAGCGCCTGAAGCAACTTCGCCCCTTCTTCGGCGGTTACTTTGCCTTCGTGGATCATCTGTAAAATACGCATCCGCTCTTCGGACGTGGTCATGAGTCGTTATCTCCCTGGATTGGTGGTCGGGACTGGCGACTTGTTACCAGACCCGCCGTGTGCAGGCCGGATCATGTGCACCAGCGTGCGTTCTGGCCTGAACAAGTTCTCGCGCAATAGGTCACTCATATACGTGTCATCGGCAGGGTGGTCGGTGATGACTGCGTGCTGGTGGCCTGCAAACCGGCGTAAAGCGACGTTCAGCAGCACCGGCGCTAGTTGCTCCTGGCGTTCTGGACGCACCAGCACATCAAATATGCGGGCCAGCCCGCTGATGCGCTGCTCGACGCGCAGGGCCGCGTCCAATGATGACCCCTCGCCCCGCATGACCCAGAAATCCGCACGCTGGCCGCTCAGGATATAGTGTAACCCGGCCAGGCGTTTGGGGCGCAGTGTTTCGGGCCGCGTTGGCCGGAGCCAGCCCATGCCGCCGCGCTCGTTTGGTCGCAGTCTGCTCGCCAGGGCCAACAGTTCGTCAGCCTGGTCGCGGGTGAGGGGGTGGAGCAGCCCGACATCGGCCAGCGGTGCGGGGGGGCGGTGGTAAGCGGCCCGCCGCCAGCGGGTAAAGGTGCGCTGCTGAACAAAGCCGAGTTGTTCATACAAGGCGCACGCGCCCTCGTTGGCCGCCTCAACCTGCAACACGGCAAACGCCTTCCGGCGGTCGACGAAAGCCAGGGCCGCATGCATCATCCGCCGCGCAATGCCCCGCCGCCGGTAGTCCGGCGCAACGGCGACGTTCGCAATGACCCACCCGTTGTTATAGCCCGCCGGAATCAGGGAGACATTGCCGACGATCCGATCGCGCTCGACCCACACATAACCGCGCAGGAATGGTATGGCGTTGCCCAGCCGCGCCAATACCCACAGCAACGGCCCGGTGCGGCTGAGTGTGCGCATTTCCCGAATGGCAGCGCGACCCGTCGCATCGAGCGTGGCGGCGAAACATACCTCGATCAGGTCGGCAACAGGAACCAGATCGCGCCGCATGTCGACCGGACGTAGTCCGGTGAACGGATCGCGCCGGGCCAGTAAGCCGGTAGCGGCCATGCCATGCTCTCTCCTGAAGGTTTGCGGCGGAGCGCCGCGTGTCACGAGTCCAGCGCCGCCAGAAGGCGCTCGGCCTCCTCGATAGTGATCTTATTCTCCTGCACCATTTGCAGGATCATCAATCGTTCTTGCTCAGAGACGGGTTCGTCTTCCGGTTCCATAGGCCCGCGTACGTCAAACCGCCCGACCATGTGTTTGCGCTTGGTACGCCGCTTGGATTTGGGTTTTGTCGCCCAACGATCCATCGTGCGGCGCACCCGCTCGGCAGCGCGGATCGCTTCTTGTTGGGCGCGCTCGGTCATCTTCTCGGCCTGCGAGGCAAGCTGGATCGTCCGGGCCTGGATGCGCTCGTCCAACCCCTCAAGCTGCTGGCTGAGCGTCTCTTCCAACGTGGACAGGCGGGCTTCTAGTTCTTCCTCAAGCTGGATGCCAAAAACGCTGATAGATTCGTCGTCTATGTCAATCAGGCGCACCACTCTGGCCCCGGTGACGTGAACCTGGGCGCTGCCCTCTCCCAGCACAACAAGCTGGCGATCCTCTTCCTCTACGATCTCGGCCTGGACATCCAATTGGACATGCGTGTCCGGCGGCAGGATGAATGTCGCGTTGGTGTCGGGGCGTACCTGGCACAAGATGCTGTCACCTACGTGGAAGCGGTACTCGCGGTCGGACGCGAAGTGGATGTTGAGCACCAGGTCGGAGCCGATCTGCTCGACCACACACGCCCCGTCCACCTGCCGCATGTACAGGTCCGCGCCGATCCGGGCGATCCACACGGCCCCGCCGACAGAGCGAATGGTCGCGTCAGCGCCGATCATTTCGACGGTTACGTCGCCAAGAATGCGCTTGATACGCACGTCGCCGCCGACCTGCTTGATCTTAACACGCCCCACGTCGCGCACCGCCAGGTCACCCCCCACGCGCTGCACGTCAACGGCGCCGGTCACGCCGGTCACCTTTGCGTCGCCGCCGATGGTCTGCAGGCTCACATCGACCGCGTCGGGGACGATCATGCGGGCATCGCCCCCCGCTCGCACGACAACCGGCTGTCCCTCGCCCAGGTGCTCCACCTGGACGGCGTCCCCATCGATAACGAGTGCCTCGCCTGGCCGCCCGCGCAGCCGGAGATCACCGCCCACGTGTTGGACGATGATGGGAACGTCAATATTATCAAATTCATGGCGTGTCATCGCGTAAACTCCTTTGATTGCGTCGCTGGCCGGATCATGGATCTGGCTCAGTCCACAAAAATGTGCACCCGCTCGTTGTCCTCGACGTCTTCCACTTCGACCAGCGTCCCGGTTAGCCCCTCGTCCCGCAGGGCGTCGAGCACATCCTGGGTCATGTCCGCATCAAGCTCATCGGTGAAGCGTGCGCCGAACCGCAGGCCAAAATTGACCAGCCCCAATGGGACATTCACCCGCACGCGCTTCCGCCCGGTGTCGAGATCGCTGACGTGGATGTGCAGCCAGCGCCGTTTTTTCCGTTTGGGCTTTGCGGGCATATCCGGTTCCAGGGTTTCCACCGGAAGGGCAGGATCGCCCTCATCGCCTGCTTCGTGGGGCGGCATCTCAGCTTCCGCAGCGCCCGCCGCGTTGAGCATTTTCGTCGCCTGGTCGACATCGATCGCGCCATTTGACAGCATTTCCAGAATTTCTTTTCGGGTCACCATTGTCAATTGCCTTTACTACAGGAGATATCTGCTATGGTATCTCGCCGCGCAGCAGCTCGACGGCTTCTTCGGACGAAATGCGTCCGGCGGCGAGGTCGTCGAGGACCTGGCGGCGGCGTTCGGGCGTTGGTTCCTCAGGCGATTCGGTGCCCGGCGCTTCATACCCCATCGCCGTGATGATCTCGTTCAGGCGGCTGCGCACCGTTGGATACGAAATGCCCAGGTCTTCTTCGACACGCTTGATCTTGCCATCGCAGCGCAAGAACACTTCTACGAATTCGAGCTGCTCTGGGGTCAGCAACGCCAGTCGCCCCAGCGTAAAACGCCCTTCAACCGCTACGTCGCAGTTAGGGCAAACCAGGCGGGTGATCACCATCGAGTCATCGCAGACCGGGCACCGGCCAGGCACCGGATACACGTCATACATGGTTCCATCCCTAAAACTCGTCAACGAATGTCACGCCGCAGGTGTGATGAACCTCCGGCCTCACCATCATGGTAACAAATCCAGCCACGAGAGTCAATGTGTTATATCAATATAATCAATGATCAGATTGATTTTCTTAATGTGAACATGGAAAAGATGTCCAGGAATCAAGCTATGGGGTAAGTTTTATGGTCGGTTTTCCACGCGGGCCGGATGCGCCTCCCTCGTCAACATGGGCATAATGATTCGCCGGGGACATTTTACGTTTTGGGCAAAGGAGAATACACCGCAGAGCGCGCGGAGGCCGCAGAGAGGGATGGAGAAAAGAGAATATAGCGTCTTTAGCGGCCTCCGCGACGAGTAGTGGCCTGAAACCTGGGATACGCCCCAATGGCTGGGGTTCGCTCGTCGTGTGCGTTCCTGATCCTGAAATCATGTATAATGGAAGGCATGAGAAAGGAGGCGACCCATGATGCTATGGCAGTGGCTCCGACGCCAGCCATCGATGCAACGGTGGACTCGCGGTCAGGGCCTCGTCGAGTATGCCTTGCTGCTCATCTTCGTCGCGGTGGTGTTGGTCGCTTTGTTGACCATTCTTGGCCCCGGCATATCCAATGTGTATGAGAACATCATCGATCATCTGGAGTCTGTAATCTGAGCAGCACCGGCGCAATCGCTCACAATCGGATCAGTCATCATCCCTATCATTAGTTTGCATCAATCCCGTTCGTCTCATGCCCCGTCTCACAGGCGGGGCCATTCGTTGGGCATGGGTGGGGAGTGGAGAGTCGTGAGTTATGAGTCACGGGTTATGGCTCCAAACTCAGCACTCCCCACTCATAACTTCCAGTTCAGGCAAAACTGAAAGTCTTTTCCGTTAGCACATCCTCCGGGCGTAGTATACAATTCTTCGCGTTTGCTCATCCGACGAACCATTCCAGTTGTGGGGGAACTCCTTGATGGGATACACAGGCGAGATTGCCGGTCTGCTGACGTCCTTCTGCTGGAGCTTCACATCGATCTTTTTCACGCTGTCGGGCCGGCTGGTGGGGTCGCCGATAGTCAACCGCACTCGGCTGTTGCTGGCGCTGGTCATGGTGACCGGCGCGCACTGGCTATCGCAGGGACAGCCATTCCCCATCGACGCCGGAATCGAGCGGTGGGGCTGGATGGGTTTGTCGGGCTTCATCGGGTTTGTGCTGGGGGACGCCTTGCTGTTCCAGGCTTTTGTGATGATCGGCCCGCGCCTGTCGATGCTGCTCCTCTCGCTCAATCCTGTGATCGGGGTGATCCTGGCCTGGGTTCTGCTGGGGGAAACGCTTGGCGTTTGGGAGCTGGCTGGCATCGCCCTGGCGATTAGCGGCGTGGTGTGGGTTGTCGCCGACCGCAGCAACGAGGACAATCTCCCCAACCGGACGCCGCGATCCTACATGATCGGTGTCCTGTTTGGGCTGGGGGGCGCGCTCGGACAGGCGACGGGGCTGATCGCGTCCAAGCAAGGACTGGCGGGCGATTTTTCCGCGCTGTCTGGCAATCTCATGCGCATCATTATTGCCACGTTCGTCATCTGGGCTTTCACGGCGGTCAGGGGGCAGGCTCCTAACACGGTGCGCGCGCTGCGTGCCCAACCCAGGGCGCTGCGTTTCATCCTGGGCGGGGCGATTGCGGGGCCGTTTCTGGGCGTGTGGTTCTCGCTGATTGCCGTGCAGAATGCGCCGGTTGGCATTGCCTCGACGATGATGAGCTTCACCCCGATCATCTTGATCCCCTTGGGTCGGCTGTTTTTCAACGAACGGATCACGCAGCGCGCCATTGGCGGGACTATCCTGGCGGTTGCGGGGGTCACGGTGTTGTTCCTCGCGCCATAACGGTGCGTTACAGGCTCTCCAAATAGCCGTTTGGTCTGATTTTCTCCACAGTCACCGCTGTGCTATACTGGCGCTATGAAGGACGTTGCGCTTTCTCCCGCTGC
>CAZSXY010000008.1:0-9920 GCA_964611395.1 uncultured Anaerolineaceae bacterium | reverse complement strand
AGTCACCGCTGTGCTATACTGGCGCTATGAAGGACGTTGCGCTTTCTCCCGCTGCCGAACGCTGGGCGCCGCGCCTGGCGCGTTGGTCGCGGCGGCTGCATGCTGCCCGGCTGGACGGTTTTGTGGGGGCGGTGCTGGAAGTCATCGAACCGCTTGGGCCGCTGGGCGCGCACGTCTTGTGGGTGGCTCAGCCCACGTTGGGCATGCTGGTTCCGCGCGAAGTTGTCGATGACCTGGCGCACGTGCTCGACGAACCCGGTGGGGTGGCGTGGCTGCGGGAACAATTATCGTGTCAGGGTAGCAGGGATGATCAATGACGGCGATCTGAT
Source organism: uncultured Anaerolineaceae bacterium (assembly GCA_964611395.1). Classification (GTDB taxonomy): domain Bacteria; phylum Chloroflexota; class Anaerolineae; order Aggregatilineales; family Aggregatilineaceae; genus CAZSXY01. Next base: position 9,591 of record CAZSXY010000008.1, on the reverse strand, counting down.
CTGGGTGTTTGTGGCAATTGCATTTGCGGCGATGATGGTCGGGCGGTTTATTGTGCGCCGCTTCCGCACGACCATGCGCCCGATTCCGGCTTATGACAGGTTGCCGGTGCTGGCTGCTGATGCCGTTGAGAGCGCCCACCGGGTGCATATGTCGCTCGGCAGCAGCGCAATAGGCGAGTCCAGTACCGTTACCGCCCTGGTTGCCGCCGAGATTGTGTACCGGCTGTCTGAACGACTGGCGATCGGTCGCCAACCGCCCCTGGTGACGCTCAGCAACCCGATGACTCTTCCCTTGCTGCAGGATACGCTGCGCCATGCCTATGAATACCGGCGCACGATGGCCATGTACCGCAGCAGCGCCGCGGCGTGGTTCCCGCAGGGGCCGCGCTCGTTGGCGTTCGCCGCGGGCGTAGCGAGCCTGTCCGCCGACATTGACGCCGCGAGTTCGGTTGTGCTGGGGCGTTTTGGCTCCGAACTGGCGCTGATCGGTGAAGGGGCATTGCGGCACGACCAGGAGCTTATTGCCCATAGCGACCTGATCGAAGGGCAGGCCGTTGCCTATGCCCAGGCCGGTGACGTGCTCATCGGCGAAGAATTGTACGCCGGCCCGGCCTATATGAACGGGACGGCGCTTGAGAAAGGCAGCGTCTTCGCGCAAGACGTGCTGCGCTGGCTGGTGATTTTGGGTATTGTCGTGGCGGCGCTGCAGACCTTGTAGCGCCCGTTTGAGAGGGTAACGTGAAACGCCATCGCCTGGTTGACTTCCTCTCGACCATCATCGTGATCAGCGTGGGGCTGGTCACATTGATCGGGTTATCCAGCCCCGAAGACACGCCACCGGCGCAACTGGTCGCGTTTTTGGTGTGGCTGGTGGCGGTGATCGCGGCGGTGGCGGTGCTGGTTGGCCTCTGGAACCTGGTTGCTGTTCACCTGGGGCGCGTTGTCCGTTCAGAATTTGGCTGGCCCTACAGCGTGATTGTGCTGGTTGTGGCCGTGGCGGTGGTCGTGCTGCGTATACTTGACCGCGCCGGTGTGTGGACGGGCGATCTCGAAGGGGAAGCGATCAGCGAACGCCTGTTTGAGGCCGTTCAGGTCAGCCTGGAATCGGCGCTGGCGGCCCTGGTATTGTTCTTCCTGATCTATGCTGCGTACCGCTTGATGCGCCGCCAGGTGACCAGCTGGTCGGTCCTGTTTACGCTGGCCGTGGTGGTCGTGCTGTTCGGCTGGATTCCGTTGGATGGGTTCGACGTTCTGGCGGATGCCCGCGAATGGATCGTGCGTGTTCCGGTGAGCGCCGGGGCGCGCGGCATCTTGATCGGCGTTGGTCTGGGGATCGTGACTGCGGGTGTGCGCGTGCTCACCGGGCAGGATCGTTCTATACGAGGCTGAATGAGCAAGCGTATTGTGTCTCTGAGTGCAAGACAGAGGGTTTATGCCGGACGATCAGAACTGGGTTGACGACGACGACCTGCTGCCAGACTGGATGCGGGACCTGGAACCCGAACAGTCGCCGGAGAGCAGCGATATGACTGACGTTCCGGAGGAACCGTCACCCGTAACGTGGAGTGCGCCCTGGCAACAGTTTGCTGACGATGTGCCAGCGCCGCCGCTGCCCGTCCCGCCGACTGTGCCGCCCTGGGATGTCTACGCGGATGATGCGCCGCCGCCCCCCTCGACGATCCAGGCATCGGCCCCGTGGGACGTGGCGGGTGATGCCTCGGCATTGTTGGCGGGGCTTGAGCCGGGCCGCGATCAGCCGGAGGCTCCGTCACGCCGCGATGAAGCGCCCGGTGCGCCCGATCCGGGCCTGGACTGGTTTGCGCCTGAGGAGCCGTCCGGTGCACCCGGCGAGCCAGAAGGCGATCGGCCCTGGCAGCAAGGCACGCCCGCAGATACGCCCGCGCCCCCACCGGCGGATTGGAGCAGCAGGCCCGAAACGCCGCACACGATGGCCGATTTCGCCGCCGAACTGGAACAGTTTGCCACTGATACGCCGACACCGGACGCCCAGCCGTCGTTGCGCGACCGGATGGCGTCCCTGTCGCCGCCGGAATCTCCGGCGCAGCCACCCCCCGGCGAGGCCGGTGAGTCGGAGTGGCTAAGCGCGTTTGGCGAGGCGGCGGACTACGGCAGGGCAGCGCCTCCCGTGGATGAAATCGGTCTGGATTGGTTGCAGGATGAAAAGCCGCCCGAACAGCCACCAGCGCCCACCCCGGCTCAGCCGGTCGCGCTCGATGATCTGTTTGAGGAAGCGGGCATCCCGGCCCCGACTGCCGCGCCCGAAACGGCAGACGCCGTCGACCTGGAAGACCTGTTTGCCGACCTGGGCGGGGGTGAACCTGGGGAAGGGGAATCGCTCCCCGACTGGCTGGCGGGCGACGCGGATGAACTGCCCGCTACGGGTGACGAGGCCCCACAAGCTGGCACGCCCGAATCGGAACTACCGGAGCCAGGCGAAATTCGGCGGATTAGCGGGGAGGCGGAGCCGGTAAGCACCGGTGACGCTGATTCTGTCCCCGCATGGCTCAATGCTGGCGACGTGCCCGAAGAAAGCACGCCGCAGGGCGAATTATCATACGAGGAATGGGAAGCTCTCCAACGCGAGCAGGAAGCCGAGGCTCGCAAGACGCCCGAAGATCACTTGCTTGAGGAAGTTCCGGACTGGTTCAAGACGCTCGATGCAGAGTCCCAGCCGCCTTCGCCGGAAGATGCCTCAGCGTCGGAGAAAGCGGAGTTTGTGCCGGGGTGGTTCCTGGGGCTGGAGGATGAGCCGGAAGCAGAAAAACCGGACTGGTTCCGCGGCCTTGACCTGACGACCGGGCCGCTGGAAGAACCGGCGGAGTTGTCCGAGGCCCCGGCTTCCCCGCCTGAACCTGAAGACCTGGATATTCCCGACTGGTTCAAGCCAGGCCCCGAACTCGCGGGCATCAACTGGGCCGAGGTGGGCATGTCGCCGTCCGGTGCGAACGCGAATCCGGACGAGCCGCCACCTCCTGCCGCGGCGGATGGCGACGATGCGGAACCAGAACCCGATTGGCTCGCCGGGGGCATACCGGGCGATGAAGATGTCATCCCCTCACCAGAGGAAATTCCTTTCCCCGACCTCGGCCTGGATCAGCCGGTGCCCGGTGAAGCACCCGCCGGACAACCGGCGGCTGACGCGGGCGATGTCGGGGATTTCATCGAACGTTTTGATCCGATGGAGCCGGATGCGCTCGTGCCTGAGACGCCGCCCGGCGAAGACATGCCGGAGTGGTTGCGCGATCTGGCGGTAAGTGCTGCCGCCGAACCGGACGAACCAGCCGATCTGTTCGGGGATGTGGCCGACGCCGGGGCGTTGCCAGAGCTGGTCGCTGCTGCGGAGTCCGAGGAGGCGTTGGACTGGCTGGAAAGCCTCTCGCCAGAAGACCTCCAGCCGGAACCTGAGGAGCTTTTCGACCTGCCGCCGGTGCCAGAGGTTGAGGCCGCCGGTGAGGAATCGACGCCGGAGGCGCTCCCGGATGCCACGCTCGATAGCGCGGCGCTAGACGCGCTGTTGGGCATTGACGAGGGAACCGAACCCATCCCTTCCGAGCGTGCGCTGGAGGCCCCTGAAACCGCACTCGCGCCCGTCGGTGGAGAAGAGGGCGACGAATCTCTGCAAGACCTGGAAGCGTTGTTCGACGTCGTTGAGATTCCGGGTGATGTGCCAGACCTGGAAAAATTATTCGACCAGGCTGAATTGGATCAACTGTTGGACGATGAGACCCCCGCAGCGGAACCGGCGCGCCCGCGCCCGCCCGCGCCGGTCTCCCCGTTCCCGGAAAGTGACGAACAGGCTGCCGGGCCTGCGCCGGACGAGATGCCCGTTGCCGGTGAGCCGCAGCCTGAGTGGGTCGAAGAACTGCGCCCCACCGACCTGCCTGTGACGCTCAAGGCCGGTGGCGCGGAAGCGCACGTGAAGCAAAAGCAGCTCACCGAGTTGCCGGATCGTTTGCGTGCGTTCCGTGAGGAAGCGATGCGCGAACTGGGCCACGCCGAGCGTGAAGCTGAGCCTGAGCGGGGTCCGCTGGCTGATATCGCCGATGCGCTCCCGGTTGTTGAGGGCGTTGTGCCCGAGGACGTGGGACGCCGCACGATTGACCACCTGATCATCACGCCGGAACAGGAACGGCGCGTGCAGCGGCTCCAGGCATTGCTCGATGCGGGGGCGACGCCAGACGAAGAAGATGCCGGTGAGGAGATGAGCTTTGATGAGGCCGCGCGACTGGCCCTGGAAGGCTTTGCGCCGGAAGAAGCGCCCTCTCCAGCCGGCAAACGGGCGCGACGCCGCCGCCGGTTCAAGCCGGATCGCTTGCTGGTGATGGTTGTCATGCTGGTTGCGTTGCTCGCGCCCTTTGCCACCGATGCGTTGCACCTTGCCGACGACCCGCCCGCGCTTGCCGGAGACCGCGCCGCGGTTGCCGCCCAGGTGGATGCGCTGGACGCGGGCGATTACGTGCTGTTCGCTTTTGAGTACGGGCCGGTTTCTGCGGGTGAACTGGACGGGTTGGCCGAAGCCGTGTTGCGCGATGTGCTGGCGCGTGGTGCTATCCCGCTCACCATCAGCACCGATCCGGCAGGCGCATTCCATGCCGGAGCTGTTGTGGCGGCCCTCGGCGATGATGCGCTCTTGCTGGCGGCACGCGATCAAGACGAAGACGCCCTGGTGCGCGGTGAAGACTACGTCACACTCTCGTACCTGCCGGGCGAAGCCGTGGGCGTGCGCGCGTTGCGCAGCGTACGTGACGATGGAGCCGATGGTTACCAGCGACACCTGGCGTTTGCGTCCGATGTGCGCGGTGACAATACCGGTTTGCCGGTGGAGAACGTGGCGACCGACATCGCGCTGATCGTCGTGATCGGCGACGACTCGAACGCGGTGCGCATGTGGGCGGAGCAGTTGTCCGGTCTGGATGTGCCCAAAGTGGCGCTGGTGACGGCGGCGGTTGAGCCGCTGGTTGTCCCCTATGTGAATGAGCAGGCCTACGCAGGCTATCTGGCCGGGGTGCGCGATACGGTTGCCTACAATGCCGGGCGCAACGCCGCCACCCGCACGCCGTACCGGATGCCTGATGATCTGCCGGTTGACCTGCCCGATCCGGAAGAATCGCGCTGGCACAGCATGGCGCTGGGCGCGGCGGTCGCTTCCGGGGTGATTGTGTTGGGCATGGTCATCAATGTGCTTCGCGCGTTAGGACGGAGGCGACGCCGTTGACTCCTGAGACTCTCGACCTGATCGCCGGGTGGGTTTCGCTGGTGCTGACGCTGCTCATTTTCAGCTACCTGCTGGGCGATAATTTCCTGTACCGGATCGCCGTTCACGTGCTGGTTGGTGCGGCTGCCGGCTATACGATCGTTGTCGCCACCGAGAGCGTGCTTGTCCCCTGGCTTAATAACACGCTGCTGGCCGACACGGCGGGACGTGACGACGCGACGATGGCCGCGCTCCGGGTGTTGGGGGTTGTGCCATTTCTGGTTGGCGCGCTGTTGTTGTTCAAGACGTCGCCGCGCCTGGCCCCGGTGGGCAACCTCGGCCTGGTATTTGTGATTGGTGTGGGGCTGGCGGTGGCGATCGCGGGGGCGGTTGCCGGAACCATCGTTCCTCTGGCGCGTGAGGCGGGGGAAGCGGTGGGCGATGACGCGGTAGACGGCTCGGTTATCCTGGTCGGCGTGGTCACCACGCTGATCGCCTTCCAGTACTATGCCGTCGAGCGACGCGGCACCGTCAGGCGTCCGCGCCTGCTGCGCTGGTTGGCGGCGGTGGGGCAGGTCTTTGTCACCGTTACCCTCGGCGCGCTCTATGCCGGCGTGATTTTGACCAGCCTGGCGATCTTTAGCGACGTGGTACGCGAGCAGCTTGAATTCATCCTCGACCGCATGGGGGGCTGATGGCGCATGGCCGTTGAGAACATCAATTCCATCCTGGTGGCCGATCTCGGCAATGTCCATACGCGCCTGGTGCTTTTCGATCTGGTCGAGGGCGAGTACCGCATGATCGCTTCGTCGCGGGCACGCACGACAGCAGCGCCGCCGTTGGGGAAAGTCAGCCTGGGCGTCGAACGCGCCGCCCGGCGCATGACCGAGTTGATTGACCGCGAGATCATCGACGAAAGCGGTCAGGAACTGTTCCGTATGCCCGAAAGTGAAGGGCACGGCATTGACGCGTTCCTGGTGACGGGCAGCGCCGGTCGCCCGATGCGTGTGTTCCTGGTGGGGTTGACGCCGGAGATCAGCCTCGCCAGTGGGCGACGGGTGTTGGCGGGTAGCTATGCCACGATCACCGACATGCTGTGCCCCGATGATCTGCGCAGCGAAGAAGAGCAGATCAACGCCCTGTTGGTCGGTGAGCCGGACGTGGTCTTGATCGTCGGTGGGACGGACGACGGCGCGGATGAGCTTCTGATCGCAATGGTCGAAAAAGTGGAGCGGGCGTTCTCGCTGATCCGGCGCGGGACGATCCCGACCGTGTTGTATGCGGGCAATCCGGCGTTGCGCAACCGGGTGAAAGCCTTGTTGGGCGCGTACACGACTGTTTTCACTGCCCGCAACGTGCGCCCTGCGGTGGATGATGAGCAATTGTTTCCCGCGCAGATCGAACTGGCGCTAGTTTATGACGAGTACTGCACGCGCAGCCAGGGTGGGTTTGACGCGATCGGGCGCTATAGCCAGGTCGGGATTGTGCCCACGACGCAGGGATATATTAGCGCCATGCGGTATATGGCGCAGCTTTCGACGCGGACGGCTGGCCCACTATGCGTGGATGTGGGCAGCGCCAGCAGCCTGATAGTTGCCGGCGTGCGCCAGGAGCCGTCCTATAACATCCGCCCTGATCTGGGCATCGGGCACAATTTCCCCGCCGCGCTCGACGCGATCACGCCCGACCGGTTGCGGCGCTGGCTGCCCTTCGACATCAGCGACGCCGATCTGTGGGATTTTGCTTATAACAAGCAACTGCGCCCGGCGACCATCCCCGGCACGCTCAAGGAATTGCAGATTGAACAGGCTATGGCCCGTGAGATCATCCGCGAACTGGTGCGCCAGGCGCGCCCCGCTTGGGGGTTGGGCGTTGGCGAACTGTTGCCGGACTTCGCGCCGATCATTGGCGCGGGCGCGGCCTTGACCGATGCGCCGCATCCGGGCGTTGCCGCGATGTTGCTGCTGGACGCGCTGCAACCGGTCGGGACGGTTAGCATGCAGCTTGATCCGCACAACCTGGTGGTGGCGCTGGGGGTGGTGGCGTACCTCAAGCCCATCGTGACCGTGCAGGCGCTTGAGCGGGGCGGGCTGATCGATCTTGGCCCGGCGTTCTGCCCGCTGGGGCGCGTGCGGCATGGCCGCGAGGCGATGCTGGTGCAGATTCGCCCGCCGGACGGCGAGGTGATCCGCCGCGTGGTGCGCGGAGGGGAAATCTGGATGGCCCCGGTGCTGGCCGGTACGCGGGTCGAAGTCACGATCCGGCTGCGGCGCGGGCTGGCGATAAACGGCAAGCGGCGCATTCGGCGGCGCGTGGTGGCGGGCAGCGCCGGATTGATCTTCGACGCCCGCGGTCGCCCGTTGCCGGTGCTACGCCCGCAGGAGCGCCCGGCCCGGCTCACGGCATGGTACACCGCCATGATGGGCGGACAACTGCCGGAGGACCCGGAACCATCGGCGCTGGAGGCTTTGATGCCGGATTTGTCCGGGCTGTTGCCGGGGGGCGAGGTCGATTTGCGCGACACGCTGGCCTTCCCCGCATGGGGTGAGGAGGAAGCCGATGCCTTTTTACCCTGAGATGAGCGCGATCAAAGGGCTGGCGCGGGTGACTCGTGAGCGCCGTCTGCCCCCAGAGGCGGTTCACCGCCACACGGCGGTTGGGCCGGGGGCGCAGGTAGAGGCCGTCACTGTCGTGCTGCAGGGCGAAGTGTTACGAGCGTACCGCATCCTCGACGTGGCGGGTGAGCTGAAGCTGCGCAAAGCTCACCCCGACCAGGTGGCCAACCTGATCGCAGTTGCCCCGGAACAGCGCGTGCAGTTCGGACAGGAGTTGGCGCGGCACGGGCGTGGTCGGCGGGCAAGGGTGCTGCATTCGCCGGTCGATGGTGAAATTGTGCGCGTTGATGACGGGCACATCATCATCCAGGTCAGCGAGCGTGCCGTGGACGTGCAGGCGAAGATTCCTGGCGACGTCGAATCGGTCGAAAACGACGTTGTGCGCATCACCGGCGTCGGCGCGATCATGCAGTGCGCCTGGGGCAATGGCCGGTTCTTCTTTGGAACGTACACCGCGTTGCCCGACGACGGGTTCGCGGGGCTGAGCAAGCTTGATCCCACCATTTCTCCGTATCGCGGCAAGGTGATTGTCAGTACGGAACCGGTTGACCGGGGCGACTTGCTGGTGGCGCAACAACAGGAAGTCGCGGGGGTGGTTGCGCCAGCCATGCCGTCCAGCTTGCGCGAATTTGCAATGCAGCTTACATTCCCAGTAGTACTCACCGAGGGATTTGGACATCGTCGCCCGACGGCATTAATCTACCGGTTGTTGATGACCAACATGGGGCGGCAGGCCGCCTTTGACGCGGCGCTCCCTGGTCGCTGGTCTTGGGAACGGCCTGAGATTATGATTCCGTTGCCATCTGGTGGCGCTTTCCCCGAAACGCCGTCCCTCGAACGCCCGCTCGAAGTGGGGGCGCAGGTGCGGTTGTTGCGCGCGCCCTGGGAGGGCGTGATCGGTGAGGTGGTGGACATTCCCCATACACCGCAGGTGATTGGGAATGGGTTGCGTGTGTTGAGTGCCAGCGTGCGATTGCCCGACGAACGCGAAGTGGTCGTCCCGCTGGCGAATCTAGAATTGCTCGATTAGGGTCATGTTTGCAAGCGTACCATGCAGAGTAGATAACTGACCTGGGTTGGGTCGCGGGTGCGCCATAGGGCGAAGGCGGTTGCAAACATCGCCTGGGCCTTGTCCTGATGTGGCCAGGCGCGGTCGTTTATCGCGGAGGAAAAAATTCCCATGGCTGATGACGAACTCTTTGAAAATCTTGATGATTTTGGTGATCTTGATGAGGAGCCGGATTTCGGTCTTGTTGAGGACGAGTTTCCGCTCGACCTCATGGAACCGGAGCCGGAGGGCCCCAGCCGCACCTTCAAAATTGTGGGCGGCATTATAGCGCTGGCGGTGCTGGTCATCATCATCTTGCTGATTGTCTTCGCCCTCGGCGGTGGGGGTGACCTTTCGCCCAACGAGAAGACCAGCACGGCGGTGGTCCAGCTCAATCAGACTATTGAGGCGGAATATAACGCGACGTTGACCGCGCTGGCACAGATCGAGGCGGTCACCAAGACGGCGGTGTTCAACTCCGAACAGACGGCCACTGCCGAAGTCTTCGCCCACCAGACTCAAGAGGCGCTCGCCGCGACCGCAGCCGCTCAGACGGCAACCGCCGAATTCATTGCCAACCAGACGCTTGCCGCCCAGCAGACCGCCACGCAAAACGCCATCAACGACAGTTTGACGGCGACAGCGGAGGCGAACCGTCTGGCGGGCGTGGTTGTCGACGAGGAAGGGACGATCTTCGGTAATGTCACGCTCAA
>CAZSXY010000007.1:68531-70050 GCA_964611395.1 uncultured Anaerolineaceae bacterium | reverse complement strand
CTAGTTTTTGAAGAAGTCTGTGGGGGGAGTGGGGAATCGCAGTGGCGCACTTTGCCAGCCCGTTGAAAAAGTCGGGGGTGCCGGTCACCGATTTTCTAGCTGACTCCATTGGGGATCACACACCGGTGGTTTGTGGCAAGAAACGTTGCTTCCAAACGGCAGAAAACAACTCAAAAACGCATCCACCAAAGCAACTTGTCCTTGATGCAGCTCGCAAGCTCACCTGCCGCCATGGCATGCAGCGGAATAGCGGCAGGTGCAGCACTTTGTCAGATTTTGTCATTAATGCGCCACAGTGATGACGACATTTCCCTTCAGCGCACTTTTGCTCTGTGGCTGAAGATATTTCCGGATGCCTTGCTCATCGATATGGCTTCGGTATAGGCCCGGCTGGCCGCGGCACAGTTTCCCTGAAATTGGTAGGCAATACCCAGCGCGGCAGTGCGGACAGGCAGGTTGTCGGGGCGCAGATACTCTAGGGTTCGCCGCGATTTCATCCGCGCTGTACCCCACCTTTTTCAGTTCCCAGGCCACGTAAATTTGTGTTACAGTGTTCATACTGCGGCTCCTGTGATCTCGTTGCTAGTTTGCACTCACAACTTTGTCACGGAGTCCCATTTCTACTGCGTCACCCTGGGGGCGCGTGACATAACCATGAACCCGGCGAAACAGTCACTCAAGACGCGGCACCGGAGGTTGCTTCGCGGCGCTCCCCGGCCATCATCAGGCCCAATTCCTCGACGCTGGCCTCTTGACGATCTACCACACCCATGATCTCGCCCTCGTAAATCACGGCGATGCGGTCGGCCAGGGCCAATATCTCGTCCAGGTCTTCGGAGATCAGCAATGTCGCGGTTCCTTTGGCGCGTTGTTCCAGCAACCGCTGGTGAATATACTCCGTCGCGCCGATGTCCACGCCGCGCGTGGGCTGTGCAGCAATGAGCACACGCGGTTCGCGAACCAGCTCACGGGCCAGCACCAACTTTTGAATATTGCCGCCGGACAGGCTCTTGATTGGCGTTTCCTGGGTGGGCGTGCGAATGTTGAAATTGCGGATGAGTTCGGCGCAACGCCGCGTGATGGCGCGGGGGTTGAGAAACACGTTAAACGAATAGGGCCGCAAGCTGTGGTCCTGTAACATCAGGTTTTCGGCGACGGTGAAGTCCTTGATCACCCCTTCGACCATGCGTTCTTCGGGGATGTATGACAGGCCGAGCTTGTTCAGTTCGGCGGGCGATTTGCCCGTCACGTCCTCTCCTTCAATGATGACTTTGCCGCCGGTCGCCGGTCGCAACCCGAAAATCACTTCGGCCAGTTCGCGTTGTCCGTTGCCGGATACACCGGCCAGCCCCAGGATTTCCCCTGCATGGACTTCCAGGCTCACCCCGCGCAGCGCCTCAGTGCCCCGATCCGATTCCGTTCGCAAATCCTCGACCTTCAGGCGCGGCGGCCCGACTTCGACGGATTGAATATCGTAGGTCAGCAACACCTCGCGCCCGACCATCATGCGGGCCAGGCT
>CAZSXY010000007.1:17549-68431 GCA_964611395.1 uncultured Anaerolineaceae bacterium | reverse complement strand
TATGTCGCCGCCAGTTCTTCAATGCGGGCCGCGACGGCGTCCAGGTCAAGCAATGGCTCGCGCGAGGATTTAAGCCCTAACGCGACGTTTTCGGCAACCGTCAGCGACGGCACAAGCATAAAGTGCTGGTGAATCATGCCGATGCCGAGCGCGATGGCATCGGAGGGCGACTTGATCGACACCTTCTTGCCGTCCAGATAGATGTCGCCTTCGTCCGGCTGGTACAGGCCGTAGAGAACTTTCATCAGGGTGCTTTTGCCTGCGCCGTTTTCGCCGAGTAGGGCGTGAACTTCGCCCGCGCGCACGTTGAAATCAACGTGATCAACGGCCAGCACGCCAGGGAATCGCTTCACAATGCCGCGCATTTCCATGTGGTTGATGCGTTCGTGGCCGGTTGGGAGCAGGTGTTTTTCGGCGTTGGAGGTGGTCATACAAAGCTTCCTTAAAGTTTTCGGCGGCCGGCTGTCAGTTGCCGGCAGTCACCAGTGCCAAAACCTGACAACCGATCGCTGATCACTGACTACTGGCACCGAATCCCACTGCAGGGTGGGACACCGCCCTGCCGGACGGCGTCCCGTGCTGCATTCTATGCCAGTGGGCGATTACTCGCTGGCTTCCATTTCTTCGATAACGACCAACTCGCCGTCCTCATCAACCTCAAAGCTGATCACGCCGTCGATGATGGCCTGCATCACTTCCTCACCAGCGGCCTTGATATCCTCGTCGAGTTCGAAGTCTTCGTTGAACTCGATCACCAGACCGCCGTTTTCCAGGGTCAACGCGTAGGCTTCGCCCTCAATCTCACCGGCGATCACATCGTCGACGATCGGGTCGAGGGCCACCGTCCAGTCATATACCTGGTTGGCAACCACAATCTCCGGGGCCAGCGTGGTCTGGTTGGCCTGGGTGCCAAACCACAGCGCGCCGGCTTCCTTTGCCTTGTTGACCGCGCCGGGCACCATCTGCGCCGTGCCGGTCAGGATGTCGGCATCCTCAGCGAGCATCGCATCAGCCGCCGCTGCCGCCAGTGCCAGATCGCTGAACGACTGGATGTAGTTGACCAGCACTTCGATGTCCTCGTCTTCCCACAACACACCGGCGGTGAAGCCGTCAACATAGAGCTTGGCATCGCCGGTCTCGATGGGGCCAACAATACCGATCACACCGGTTTCGGTCAGCATTGCCGCCATCACGCCCATCACGAACGCGCCCTGCTCAGAGCGAGCCTCGTAGGCGTAGATGTTGGTGATGCCCTGGTCGGCGAACGTGTCAACGGTTGTGCCCCAGGCAAACGCCGTGTCGGGGAAGTCTGGCGCAATGTCGGCCAGCGACGAACCGTATTGCGATCCGTGCGCGATCACGAGGTCGAAACCCTCACTCGCGTAGTCGCGCAAGGCTGTGGCTGCGTCTTCGACCACGAACATGTTTTCCGAAAAGACGAACTCGAACGCGTCCTCGCCGCGTTCCTCCTGGATGGCGGTCAGCGCATCGATCATGCTCTGGCTGAACGCCAGGTCGCTCTTGGTGCTCGGCATCACGACGGCCACGCGGATCGGGTCGTCCTGAGCCTGCACTGCCGACGAGAATGCCGGTACGGCGATGGCGGCAACGAGCAACAGGGCAACGAGTAGATAAGCCTTCTTCATTAGTTCTCCCTCCTAAGAAATCGTGAACGTTGTATCTTCAACTTTCCCGGCCCGCCCGGAAAACCGCCCCGGCAGACCGAGCCAAACCCGCACTTATTCGCCGCGCTCAAACGGCTTGGTGAGCGCCGCCGGTTGGTCGATACGCTGCGACGCGAAGACCAGCGCGATGATCGTCAGCAGGTAGGGGGCCATCGATGCATATTCGTCCGGCACATCGATACCCTTCGTCCGCACCTGGAGTTGCAGGGCATTCACCAGGCTGAACAACAAAGCGCCAAGCATCACGCCGCGCGCCCGCCAACTGCCGAAATACACGAGTGCTACCGCAATGAAGCCCTGCCCGGCGGTCATGTTCTGCTGGAAGACATTCACCAGGCTGATCGACAGCGACGCGCCCGCCAGCGAAGCCAGAACGCCGCCCAGCGTCACGGTGAAATAGCGCACGCGCGGCACACTGATCCCCATAGCATCTGCCGCTTCGGGATTCTGCCCAACGGCGCGAATCTTCAGCCCCAGGGTGGTTTTGTTCAGCACGAACCACGTCACCGGAACCAACGCAAAGGCGCTATACACGAGCAGATTATGCTCGAAAAATATCTCGCCAACGATGGGAATGTCACTCAATACCGGGATGTGCAGCTTGGGGAAGCCGTTGACGGTCACGACCTGGCCGCCGAACACCTTCTGGAACAACAGGTCGCTCATGCCCAGGCCAAACAGGTAGATGCCAATGCCGCTAATGCCCTGTTCTGCCTGGAGCGTCACGTTGATCACCGCCGTGGCCAGCCCCATGATCAGCCCGACCAGCAAAGCCACCAGTACGCCCGCCGCCAGTGCAACCGGATCATAGGATGTTGCGCCCGCCGGCGTAAATTCGTGCACGGCCCACAGCGAGGTGAACGCGCCCATGAGCATCACGCCTTCGACGCCTAAGTTGAGCACGCCGCTGCGCTGTCCGAACGTCTCGCCGATCGCTGCATAGAGATAAGGCGTTGCCAGGCGGATGCCTGATGCCAGAACACTTGCTGTAATCAGGTCGTCGATCATGGTTCTGCGCTCACCTCTGCAACTTCAGAAGACACTCCGGATACGCTTTCTGCAATGCGACGGCGCGAGCGACGGCGGACAAACACATCGCTGCTGACCACGAACACAATGACCAGCCCGATCAAAGCGGTGATCAGTGCCGACGGCACCTGCACCGAACGCTGCAGTTTGTTGCCGCCCACAAGCAGCGCCCCAAACAATACCGAGGCCGGAACCGTGCCGATGGGGTGCAACCCGCCAAACAGCGCCGCGACAATGCCGTTAAACCCGGCATTTCCCGTGAAGGCAATCGCGCCGCCCTCGGCGTTCATGCGGTGGCGCACACCCAATAGCTGGATGCCGCCCGCCAGCCCGGCGAAACCACCGCTCAGCATGAGCGACAGGACGATGTATTGCTTGACCTTGATCCCGGCATAGCGCGAGGCACGCGGATTCTTGCCTACGGCGCGGATACGGTAACCGATGGTCGTGCGCCACAGCAGGATATATACGACGATGGCCAGCACCAGGGCGATGATGATGCCGTTATGCAACAACGTCGTTGCCCACTGCCGCGTGCCGTAATCGGTCAAACCGAGCCATCTGGTGATGTCGTCCAGCGCTTCGCCGATGCGGGGCAGGTCGAAATTGCGCGGCAGGCGTTCGGTTTCGGGGATCGGGGCTGCTGATCCTTTCTGGCGTGGATCAATGAACTGCTGGCGCACGAGATACATCATGCCGAATGTCGCGATCTGGTTGAGCATGATGGTGCTCAGAATCTCGTTGACGTCGAAATAGGCTTTGAGCACGCCCGCAATGCCGCCCCAGATCGCTCCGGCGATGAAGCTTGCGACAAGGCACGCCACGATGACCACATTCGGATCGGCGTCTTTGTAACTCAATCCAATGGCGACCGCCGCCAATCCGCCCGCGATCATCTGGCCTTCGCCACCAATGTTCACAACACCGCCGCGAAAGCTGATGCAAATGCCAAGGCCGACCAATAGCAACGGCGTTGCTTTGACTAGCGTATCAGCTACGGCGTTTTTGGTGCCGAATGCGCCGTCCCACAGCCCTTGGTATGCTTCAAGTGGATCGGCGTCCATGAACGTAATCATGAGCGCACCGATGAGGAGGGCTAGCAGAACGGCGGTGAGGGGCATTAAGGCATCGATGGCGCGGTCCAGGCGGGGGCTTCGAAGTAAGTTTAGTTGCATGGAACCCTCAATGCGCGATGAAAATGGTTGTAGCACTAATCAAACCAGGGAGGCCCTCACGAACACCCACCCAGACGTGACGCGTGCCGGTGTGTTCTCAGCCTGCCCAGGGCCTGGAATGGCTCAGCGTGCAGAGGGTGTGAGCCTTCCAGGTTAGCACGATCATCCTAGCACATCTTGACATTGGGGGCAAAAGATCGTGTTCATGCAGATGGCATGACAAAGTGGAGAACTGAGGGGAAATTCTTCATCGAAAGCCTGCTTGCTTATTGTCCCCTACGGGAAGCGTAACATAGTGCAGACCTCAGTTTTTCGCCTGGAATTCGGTTTTCCCCAAAATTGTCATGCTATCATGCGTGAACAGATAGCATGACAAAGTGGGGGAGCTAATTCCAAAAGGCGGCCCCGCCACCGCGCCAGCCGTTCGAGCGCCCAATCGACTTCGCCCACCCCAACAGGTCACGGAGGGTCATGCGGCACACGGCCACGTAATCGGGGCCAAGTTTGGCTTTGGCAGGTCGAAAGGCGTTAAGCCGAACTCAGGTGCTTACCAGCCCCGCCCGGCGATGCGCTCCGCGTCGGGCATGGCAGTCACGTTGATGCCCACCATCGGCTCGCCAAGATCGCGGCTGACTGCGGCAATGATCGCCGGGTCGGTGTAGTGGGTCACGGCTTCCACGATGGCCTTCGCGCGCTTGGCCGGGTCTCCGCTCTTGAAGATGCCCGAACCGACAAATACCCCATCGACCCCAAGCTGCATCATGAGCGCCGCGTCAGCCGGGGTGGCTATGCCGCCCGCAGCAAAATTGACGACCGGCAACCGCCCCAGTTCTGCCGTTTCCTTCACCAGTTCGTAAGGTGCGCCAATCTCCTTGGCGTACGTCATCAGTTCATCGTCGCGCATTGTCGTCAGGCGGCGAATGTCGCCCAACACCGCGCGGGCATGGCGCACCGCCTCGACGACGTCGCCGGTGCCAGCCTCGCCCTTCGTGCGGATCATGGCCGCGCCCTCACCGATGCGCCGCAACGCCTCGCCCAGGTTGCGGCAACCACACACAAACGGAACCTTGAAATCATGCTTGTTGATGTGAAACTGCTCGTCGGCGGGCGTGAGGACTTCGCTTTCGTCGATGTAGTCCACGCCCAGCGCTTCGAGAACCTGCGCCTCGACAAAGTGACCGATGCGGCACTTGGCCATGACAGGGATGCTCACCGCTTCCATGATGCGCTCAATCAGGCCGGGGTCGCTCATGCGGGCCACGCCACCTGTCGCGCGAATGTCGGCGGGAACGCGCTCCAACGCCATGACGGCCACCGCCCCGGCGTTCTCTGCGATTCGCGCGTGTTCCGGCGTGACCACATCCATGATCACGCCCCCCTTGAGCATTTGCGCCAGGCCACGCTTGAGGGTCACCGTGCCCTTTTGCGCGCCATTATCGGATGTGATCGGGTTTGTATTGTCAGCCATGAGAGTGTCTCCTTTATTTATTCATCAGCTTGTGGCGGCAGCATTGCCGCACGAGCGTGTAACCAATGTGCTTGTGTCCGGTTCAACGGTTGTTGACCGGCTTTCCCAGACAATCGGGCGACCGCCTTACAAGATCGGCGTGCGCCGGACTGATGGCGAATAGGTTTCCTGCCAGGCTCGCCAGGCTGCACCCAACCGGCGAAAGCCTTCTTCGATACGTGCCGGGGGGTGGGCGGCGAAGTTCAAGCGAACATGCCTGCTCCCCGTGCCATCCGTGTGAAACAGCGTGCCGATGGCATATGCTACCCCGTGTTGGATCGCCGTGACGTACAACTCGGCGGCGGTGGGGCCGTTGTCTGGAAGCCGCACCCACAAGTATAGCCCGCCCTCTGGCGGATTCCACCGGGTTCCGGGCGGGAGGTGTTGCCGGGCAGCCTCGCATGCCGCCGCACAGCGCAGGCGCAATTCGCCCCGCACGCGATTCAGATGACCCGCCAGCGTGCCATTGGCCAGAAACACATACATGGCCCGCTGGTTCAGACCCGGGGTGCACACATCGGCGGCCTGCTTCACGCGTGACAGACGTTCGCGCAACGGCCCGCCGGCGATCACATAGCCGATGCGCGTGCCGGGCAGCAAAATCTTGGAAAATCCGCTGGCGTGCAGCACGATCCCGTCTTCGTCCAGTGCCTTGAGCGGCGGCGGCGGCGTGCCATGATAGCTCAGCTCGTGGTAGACCGCGTCTTCCAGAATGGGGATGCCGTACTGTCCGGCCAGCGCCAGGAGTTGCCGCCGGCGATGCAAGGGCATGACCGCCCCCGTCGGATTGTGATACGTCGGCGCTACGTAAATCAGTCCTGGGCGGTACTCGTGAATCGCGGCTTCCAGGTCGTCCAGTCGCAGGCCATCCTCGTCGACGGGCACACCCACCGGGCGAATCCGTCGCACGTGCGCAATATCCAGGATGCCCAGGTAGGTCGGGTTGCCGGTGATCATGGTCTCCCCTTCGCTGAGCACCGTTTGCACCACCAGGTCGAGCGCCTGTTGAGCGCCCCCGGTGATCAAGACCTCATCGGGGGAGCACTGAATGCCCAGGGAGGTGACATACTCCGTTACGCCACGTCGCAACGGGGGATACCCCTCGGCATCTTCATAGGCGACCGCTGCCGCGCCGTCACGGTCCAACACTTTGTTCAGGGCGTGGCGCAACGCCTCGACCGGCAAGAACTCTTCCGGCGGCGTGCCTTCGTTGAACGCAATCACGCCCGGTTGTTGCGCCAGGCGCGTCATTTCGCGCATGCTGATGTGCGGCACGCCGGGCACTGTCCAGCTTGGAGCATCCAGAGTGGCCGGTGCGGAACGCTCCCCGGTCACAAATGTGCCGCGTCCGGGGCGCGAGGCGATGAGTCCCTCCGCCTGAAGCTGGGCATAGGCATTCACCACGCTGATCCGCCCAATGCCTAGTTGCCGGGCAAGCTCGCGGGTTGGCGGCAAGCGTTCGCCGGGGCCGAGGCGGCCGCTTTCAATCGCCAGGCGGAAGTAATGCGCCAGTTGCTGGTAGAGAGGCTCAACCGAATCCTTGGTGAGCGTGATGGCTTTCCAACGCGTATCCATAGTTTAATCGTAACAGGACCATAGGTCCGCGCATAGGGCCAATTAGGGCCAACTGGCAAAGCTACGGTCGGGAGTTGTTCTGGATCGTGCTACGCCAGCCCCACGGAGGCCCGTTCGCGGTGTTCGAGGATGACCTGCCTGTACAGGTCTTCGTATTGCAATACCACGCGCTGCCAGGTGAAGTGATCTTCTACAAGCTTGCGTCCGTTGCGCCGCATTTGCAGGCGAAGCTGCGCATCTTGCAACAGGCGCAGCACGCCGCTCACCAGCTCGCCGTCGGATTTCCCGATGAGCACGTGCTCGCCGTGAACCACCGGGATGCCGTCGCAACTTAGCGGGGTGGCGACGACGGGAACGCCCATCGCCAGCGCTTCGAGGATCTTGTTTTTGATCCCCGCTCCCAATCGCAGTGGGCTGACAAACACCATCGCATATTCGAAGTAGGGGCGGATATCCGGCACGCGCCCGGTGATCTCGATGGCGTCCGATGCCAGGCGGCGCAACCTGGCCGGGGGATTGCCGCCAACGACATAGAGGCGCGCCTTAGGGGCCTGCTGCTTGATGTGCGGGAAAATGTCGCGGATCAGGCGCAGCGCCGCGTCAAGATTGGGCGGGTAATCATAATTGCCGATGAACATCAGTATCGGGTCGTCCGGCTCGTAGCCTGTGGGATTGAAGAAATCGATATCGACGCCGTTGGGAATGGTGATCGTGGGCGTATGGGGGTTCAAGTCGCGCAACATGCGGGCATCGCGGTCGGTCAGGACAACGGTGCGGTCGAATCCCTCGAACATCCAGCTTTCGTAGCTCCGGGCGACCTTTCGTTGCGCGTGCTTGACCGCACGCCGCAGCGGATTCCGCGTTTCCCTGAGGGCGCGATCCAGCCACAAGCTATACGATTCATACGGCACGATCACGTTGGGCAGAGAGCGCACCAGATGCCGGAACTCGTAGACATGCACGCCGCCGAACAGGTGCACGATATCGTACGCTTGCGTTTCCAGCGCCTTTTGAATGGCGCGCCACATGGCAGGCGACCAGCTTTGCTCCGCGCGGCGCGGGAAGCGTGCCTCGGGGCGATGATGACGCCGCAGCAGGCTGGCCGGGGAGCGCGCCGGTTCCTCGATCAGCGTCACGCTGCGGAACAGGCGCTCGTAACGGGGCACTTCGGCCAGGTCTTCCGGCTCCTGGTAGAACGCGATCAGGTCGATCGGGTGATGCCGCGCGGCCAGCCCATGCGCGAGGTGGTAAGGAATCAGGCGGTCGCCGTGATAGAGCGGGAACGGCGGGCACCGCGATATCAGCAGAATGTCCATAACTTAATCCCGTGTGTTCCGGCGTCTCTCACCTGTGGTTATACCAGACTCTCGACCAGTTGCGAAAACTGATCGGCGTAGCCCTGCGACGTGAAATGCGCGAGTACGCGTGCCCGCCCCGCCGTGCCCATCTGCTCGCGCAGTGCCGGATCACGCAGCAGGCGCACCACGCGGTCAGCCAGTGCGGCGGGCGCTTCCGGCGGTACGAGGTAGCCCGTTTCGCCATCAACGACGGTTTCGGCGGGGCCGCCGTTGTTCATGCTGACGACGGGGCGGGCCATCGCCATGCTTTCCAGGTGAACCATGCCCAACGACTCGAAGCGCGACGGGCACACGATCACATCTGCGGCGGCGATCACCTCGCGGGCGTCTTCCCAGAAACCGAGATAGGTCAGCGTCTTGCGCAGCGCCGGATCGCTTTGGGCAACATCGAGGATGCTCCGCTTGTACGCCTCGTCCTTTGACACGTCGAAGACGTTTTCCCCCGCTACCACAAAGCGGGCTTCCGGCATCTGCGCGTGGACGTGGCGCGCCATCGCCTGGAATACGTCATGTCCCTTTACGCGCTGGAAACGCGCGATCATCCCCACCAGCGGCACATCCGGCCCGATGCCCGGCCGTTCGCGAACGGGCGATCCGTCCACGCCGGGGTGGAAGTGGTCAGGATCGACGCCCGGCACGAGCACCTTGACGCGCTCCGGCGGCAGGAATCCACCCGACGCGGCCAGCCAGCGATCGCGCACGGCCTGCGTGATGGCGATGATCTGCGTGACCCGCTCGCGGAAGAAGCGGCGCTGCCAGGGCTTGGCCGGGAACCACCAGCCCATCGCGTTCCAGATGAGGGGAATGCGGTTGGCGCGGGCGGCAGCGGCGGCAAACGGCAGCGAGTGGTAGTCGCTGTGGATGGCGCGGATGTCTAGCTCACGGGCCAGCGCCGCCAGCCTGCTGCCGATCGGGAGGCGCGACCAGATTGCCGGGACGAACCACGTGTTGATCCCGCGATAGGGCACGATGTGAACCGCCGCGCCGGTGGATCGCGCCGCATCGGGAAGCTGTCCTTCGCGCGGGCAGACCAGGTGCACGCGGAAGCGGCGGTCGAGCGCGCCCATCAGGTTGAGTTGGACGCTCTCCCCGCCACCTAAACCGGTGTAGGCGGAGACAAAGAGCAGGTTCAACGGTTCAGGATCGGTCATGGACGGGGCTTACCTCGTGTGCGTGGCTGTCACAGTCTGGCGGCTATTGTACCGTATCGCTGGCCATTGGCGTGACCGTGATCATCAAAAAAACGCACTTTCGCCCACACGATCAAACGAACTACAATAAGATTAGGGCTGACGCCTGTCCACGCTGGTGCAACGAGGCCAACCAAGGCATCCATGATCCCGCATTCGGATAAGTGACAGGGCGACCAATATAGATGCTTTAAGGAGTATGTACCATGAATATCACAGAGCGCGAGCAAGATGGCGTGACGGTTTTTACGCTTGACGGGCGTGTAGACAGTGAAGGGGCCGTCGATCTCGACCTGGCCTTACACACGGCCACTGCAGAGGGCAAAACGCGACTCATTCTTGAAATGGCGGAGGTTCGCTACATCAACAGCGCCGGACTGCGAACGCTGGCCGAAATTTTGACGCAGGTTCAGGCCAAAGACGGCGACTTAAAACTCGTCGATCTCAACCCGAGGGTTAAGCGTGTGTTGCAAATCATAGGCTTTGATAAATTCTTCTCGATCTATGACTCGATAGAAGAAGCCCTGTCCGCCTTCTAGATCGCTGGTGCAACGTCCCCGGTAAACGAGTAGCTTGTGAGCCTGGGCTGTTTCTTCAATGGAACGGGAGCCATCATGACATTCCTGGGAGAGCTACGCGTCACGGCCCATCGTGAGAATCTGCCCCTCATCTCGCATTTTGTGCGCGGCATTGGTCACCGCCTTTCTCTGTCGGACAAAGCATTGTTCGATCTCGAACTTGCCATCGAGGAAGCGGCAACCAACATCATCAATCACGCATATCCGGAGGGGCACAAAGGGCCGATCCTGCTGACGGCGGTCGAAACAGGCGATTTTATCCAGGTCACGCTGGCGGACTGGGGAGACCCGTTGGACCCGGCGAAGGTCAGGCCATTCGACATCAACGCCCCAATCGAAACCCGGATACGCGGAGGAATGGGGTTGCACTTCATCCATGCGCTCATGGACGATGTAGAACGCACCACCGCCACCAGTTCCGGGCAGCCAAACACGCTCAAGCTGGTCAAGCTGATTGAGCGGGTCGACCACAAGGGGCTAAGAGCGAGTACGGCCCAGGAATTGAACGTCATTCGCTCGGTCAGCGAGGTCATCACCTCCAACATTAACCTCGATGATCTGTTGCGTTTGATCGTGAATAAGCTGGTCACAACCATCAACGCCGAGCGTGGAACGCTCTACTTGGTGGATGAGGCACGCGGGGAGTTGTGGTCGCGAGTGCTGAATGAGGATGTAGAGTCGCTGTCGGAAATCCGCCTCAAGATCGGGCAGGGCATTGCGGGGTATGTGGCGGCTACGGGCGAGGTGCTCAACATTCCGGACGCATATGACGATCCCCGCTTCGATCATGGCTTCGACCAGATTTCAGGATTCCGCACGCGCTCGATCCTCACGGCCCCGATGCGCAACCCGCAGCAGAAGATAATCGGGGTCGTCCAGCTCTTGAACAAGAAAGAGGGGATGTTCACGTTTCGCGATGAACGGTTGCTTGTGGCTATGGCTTCGCAGGCAGCCATCAGCATCGAGAACGCCCGGCTTTACCAGCAGGAATTACAACAGCAGGTGCTCAACCGGGAACTCGAAACCGCTTACAGGATTCAAGCCAGCTTCTTGCCCGATAACATTCCTGTGTATGCGGGGTGGGATATTGGCACGTGTTGGTCCCCGGTCCGTAGTGTGGCAGGCGATTTTTACGATTTCCATACGTTGGACGATGGCCGGGTGGCCGCGGTGATTGCTGACGTATCGGGAAAGGGAATTCCCGCGGCGCTATTCATGGCGTTGAGTGTAACCGTGCTGCGCGTTGGCATGACCCTGAATCTGCCGCCGCACGAAGTCCTGCGCCACGCCAATGAACTGATTATCTCGGAGCAGCGCTCGCGGATGTTCGCAACCGTGCTCATTGGATTCCTGTCTATCGAGAGCGGCCAGCTTGAGCTGGCGTGTGGCGGTCATAATCCTGCTATCTGGTACCATGCTGCGACGGGCACGTATGACTACATCACCGCGCCGGGCGTGGCCATTGGCATCTTCCAAGGCGCAGAGTTTGCCAGCTATCACATCACCCTCATGCCGGGGGACTTGCTGGTCTTTTATACCGATGGCATCACCGAAGTGATCAATGAGGACGATGAGGAGTTTAGCGAAGATCGCCTGTCCGCGCTCATCACGCAAAACGCGGCGCTACCGGCCCAGGCAATCGCCGATCGTGTGCTTGACGCGATCAGCACCTTTGCCGGTACGCGCGCCCTGTTCGACGATGCGACCCTGATCGTGATCAAGCGAGAGCTTGCCGCCCGCGACTGATGAAGAAACCCTTTCAGCTTTACATGAGGTGGAAGTTGTGAGTAGTGAGTTTGGAGTGATGAGTCTGGTGCCATGACTCATGACTCGCTACTCAGCCCCCGTGCCGATTGCGCCAAGTCAGTCTATGTGTGCGCCCTGCAATTCTTTCCCCTGTTGGCGTGCCGTGCACGAACGGTGAGCGTGGGGGTTCTTGATGGCACCGTCACATCAGGATGCGGTCGATGGCCTGCGTTAACTGGGCGAGATTCCGCACCTGGTAAAGCTCGCTGCACAGCGGCGCGTAGGCTGGCATATCGCTATCGCCAGTCCCCCACCGCGACGGGTCTTCCGGATTCATCCAGATCACTTTTCTTGCCCGGCGGCTGATCTGGGTAAATATGCGGAGTCCAGGATCGTTGTAGTTGTTGCGTCCATCGCCGAGCACAATGACGGTTGTGCGGTGATCAATCGTGTCCAGGTAGCTGGCTTCAAACTGCCGCAGGCACGCGCCCAGGTCGGTGTTGTAGTACCCCGGCGGCAGTTTCGTCAAGACCGCATCGATGGCTTTGTCAATGCGCAGGCTCGTCAGGTCTGGCGTGACGTCTTCCAGGTGATCGATGAAGGCGAAGCTGCGGTTTTTTTGCACCTGGTCTTGTAACTCATACAGCAGGCGCAAGAAAAACTCGGCCACCGGGCGCATCGAGGTGCTGACATCCAGAAACGTCACGAGCTTGGGTTTGAGCCGTCGTTGCTTGAAGCGTATCTCAAACGGAACGCCGTGATACCGCAGGCTGGCCCGGATCGTCGCCTTTGGATCGAGTTTGCCTTGCTTGCCCCGTTTCTGGCGCAGGGCAGCCCGCGTGCGCAGGCGCGCCGCCAACCGCCGGACTTCCTCGCGCAGCACATCCATTTCAACGGGGCGCAAAGAGCCAAACGAGCGCTCCATGAGGTCCGGCACTGCGGGTCGTCGCTGTTGCGCCTGCTCGACCCGTTCCTCTTCCAGTTTCTGCCCGGCATAGTGCGCGATCTGCTCCTGCAGCCGCGCCATGTTCTCCTCGACTTGCTGCCGGAGGTCGTCCAGGGCTGCGGGCGACATGCCTAGCTCCGCCAGCATCTGCCAGAGTTGTTCGAGTGCTTGTTCAAGCTGCTGCCAGTCCAGCGCGTTGATCATCCGGTGTATCGCCCGGCGTTGTTGGAACGGTGACGGGTTGATCTGGCCCAATCCGGCTTGTTCGGCCAGCGCGTCGAGTTCTTCGGGCGTGGGGCCGTCGCCGTTCAGCAACCACTCAAGAAGCTGCTGGAGATCCCGCGCAAGCTCGCGCATCATGTCCTGGAGCGCCTGTTGGAGCATCTGTTGCTGCTCCGGAGTGAGTCCGGCCAGCGGGGTTAGCAACGGCGGAGCTGCCGCGCCGAAATAGCGGGCAAACAGATCGTCGAAGATCGGGAATGACGGCGCGTCCTTGATGAGCGTTGACCGCAAGCTCAACCGGAACGCCTCGCGATCCCGTATCCCCAGATGCGCGATGGCCTGCCAGGCATCCTGGCTTTCGGCTAGCGAGACGCGAACCCCCGACGCCCGCAAGGCTGCGATGAACTTAACGATACGTTCTTCCATTGCCGGGGTCTCCCTGCCTGCGCAACATACGGCGGGCGCGTTCCACGTCGGTTTCGTATTTGAGAAGCACCGTGAGCGTGTTTTCGAGCAACTCCGGGTCAAGGGATTGGGCATTCAACGCCACCAACGCCCGCGCCCAGTCGAGCGTTTCGCTCACGCTGGGGCTTTTTCTCAGATCGAGTTGCCGGAGCGACTGCACGATCTCAACGGCCTGTTGTGCGAGTTGCGGCGCTAATTGGGGAACCTTGAGCCGGACGATCCTCAATTCTGCGTCGAGGTCCGGGTAGTCAATGTACAGGTAGAGACAGCGCCGTTTGAGCGCTTCGCTCAATTCGCGCGTATTGTTGCTGGTCAAAAAGACGGCGGGGCGCTGCTTGGCAACGATCGTGCCGATCTCAGGGATACTGACCTGAAAGTCGCTCAGCACTTCCAACAGAAAAGCCTCAAATTCCACGTCCGAGCGATCAATCTCATCAATGAGCAGGACGGTCGGGCGACCGTTGTTGAGGGCGCGTAGTAAGGGGCGGGGCAGCAAGAACCGTTCGGAGAAGAAAATGTCTTCTTCACCCGCGATGCGATCGGCGGCTTCTGCCAGCGTCTTGGTGTCTGCGAGCAGCCCTGACAGCTTGTCGCGCAAGAGCTGCGTGTACAACATCTGCTTGGCATACTCCCACTCATAAAGGGCCTTGCTCTCATCCAACCCTTCATAGCATTGGAGGCGCACCAGTTCGCGGCCGGTAACCGCAGCCCATGCTTTGCTCAACTCCGTTTTACCAACCCCCGCCGGGCCTTCGGCCAGAATCGGCTTCTCCAACCTTTCGGCCAGAAATAGAACCGTTGAGATTTCTTGTGTAGCGATGTACTGTTGCTCAGCCAACGCACGACTGATCGAGTCCACTGAGTTATGCATTTGGAAATCCTCTCTGTCCACATCGGGGGGATAGACAGCATGATTTGCTGTCTTGGGCGTGCAGTCTGGAGCAACATTCCAGATGCTATTGCGGTATAGTAACCAATTTTATTATAAATAATACCGTTTGGCACATGGTTGCGCGTGGTGAGGGGGTCAAAAAGCCGGTTCTAACTGCCTGAGACGATCACCCGTTTGCCAGCAAAAAAACGCCCGCATGCATTGCTGCACGCGGTCGTTCCACTTCCCGAATTTATTGAAGAATGAACCGGCTGGAGGGTTACTCGGTCGCGGCGAGATCAACCGCAAACCAGTTCCCTTCAAGGTCGAGCTGGTAGACCCGGCCATCCGGCCCATTGAAAGCCAGGAGTTCATCCTGCCGGATGACGAGGGCGGTGAAACTTTCGGTTTCAGCCGTAGCCCAGCCCAACGATTCCCGCACGCCAGCGTACGTGCGCCAGGCCTGGCCAAAGCGTTTTTCCGGCTGCGTGAAGCCCGTCGGGGCAACGATGCTGGGATCGGTTTCGGGCATACCTTGCATCCAGGTGTTCTGGTAGGCGGTAAACGTGCCTTGCTGCGAGTCCGCGCCATTGACCAGCACAAAGATCTGGTTCGTGTCTTCCAGCCAGAACATGAACCCCTTCTCAAACGGCGCAAACTCTGCCTGCGCAGGCCCAAAATTGACCGGAGCAGCACTTTCAGGCTGAGTCGTGGGGGGTGCCGACTCCGAATCGGGCTGGCTGGGGGGCGTGATCGGCAGCGCGGTGGGGGTCGGTATCGGCGTGGCCGCGGTAGCCGGGGCCAGGGTTGTGCCCGGAGCCAGCGGCTGGCCTGTCACGGGGTCCACCGATCCCGGCGGCAAGATGACCACCTCCTGCCCGATCAGCAGCACGCGGGTATTGGGCTTCATTCCTTCGTTCAGCGCCGCTATGGACTCGTTGGTGACGCCATATTCGCGGTAGGCATAGGCGATGCTGGATAGCGTATCACCTGCTTGCACCACATGCACAATGCTGCCATCAGGGCGAACGCCCTGCGGGGTCACAAAGGGCACTTCCGCGGGGGCTTGCGCCTCGACGCCTTCCTCGGTGCGGACCAGCGACACCTTGTCCCAGTAGACGTTGTTGATCGCCAGGCCCGCCGACTGAGACATATACAGGAACACGGTGGCCGCATCGCCTTCAACCTCGGCCGTCACGGTCAGTTCGGCCCACTGATCGTAGGGGGACGCCAGCGCAGACCAGACGATATCGGCGGAGGCGGGATTCGTGCCCCCCTTCGGGTCAATGCCGACTTTGAGCGACGCGCCAGCAGAAGTGTCCGACTGCCGGTATGGCGGATCGGGGATCACGCACGATGTGGTGATATTGTTGCACGTGTACAACCACCCATAGGCCGTCAGCTTGACCACGTCACCGGCGGTTAGCCCGCTGACGCGCTGGTAGCCCGCTGCCGTGAAAGCGGTGTAGCCCTGTTTGACATTCCAGGAAGCCGCGCCGTCGAGTATCTGGATCGGATCCGTGTGGGGGAACGCTTCCGGAGCGCCCGCGCCCACCCAGAGAAACCAGCCGTTGGGCGCGGTACGGGTGGGTGCCCCTTGCCCATAATAGGGCGTTTCCAGGCCGCCATTGACCAGCAGGTTAGGTGTGCCTTCCTGGGCGACAGCCGATTGCTGTCCTTGCCACAAACCGGTGGCCGCAACTACCAACACCAGGATCACAAGCCACGACGTTCGAAACCAAGAATTCCTCATAGATATCAACCCTCACCATCTCAAACCAGGTATCTGTCAAGCGAGCCGCAGACGGACTCGCAGCGTATCCAACGATACATTTCGTCGGCGGATTATATCCCGCGCCAAACATCCATGTCAACGCGACTTACAGACGATCGGCGTGCCGTACCCGCACGTTTCATTTTTTGACAAAACTAGTTTGGCCTCGTATAGTTCTGCGTGGAATTATCTCTAAGGGGTGTGTCGATGACCAGAAAGCACCAAACACACATGGCCCCACGGGCGGATGTCGAAGCCCTCATGACCGAGATATTGGGCATGCCCGATATGTTTGGGCTTCAACTCATTTCTCGCCTGAAGTCTGTGACGCTTCTCATCAAGCAATTAATGGGCAGGCAATTTTCCGAGGACAGGTTGTCGCTATCGAGAACCAAGCTGCTCATCCGCTTGATGCTGGCAAAGCGTCAAGGCAACGAGCAGGGGATGCTCCCCAGCGAATTGAGCGATGATCTCGACGTCAGCCGGAACACCATCAGCGCGCTGCTGAACGGGTTAGAGGAACAGGGGTTTGTCGAGCGCCATATTCACCCCGTTGATCGTCGCCAGTTCCTGATCCGTATTACCAGCAAGGGCGAAGCGCTGATTCACGCCCGCGCGCCAGAGGTGGCCGGTTTTGTGAACGAGCTGTTCAGCGAGCTGTCCGTTGAGGAACAACAAACGTTACGCGCGCTGCTTGACAGGCTGTATGAGAGCCTGCGGGCGCGCGATGAATCGATGAAACCCACTTCCCCGACGAAAAGCGGGGAATCGCTGTAGCATGATGTATCTGAGTGTAGAGAGGGTATGAGTTTGAATCGTCGACAAGGGCCACCGCATGGTTCGGTGCGGCCTGGCCGGGAGGGGTTCAAGGACCTGGGGCGTGCCTTGCGCTATCTGGGTCGTTACCGTCTGGTTGCATTTGTGGCTTACGCCGCCCTGTTGATTTCAACGGGGGCGCAGCTCATGGTTCCCCGCCTCGTGCGCAATATCATTGACAGCATCACCGGGGGCACAACCGCCAACCAGATTTTGTCCCTGTCGCCCGCAGTCCAGGGGCAGATCGTGCAGCGAACGGGCACAACCCTTGACCAGCTCCGGCTGGATGCGGACGGGGCCGAGCAAGCCATCATCGCGGCGGGCGTTGCCATCATCGTGTTTGCGATTGCGCGCGGAGTGTTCGCGTTTGTTCAGGGGTACATGGCCGAGCGCCTGTCGCAGAGCATAGCGTTCGACTTCCGTAACGAGTTGTTCGCCAAAATCCAGCGGCTTTCGTTCAGCTATCATGATCGGAACCAGACCGGCCAGCTCATGATCCGGGCGACGGATGATGTCGAACGGGTGCGTTTATTTGTCGGGCAGGGGTTGTTGCTCACGCTGCAGGCTTTCGTGCTTCTCACCGGCACGCTCACCATCCTGTTCACCACGAACTTCAAATTGACGCTGGTGGCGCTCCCGGTGCTTCCGCTGGCGTTGCTCATGTTCGCCGGGTTCGGAATGATCGCTCAACCATTGTTCGCGACGCTGCAGGTGCGGTTGTCCCGACTCAACACGATTCTCCAGGAGAATCTGGCGGGCATCCGCGTTATCAAAGCCTTCGGCAGGGAACCATACGAACAGGTACGCTTTAACGAGGCGGCAGACAGCCACCTGGAACAAAACCTGAAGATCAGCCGCACCTTTGCCCTGATCTTCCCGACCGTGTTTCTCATCGCCAACCTGGGCCAGGTGGCGGTGCTCTACGCGGGCAGCACCCAGATATTAGACGGCTCACTCACATTGGGAGAATGGCAGCAGTTCAGCCTGTATCTCGTCTATGTCTTCTTTCCGTTGGGGCAATTCGGCTTCATCATCTCGTTACTGTCGCAGGCTGCCGCCTCATCCACCCGCATTTTTGAGATTCTGGACGCCAAAAGCGAAGTCGAAGACAAGCCCGACGCCGTTCCCCTCGACGCCGTTGCCGGACACGTGGTTTTCGAAAATGTCTCTTTCCGCTATTTCAACAGCGGAGAGTACGTCTTGAAGGATGTATCGTTTGAGGCCCTGCCCGGTCAAACGGTCGCGTTGTTGGGCGCGACGGGAAGCGGGAAAACGACGATCATCAACCTCATTCCACGTTTCTATGATGCGACCGAGGGCGCGGTACTGATCGATGGGCGCGATGTGCGCGATGTGACGCTGAACAGCCTGCGCTCGCATATCGGGATCGTGCTGCAAGAAACGACCCTGTTCACTGGCTCCATCCGCGACAACATCGCCTTTGGGCGGCCCGACGCCTCGCTTGAGGACGTGATGGTTGCCGCCAGGGCTGCCGCTGCGCATGACTTCATCATGACGTTCCCCGACGGGTACGATACCCCCGTAGGAGAGCGCGGAACGACGCTCAGCGGGGGGCAGAAGCAACGGATCGCAATCGCGCGGGCGTTGCTGCTGAACCCGCGTATTCTGATTCTCGACGACTCCACCAGCAGCGTGGACGTGGCAACCGAAGTACAGATCAAAAAGGCGCTCGACAAACTCATGCAAGGGCGCACCAGTTTCGTGATCGCCCAGCGAATCAGCACCGTGTTGAACGCCGACCTGATTCTCGTTCTTGACAGGGGGCGCATTGTGGCGCGCGGCACTCACCGGGAATTGATGGAGGACAGTCCGATCTACGCTGACATTTATAGCTCCCAACTGGTCGAAGACGCCGAGGCCATTCCTGAACCCGGTGGTCAGGAGGTGCTCTCATGATGGATCGTCGCCACATCTTCCAGGTCGAAACCAGCAAGCCCAAGAGCGTGCGCAGTACACTGGCCCGTTTTTGGCGGCAATTCAAAGGCAGGCGCATGGCGCTGGTTTTGGTGATGCTGCTCGCCGTTTTCAGCGCCTGGACACAAGTCATCACCCCCGATCTGGTCGGGCAGGTGGTCGATTGTTACCTGACACCCTACGGACAGCAACAAATAGGGGGCATGGAACAATTCGCGCAGGCGTCACAAGACAACTGCTGGTTCGTGGACGACCATGCAACGTTGGGGCGCTCAGAGACGCTGGCGGGCATTCGCACGATCATCGTCTTGCTGGTGGCCTTGTTTGTTGCAGGCGCGGTGACGACCGGCCTGATGTTTTATCTGATGCGCTGGGCGGGGTTGCGCGTCCTGCGTGACTTGCGCGTCAAAGTCTTTGAGCATATCCACCGGCTTTCGCTTTCCTACTATAACCGCCATGAGGCCGGCGAGATCATGAGCCGGATCACCAATGACACCGACACGCTACAGCAAGCGATCACCTTTGCCCTGGTTCAGGTGGTACGCGGCGTGTTGCTGATCGCCTGGTTGCTCTACGTCATGTTCAGCCGCAACGTGATTTTTTCGTTGATGAGCCTCATTACGGTGCCGTTCATGCTGCTGGCGACCCTCTGGTTTTCTGACCAGGCGCGTAAGGCGTTCCGGCTGGCCCGCCGCGAGATCGGCGACGTCAATGCCGATCTGCAAGAAAACATCGCAGGCGTGCGCGAAGCCCAGGCCTTTACGCGAGAAGAGGAAAACATCGCTCGCTTTCGTGAATCGAACGCCGCCAACCGCGACGCCAACATCAAGGCGGTCGCCTTCACGAGTGCGCTGTCGCCCGCGCTTGAGGCATTGGGCTACATTTCTATGGTGATCGTGGCCGGGGCGGGGGGCATCCTGATGCTGCGGAATCAGGAGATCGGCGGGGCGGTGATCTCGCTGGGACTCATCATCACGTTCATTTCCTACGTGCAGCAGTTTAACCAGCCGATCCAGCTCATCGCCACGTTGTGGACGAATGTTCAGAGCGCCATTGCCGGGGCGGAGCGTATCTTCGAGTTCCTCGACACCGCGCCCGATGTCGCAGACAAGCCAACGGCGGTTGAACTGCCCCCTATCCAGGGCCGCGTGGAACTGCGCGACGTCTGGATGAGCTATAACGAAGACGAACCCGTTTTGCGCGGCGTGAGCCTCGAAGCCCAGCCGGGACAAACCATCGCCCTGGTGGGGCCGACCGGTGCCGGGAAGACGACGATCATCAACCTGCTGCCCCGCTTTTACGACGTCGAACGGGGCGCGGTGCTGATCGATGGGTATGATGTGCGCGATGTCACGCGCGCCAGCCTGCGCAGCCAGATCGGGATCGTGTTGCAAGACACCTTCCTTTTTAGCGACACGGTGATGAACAACATTCGCTATGGCCGCCTGGATGCTACCGATGAGGAAGTCATCGCCGCCGCCCGGCTGGCACATGCTGACGACTTCATTTCCAGCCTGCCGGAGGGCTACCAGACGGTACTGGGCGAGCGCGGCGGCGGGCTTAGCCAGGGACAACGGCAATTGCTGGCCATTGCCCGCGCGGCCCTGGCCGATCCCCGGCTGTTGATCCTGGATGAAGCGACGAGCAGCGTCGATACACGCACCGAGCGACTGATTCAGGCGGCGCTGGATGTGTTGCTCAAAGGCCGCACCAGTTTTGTGATCGCCCATCGTCTCAGTACAATTCGCAATGCCGATCAGGTATACGTCATCAATGACGGCCAGATCATCGAGCGTGGCACGCACAGTGACTTGCTGGCGGCGAAAGGGTTCTACTATGACCTGTACATGAGTCAATTTCAAGACCACGCGGAAATTACCGCGGCAACAGAAGGCAAGAGTTTATCACGTACCCTTCCGCTTGAACCCTAGCGTGGAGGACAGCGGAACGAAGTCGTGACGAGTGAGCGTGAGGAGATTTTCTTGAAATGTTGTGCCCAAGACGAACACTATTGCTGGTAACACTTTGCGCGCTGGGGTTGAGCCTCTTTTGGGGGGCGCTCCCTCCGGCCATTGCCCAGGATGGTGATTACACCTTTACCATTGTGGGCGGTAAAGAAG
This sequence comes from uncultured Anaerolineaceae bacterium, assembly GCA_964611395.1. GTDB lineage: Bacteria > Chloroflexota > Anaerolineae > Aggregatilineales > Aggregatilineaceae > CAZSXY01. The sequence goes on along the minus strand of CAZSXY010000007.1, from coordinate 47,439 downwards.
AGCCACAGGCCTATCCGGATCAGGCGATTGACGGGTTTCTCTTTACCAACATGGCGTACCGCTCCCTTTATCCAAGCGGGCTTGAGTTCAAAGCCACGATCATCCCCCCAGAAGGGGCGACCATCGAGCGGGTGATTTTGTTTTACACGTTCGCGACCGGCAAGGGCGGGCGCATCACCGCCAGGCCGGGAGATACGCCTAACGAATGGATCGCCATTCCGTATGAAGGGGGCGGGCTTCCCCCCTGGCACGAGATTGACGCCGTCTGGGCTGTGCGAACCGATCAGGGTGGCGTCGACAGCCAGCCCGTTCACGCGGTCTATTATGATACGCGGCGCGAATGGTATCGCGCCGAAAGCGAAGACATCCTGGTTTACTGGTACGGGATGCCCGAAGAACTCGGCAAGGTTGTGTTGGATGCGCTGGCGAGCAATCGCGAGCGCTACCTGGAAGGTTTTGGCGCGCCGCTGCCCTATCGTCCCATGGCCGTTATCTTCCCGCCCGGCCCGGCGTGGCTGGAATATCGCACGGATGAGTCCTTTGACGATACGCAGCTAGGCTTTACGGGCACGACCATCCCGGAGGCAGGGAGCACCATTCAGCGCGTACGCACACTTGAACCCGCCGAGATTCGCAAAGACTGCATCTGGAATCCCCAAACGCCCACCGTCGCGTTCCAGATGAATCAGGCCGCCTCGACGACCGCGCACGAGGTGGCGCACCTGTACCAGCAGGAATTAGGCGTGTTGCGCGGGCCTAGCTGGTGGGTCGAGGGCCAGGCCATGTTCTTCGAGACGTTCGAGGAATACCCGGTTCACGAGCGCTTGAGCACGCTCGCCGCGTTGCGTGATGGCGATTTCCCTTCGTTTCAGGGAGAAGGCCCCGGAGGTGGTGCGCTGACCGCCGCAGAAGATGGCTGCACGCACCTGATCTACGACATGGGATCGTCGTTCATGAACTGGCTGATTGACACCTACGGCGGCATGGACACGTATCGCGCTGCTGTTGAAGAGATGCGGCATGGTTCCGACGTCCCCGGCGCGCTGGAAGCGGTCACCGGCCAGAGTTTCCTCGATCTGGAGAATCAGTGGCGGGCCTTCTTGGGCATCGCGCCCGTGCCTGCCGAAGTTCTTGATCCCGGTTTGCTCCTGAAGGAGCCTGCCGATCCCTACTTCGAGGTGGGTGAGCAGATCATTCTACCCGCGATGCCGATGACACGACCTCTGTATACGAAACCGTCAGAGCGCTCGATTTCCAACACCGTGTGCTTTGCCAATTCACCGGTGACGATCCTGCGAGCGGGGAATGACGGCGTGACGAACTGGTACGAGGTCGACTGCATGGGCCAGGTCGGTTGGATCAGCCAGGGGCAATTGACGGCTCCGCAATAGCAATGTCTTTGAGCGGCAAGTGCTGGCCGACTTGGACAGAAGCGTCACATCCCGGAGAAAACCAGGTGGGGGCCGGTAGAGACCAAGTGGGGCCAATGCGCTTGTCGCGGCACCCATTGGGCGCTAGAGTCGATCTTGATCGTGGCGGCATGACGGGGATTCGTAGGACAGACCAATGATCAACGTTGGCGTGCTGGCGCTACAGGGCGCTTTTATCGAACACGAGAAAATGCTGAACGAGCTTGGCGCGCGCGCCGTCGAAGTGCGCCTGCCAGAGCATCTCGCGGGAGTGGATGCGCTGATCATTCCGGGGGGTGAGAGCACAACCATCGGCAAGCTGGCGGTGACCTTCCATCTGTTGGAACCGTTGCGAGAATTCGCCCGGCATAAGCCGGTGTGGGGCACGTGTGCGGGCATGATCATGCTTGCCAAAGATATCGGTCGCGAGCAGCCCCTGATCGGCGTGATGGATATCAAAGTCGACCGCAACGCCTTCGGGCGGCAAGTGGATAGCTTCGAAACGAACCTGACCGTGCCGGTGCTGGGCGCGGAGCCGTTTCATGCGGTGTTTATCCGCGCGCCGCGTGTGGTCGCATATGATGATGGCGTCGAGGTGCTTGCCCGGTTGGAAGACGGCAGCATTGTGGCGGTGTGCCAGGCGCATTGGCTGGCGACGGCTTTTCATCCCGAACTCACGCATGATTCGCGTTTTCACCGCTACTTCCTTGAGACGGTTGCCGGCTTCCCCGTAAAGGGGTAGAGCGCAGTTGGTGGGATCACAACAGCGAGGAACCGCCCGGTTCCTCGCTTGCTATTGGGGGGAGCGTTCACTCGTCTTCGCGCGGTGCTCCGGGCAGCCACCCGAACGGCGCTTCGTCATCGAAGAACTCGTCTTCTGGGAGTGAGAGTTTTGGTGCTTTGCGCGAGCGGTGGGGAGCCTTCGCCTCGCGCCCCAGGCGGCGCAGATCGCTCGCATAGAGCACTTGATTGCGCGGCATATCGGGTTGCCGGGCCACCTGCGCGATGCCTCGCCCGACGACATCAACGGGCAGCGGCGTGTAGCGCCCCACAAACACGCGCAGGAGCGGAAATCCCCCGATCGCAGACACAATGCTAAGGAAGCGCCCGCCCGAATGCGTCCGGTCAAAGGCCAGCGGCGCACGGACAATCGTCCAGTGCAACCCGCTGTTTTGCAGGTATTCTTCTGCTTCGCGTTTGCTGCGCAGGTACTCGCTCGAAACGCCCGGCGGCCGCGCGATGGCGCTGAGCAGCACGAAATAGGGCACGCCGTCGCCCACCGCCATGCTGATCACATTGCGGGCCGATACCAGGTTGAGCTGGTGGAACGTCAGGCCGCGTTCCGGCTGGGCGCGAATGCTGCCGACGAGGTGAATCACAACGCCGTGCCCGCGTGAGCGCCCCTTGAGGCTGGCGCTGTTCCACACATCCCCGTAAACCATGCGTACATGGCGGCGCAATATCCCCAGCCGTTCTTCGTGTTCGGGCCGTATCAGAACGGTTACGTGCGCGCCTGCATCCACCAGCGCCGCGATCACGCGCTGCCCGATGAATCCGGTGCCGCCGGTCACAAAGACTCTGTTCCAGTTACGCCTAGGCATGATGCGTGGCCCACTCTTCGGTGCGCTGGACCGGCCACCCGGTCCATACCGGCTTCATTCTAACCGCAGGGCTGGGGGTGGTCAATTGCGTACAGGCGCGGGGCGAACATCGCCAATCGGGCGTTTGCACGCGGCCCGGATCGTTCGAAGCCACGCAGCCGCGACGGCGCACAGGCGGCGGCTTTCGCAGTCTCGCATGTGCCTTTCTGGATGTAACTATTACCGTCCCGGGTTCTGATTAGTGAGCGGAACACGGGCCGGTTGCATCAACAGGGGCACCTATTGCACAATAAGATCACCGCTTTCGGGTCGCCATAGCCCCGCGCATCAGCCAGGATGACCCGTCACCGGGGTTCGCGAGTGGCCTTTGGCCCCGGCCAGCATCAAGGCCATCTGAGTGTGCAAAGAGGTTCCCCATGATCGTTTCCCGGCGCATCATTCATAGTCTTATTGCTCTCGTGACGATCGGCCTCGCTGGTTTTCCGTTTGTCATCCATGCGCAAACAGCCACCCAGTTGATCATCAATTACCCGGAATTAACCGATCTGGGCGACGACGGGTTGCAGATCGACCTGTACTTCACCATTGCCGATAGCACCGGCCATGTCGTGACCGATGCGCAGGTGCAGTCGGCCAAGATCCTGCTTGATGACGGCGAAGTCGCGGAGAATGTCGCCGTCGAACAGCCGACCACGCCGTTCTACATCGCGCTGGTGCTGGATGCAAGTGGGAGCATGAGTCCGGCGGGGGCTGAAATGCGCGATGCGGCGATCCAGGCGATCAATGATGCGCCCCAAGAAGCCCGGTTTGCCGTCATTCGTTTCAACGAGAACATCAACCTGCTCCAGGATTTCACCGAAGACCGGGGCCGGGCAACCAACGCCATCGGCCAGGTGCAGCCGGTGAACCTGAGCGGCACTTGCTTGTACGATGCCGCGTATGAAGCCATCGGTCGCGTCAGCCAGGCCCCGCCGGGTCGCCGCGCGGTGATCGTGTTCACCGATGGCACGGACGAAGTGGCTCAGCCGGAAGGGCAGCCATGCAGCAGCCACACCTTCACCGAGGTGGTGTCGTATGCCTCGTCGTCCCGCGTGCCGGTTCACACGATTGGCCTGACGACGGCCAAGCTCAACCCGACCGAACTGAAGAACATGGCCGCTCAGACCGGTGGCTTGTCGGCTGTCGGCGAGCAGGGGAACCTGGGGAACCTGTTTCAGGGCATTATGGACGCGCTGAAGAGCCAGTGGCTGGCGCAGGCCGTGTTTTTCCCGACCGCCGGCCCCCATGCCGCCACCCTGATCGTCACGCTGGACGATGGCACGATCCTGTCGGCCTCGACAACTATTCAGGTTCCGCGCGACTTTGCCAGACCCGAAACGCCCACCCCGACCCCGACCCCTGTGGTGGTGGACATGGAGATTCTGAGTGTTCGTGGCGATGTCGAGGAAGACCTCGTCTACCTCGAAGTGCGCGTGCAGGGTGAGCAGGTGATCCATAGCTACCGCTTTGACTTCTTTGATGACAATAACCAGTTACTCGATAGTCACCTCGTGCCCAAGCCGCTGCCCGCACCGGTGGCGCTGGCGGCGGTGAACCTGGACGGCAAGGTACGCGTCGAACTGCGGGCGCTGGACAGCAGCGGAAACTTTATCGAATGGCCCGGCGAGCGCGACCGCATGATCGACAAAGTGACCTATGAATTTACGTTTATGCGCCCGACGCCGACCCCCCCGCCGGCGACATTCACCCCGATACCGGTTGGCGTGGAACTCAACAGCATCGCCTATGACCCGGAAACGGACATCATCATGCTCGACCTGACGCTGGTCGGTGTGTCGCAAATGGCCGGGTTGCAGGTGAATGTGGTTGATGCCAAGACCAACCAGCTCAAGACAGTCTACAATACGGATGTTGCCGAAACGGTCAGTATCGGGGCCGAAGGGCTGGAACCGCTCAAAGACTATGTGGTTCAGGTGATTGCGCAAAGCCCGACGGGGCAAAACTTGACGCGCAGCGAACGGCAGGCGTTCACCTATACGCCGCCGCTCACGCCGACGCCGGTTCCCACGGTGACGCCCACCGTCACCCCCACCCTGGAACCGATCACGATCTCGGTTGCGGTCAGCCAGGACGAGGAAACCAAGGATTTCGTCTTCGTCGTCGAAACCAATGCCGAAGACCGGATCGATAGCTTCAAGCTGCAACTCCGGAACAAAGATGGGTTGGTCACCGGTGAGTACATTCAGGACCCGCCCATGCGCATTCCAGAATTGGAAGCGGGCGAATACACCGCCGTCGTCACGGCATACGGGCCGCAAGGGAACTTTCTGGCGGATGGCGCGGTGACCTTTGCCTATAGCCCGCCGCCGCCGCCCACTGCCACGCCCACCCCCGCACCGACCTTCACGCCCACGCCCACGCCTGCGCCGGGCTTCATCGAGGAAGTCACGAACAATGTCCGCGACAACCCGATCCTGGCCCTGGTCGTCGGCGTGATTGGGGCGGCGTTGGTCGTGGTGCTGATTCTGATGATCCGTCCCCGCAAGAAAGCCGCGACCGGTACGGGCTTCCTGGCCGAACAGACGGGCTTTTACCAGATGCCGTCAGGTGAGGCGGGCGGCAAGCAGGCCGACCAGGAACGACCGGCTGCGGTTGCCGCCGACGCCCCGCCAACCAATGTCATGGGCTTTGGCGATGAGATGACCGATGTATTCGAAGGGCCGTTGGACGTGCTGGCCGTGCTTCAGATCAACCGCTCACCGGCGTTGAGTCGCACCGGCCCCACCATCGAGATTACATCGATCCCGTTCCGCATCGGGCGCGGCAAGCAGCAGCAAAATGACCTGTCGCTGGACGAGGATACCAGCGTGTCGCGCAGCCATGCGGTGATTACGGCGGAAGGCGGGCGCTTCTTCATCACCGACCAGGGCAGCGCCAACGGGACGCGCGTTGGCGGCGTGCGCATCACGCCACAGGAGCCGTATCCGTTGCACGATGGGGTGGTGGTCATGGTGGGCAAAGGTACCGAATTCACCTTCTTCTCCAGCAGCCAGATGGAATCCGGCCCCGGCAGCGACCTGGACAAGACAGACTACCTGGGTCCGGACGATTATGAAGGCTGATCACTATGGCTGAGCAGTTGATGACCCTGGATGTCGCCGGGCGCACCGACGTCGGGCTGAAGCGCAAGCGCAATGAAGATCATCTGGGGTTTCGCATCCCCGCACCGGATGATCCCGCCTACGCGCACGGGGCGTTGTTCATCGTCGCTGACGGCATGGGTGGCATGGGTGGCGGTGATGTTGCCAGCCAGACGGCAGTTGCCACGATTCTGGAGCAATACTACGCGGCGTTGGATGCCGATCCGTTCGCCGCATTGCGCCGCGCGTTGGAGGCGGCCAACGATGCCGTGCGCGCCCAGGCGGAGCAGATCAATCTGCCGCGCATCGGCTCGACGGCGGCGGGATTGGTGCTCATGCCGGGTGGTGACGCCGTGTTGTTCAATGTGGGCGACGCGCGCGTATACCGCGTCCAGAACAACTTCATCGAACTGCTCAGCCATGACCAGAGCGTGCTCCAACACCAGCTTGATGCCGGGTTGATCTCCGAGGAGGATGCCCGGATTGCTCGCAACGTGAACGTGACGGCGTTCATCGGCCAGTCGAAGCCGCTGCGACCGGTGTACCGCCGCGTGACGACTCACCCCGGCGACCTGTTCCTGCTGTGCTCCGACGGGTTGTGGGACCTGGTGGAGCCACACGAGATGTTGACTATCGTGCGCCGCCACCGCGCGGAGGTCGCCGCGCGCAAGCTGATCGACCTGGCGCGCCAGAGGGGGGCACCGGATAACGTGACGGTGATCATCGTGCGCATCGGCGCGCCGCCGAAGTCGCGCCGGGGCCGCCTGGGGTTGGTGGTGGGCGTGGTGATCGTTGCCGCCGTCGTGGCCGGGGGCGCATGGCTGCTGTCCGGTGGTATGTCGGGTCAGAGCGCGGCCCCATCGCCAGAAACGCGCGTGGCAAGCGGCATTGATATGCTTCGCACACCTACCGGCACGCCGGTTCCGACGCGAACAGCGACGAGAAGCGCCCCAACGCCCACCCAGGCAAACGGTGGTGGGTTGGTTGTGCTGACCAGCACGCCGACGGATACCCCGCTGCCACCGACGGCAACGCCGAGTCCGACCCCGCCACCGACGGACACGCCCACGCGCACGCCAACGAATACGCCGACTGCGACCGCGACACACACGCCCACCCCATCCCCCACCGCTACCGCGTCGCCGACCCTCACGCCGACGGATACGCCCACGCACACGCCGCGCCCGACTGCTACGCCGCTGCCGCCGACGGAGACCCACACCGCGACGCACACGCCCCTGCCAACTGTTACACCGGCCCCGACATCGACCGTCGATCCCCGGCTGGTATCACCGACGCCCTCGCGCACACCAACTGCGACCGCGACCCTTTCGCCGGGGGAACTCATGCTGCAGCACTTTTCCGACATCCCGTTGGTGCTGGTGGAGGCAACTACCCTGTACATCATTCCAGGGCTGGGAACAGACGCCTACGAAATTAACGAAGTCTCACTCCGGGCCGGGACGCGCGTCAAGCTTATCAGCGACAGGGAAGTGCCCTTCCCCGGCCAACCGGATACCATGCTGCGCGAAGTCAAGGTGTATGGCGGGCCGGGGGGTACGATCCGGTTTGTGGGGTGGCTGCCCACGGCGGTGCTGGAACAGGCTTTGCCGGAAGTGCCTTATGTGATCGCGGATGACCCGCGCGGAATCAATGTGCGGGCGGGTGATAGCGTGGATCATCCCCTGATCGGAAGCCTCAGGCCGGAGGAAATGGCCATAATCCAGGGGATTAACCCCTCAGGAAGCTGGTATTTTATCCGTATGGATGATGGCAGGGAGGGATGGGTCTGGCAAGGTGGCGTGATCGTGATCGGCAGCACCGAAAACGTCCCTGTAAGGGTTGCGCCGCCGGCCCCGACCCGCACGCCCACCGCGACACCATCGCCAGCGACCCCGCCGCCCTAAGTGGAAACGGGCACATCATGGCCTGGTGCCCTTTCGGTGACATTTTCTTTTGACTGAACAGGCGCATCAGCCGCCCGAGACCCGGCTCGAAAAGGGGATGACGCCAGCCAACACGGCGGCGGCCCCGCATTTTTAGATGTTTTTTACTGATTTGCATGATGTTTTTTATCAGTGGCTGCTTGACAAACGTTAAACGATCATCCTACACTGACTCTAATCATGCTCCTCTGAGTCATCTTCATAACGTCCGTGATTCGCTATCGAAGGATATAACACATAATTAGCACAGGAGGTAGGCGATTCAAAACAGCGTCTCGTGAAATGAGCGCAGACCAGGGCTTTGCATGGCTGGGCTGTGTGCATCCCCTCAAATTGGCGTACCAGATATGGTCAGGAGGTCAACATGCCCGCAGTTGGTGGCAAAATCCAGGCAGATTATGACGAGCTAGCTAACATTGCCAACGCGTTTTTGCAAGAGGCTTCAGGCATCGAGCAATTAACCAACCAGGTAATGAGTCTCGTCGGTGAGTTGGAACATGGCGGCTGGATTGGCCGTGGAGCCGATGCGTTCTACGGCGAGATGCACGACCTTGTCGAGCCGGGGCTGCTGCGTCTCTCGCGTGCTCTTGAGGAAGCTGGCGGCGCTATCCGGCAGATCAGCAACATTATTTCGCAAGCCGAGCAGGAAGCCAGCTCGCTGTTTGGTAGACGATAAAGCACCGTTTGGGCTGTTCGTAGCTGCTCAAACGTAAAGGAGGTCAACATGCCTGATGTACAGATGGATTATGACCTGATGGAAGATATGGCTCGCCTCTTCAGGGAAGGCTCCCAACACCTTGAAGACCTCATGCGTGCCATGCAAAACATCGCCGGACGGCTCGAAGACGGCGCACTGCTGGGTCGCGGTGGTGACGCGCTGGCCGATGCGATCCGCAACAACCTCAACTCGCGCGTCGCGGCCTTGCAGGACAAGTTCCAAGAGCTGTCGATGGATGTCTACGGAGCACTGGTAGACCTGCGCGACGGCGACACTGAAGCAGCAAGCCGGTTTAAGGGCTAGAGAGTGAGGTGAGGCACCATGTCGCTTTTCAGTTGTGTCTTGAATGAAGTGCAAGATGTTGCCGGGCAAATCGTCCAGCAAGCTAACCTGGTGGAAGAGGTTGCCGGTGGCATTCGGAATGGTATGAACCCGATCATGGGCGGTGCCTGGACAGGACAGGGCGCGCAGGCCTTCATCGAGGAAGTGCAAAGCCGCCTGATCCCTGAAATTATGGCCCTCATTGCATCGATTGCCGGCTTCGGCGGGGGCATCTCCTCGGCGCTGGACATCGTGCAGCAGGCCGATAACGATGTTCTGGGCGTTGCCGGGCAAATCGCCGATGTGTTCGACTCGATTTTCTAGCCCCGCTTCAGCTTTGGGCGCGAGTTGTTGAGCTAAGGAGGAACAAATGGCCGAAGTATCAATGGATTATGACGCGGTACAAAGGATGGCCGATGGGTTCAGTACATCCGCCGATACGCTGCAAGGGGTGAGCAAGGCGCTTGAGGTTGCTATTGCGATCTTGAAGGCTTCTGCGTTCATTGGCGCAGTGGGGAATCTGGCGCTGGCACACTACCTGGAGGGCATCAAACCGAACGTAGACCGGCTGGCCGCAACCTGCGAAGAGATGAGTATGGACCTGATCGGTGCGATTGTCAGCCTCCGTGATGGCGACTACTCTGGCTCCCAACGGTTTGTCTAGGGCCTGAGGACCCGGTTGTACTCCAGGGTGAGGTTGTCTGCCGATTATCGCAACACCCACCGGTATGCGGGTGGGTGTTTTGCGCGTCCGGCGGCGAAAGCAACAACCCCCTTACGTATGGCCGGGCAGTTGCACTTCGCGCCTGACGTCAATTCCCGGAAATAGCTCGTCAGCGTGGTCTGGCAGATAGCGCCGCACCATGTCCATGGTCAACGCGTTGGCGGCGCACACTTCGCCATAAAGGTCGGCGCTCCGGCGCTTGGTGCGCTCTTGCGTTTGGGGGTCGCACCGGTATAATCCAAAGTTGAAGCGCGGATCGTACCCCTCAGCCCATTCAAAATTGTCCACCAGCGTCCAATAAAAATAACCCTTCACTTGGTAGTTATAGTTGAGCGCGTGCCACAGGTTCCGCAGGCTGCGCACCAGGTGCAACGGGCGCAACGAGTCGTCGGGGTCTGCCGCCCCGTTTTCGGTGATGAGGATCGGCTTGCCGGTGCGCTCGCCCAGCCAGCGGATGTGTTCCAACAACCCTTCCGGCCAGATTTCCCCCACCGTGTCATCCGGCCCTGGAATGCCGTCGCGGGGCATCGTCTGCTCGATGAAGGCCTGGCGTGGCATCAGCGGATTGAACCCGACCAGCAGGCGGTAATAGTAGTTCAGGCCGATCCAGTCGAACGTGTCGCGGGCCTCCGGAATCGACACCCGGCGGCGCAAGAAGCGTAGTTCGCCGGTCAGCAGGGCTTCGACAAAGGCGCGGTTGAACACGTGCCGGAGCAGGTTGCGGGCGGGGATATGGAACCACGCGGGGCGCTGCGCCACCAGGCTGATCTGGTGTTTGGCGAACCCGATTTGCGCGTCCGGCTGGATCGCTTTGATCGCGTGGTAGGCCGCCGCGTGACCGCGCAGCATGTTTTCCGCTACCCGAAATGTCTCGCCGAGTTTCCTGTGCCCAGGGGGAAAGCGCCCCAGTAGATAACCCTGCGTGGCGAAGACCATCGGTTCGTTAATGGTGCACCACATGGTCACATCGTGGCCCAGCTCTTCGACGACGAGCCGCACAAACCGTTCGAAGCGGCGCACGGTTTCCTGGCTTAGCCAGCCCCCCATGTCCTCGACCCAGCGCGGGTGGGTGAAATGGTGCAGCGTAACCAGCGGCTCCATCCGGCGCTCGCGTAGCGCCGCGATCATGTGGGCGTAATGCTCGATGGCGGCGTTGTCAAACTTGCCGCGTTCTGGCTCGATGCGGCTCCACTCGATAGAGAAGCGGTGGGCGTTGTGGTGCATCTCGGCGGCGCGGTCGAAATCCTCGATATATCGCCCGCCCCACCAGTCACAGGCCAGCCCCGCTTTCTGATTCTGGAAAATATGTCCGGGGGTTTCTTCCCAGGCCGCCCAGTTATTGTTGGTGTTGTTGCCCTCAACCTGGTGGGCGGCTGTTGCTGCGCCCCATAAGAAACCCGCTGGAAACGTGAGCGTAAAATCGACCATCGGTGACATCCTGACTCGTGCGTTGTGTGCTCGGGCACTCAACTATCATCCGGATCAACTTGCAGTTTACCAGCGGTGAACAGAATCTCGCCCCCGTAATTCAGAGGCAGGACGATGACGCCATCGTCCGCTTCGATGGTTGGCTCGTCATTGGCTCCGGCGTACAGCGCCAGCCACTTGTGTTGCGCGAGGAAGCGGGATGCGGAGGAATGTGGGTCTGTCACCGTGTTTTCCTTGCGACTAGGGGGACGCGGGTGGCGGCGTATACACCACGTCGGCGTACACCTGCCGCGCGCCAGTGTCCACGTAGCCTAGCGTTTCGGCAATGTGGCGCGACGGGTCATTGCCATTTTCTACCAGGTACAGCGGCAGCCGGCCACCTGCCAGCACCGCCTGCGTGATCCCTGACGCCACGCTGGTTCCGAGGCCGCGTTCGCGCAACGGGGGATCAGTGTGCACGAAAATTTCGGCGAACGCGGGACTCTGCCAGTTGATTCCGGCGACGGCCTGCGCCCCGCCCGACTCGATCACGCAGCGAGGCGTGCCGTCGTGCGCGGTCGTCTGTTGCACCAACACGTTGATGACGGGGCGAAAGCGGCGCGGCTCCAAACGTAGAATATCCAGCATGCGGTGGTTTTCGAATTGCATCAGGTCACTCACCAGGGGGAACTGGCTCAGTTTGGCAAAGAACATGTAGGGACGGCCCGGAGTCAACGCGCGTTCGAGCAAAATGGCCGCGGTTTCGGCATCGTGACAATACAGCGTGACCAACGGGCGGAATAAGTCCATCCCCGTTTGAAAGACGCCGATAAAGCCGGTGACCTGCCCGGTTTCGTCCGTCGTGGTATAGAGCACAGACCGGGCAGGATCGTGAAACAAGGCGTAGTAAGCCGTCGGCGCGTCGGCCATGCTGGAATCGTCCAGAAGGTGACGTACCTGGGTGCGAAGCGCGGCGATAGAAGTCATCATGCAGACCGGTCAGGGATACAGGCGATTGAGCATGCGCGCAAACGGGATCGTCTCGCGGATGTGTGGCAGGCCACAGACCCACGCGACGGTGCGTTCGACCCCCAGCCCGAACCCGGCGTGCGGCACGCTTCCATAGCGCCGCAAGTCCAGGTACCACGCATAGCTTTCGGGCGTGATCCCGATCTCGTTGATGCGTTGCTCAAGCAGATCGGCTTCATAAATGCGCTCGGAACCGCCGGTGATTTCTCCGTATCCCTCCGGCGCGAGCAAATCCACGCTGCGGCAGACTTCAGGGCGTCCCTCGACCGGCTGCATGTAGAATGCTTTTGCTGCGGTGGGATAGTGGTAGACGAAGACCGGCCTGTCGAACATCTCGGCGATGGCCGTCTCGTGCGGCGAGCCGAAGTCATCGCCCCACCGGATCGCCAGTTCGGCTTTGCGCTCCGGGTCGTTGGTTTCCTCCGCCAGTTTATTCAAGCGCTCGACCGCCTCATCGTAGGAGATACGCGGGAATGGGGGCTTGATAGTTTCCAGACGGCTGGTGTCGCGCTCCAGAATATCCAGTTCCATACGGTGCTTCTGGAGCACGGTCTGCACGATGGCGCTGACAAACTGTTCTTCCATCGCCATCAAGTCTTCCAGCGAGAAGAATGCCATCTCCGGCTCGACCATCCAGAACTCCATCAGGTGGCGGCGCGTTTTCGATTTCTCTGCCCGGAACGTGGGGCCGAAACAGTAGACTTTGCCAAACGATGCGATGTTGGCTTCGTTGTATAGCTGCCCTGTCTGAGCGAGATAGGCGGGAGTGCCATAGTAATCGATGGCGAACAGGGTGGTGGTGTTTTCGCCGGCGGCAGGCGTCAGAATGGGCGTATCCACCAGGATGTACCCGTGATCGTCCAGCCAGTTACGGATTGTGTTGATGATTGTGGCGCGAATGCGGAGGATAGCCCATTGCCGCAGCGACCGCACCCACAGGTGGCGGTGATCCATCAGGAATTCGACGCCGTGTTCTTTGGGCTGAATGGGGTACTCGTCCGCCACCTGGATCGGCTTGAGCGACGTCACGCCGATCTCGAATTTGCCGGGATACCCCGGAGCGCGATCATCCGCGCGGATCACTCCGGTCAATTCAAGCGATGATTCCCGCGTGAGCGATGCGGCAAGTTCGAACGTTGCGGCATCGACGTCTTTCTTGAACACAACACACTGGGCGATGCCCGTCCCATCGCGAATCAACAAGAATTGGAGCCGGCCCTTGTCCGTGCGGTTATACAACCAACCCCGCACGGTGACTTCCTGGCCGTCGTACTGCGCAATATCGCCAATCTGGATTAAAGTCGCCACGAATCTCACCCTCGTTCTATGCTATAATGACAATACACCGCTCTGTGAGCGGCGGAATGTCGCTCTTTTATCGGACTTCCTGGCCGGTGCTGTGCCTGTGGCGTCGCCTGGTGCAAAGCGACGACGGGCCGAAGGTATTCTAGCTTGCAGGCTACCCTGGGTCAAGCATCCCCGAACTGGCAGGGACGATCAACCGGCATCCAATACTTATGTTTCATGTACTGAATTTCGTGGCCCTGGCAGCGAGTTTACGGGGGCGCGGTCGTTTCTATATAACCTATCCTTGCAGGGATACGTGATTTTCGCGAGTGAATTCACAGGAGGTGAAGTTCCATGGGAGAAACCGCACCATCATTCTTCGAGATGGAATTGCGGTCGCAAGATACACGCCGTCACTGGTCTCCCGGCTCCCAGGCCTACGCACCCGCCGATGTCCTGTTAAGGTATCTGGCCGACGGGTGGCAACTCAGCCCGATTGTGGGGTTGGAGGAGCACTGGCACGCGGGAGCGCGGCGGGTTGACGTGTATCATTTTGAACTGGCGAAGGATGGCCAGGTGCTGGTTTTGCCGGTTCAGAGCAACCCCGTTGTGCGCCGGCTGTTGCACGAACGCGGGCTGCGCGTGGTGTTGCTGAAGCGGGACAAGGTGACGCGAACCGGCGAACACCAACCTGTCAACTAGATGTGAGAACGCGTCCGTCTCAGGGCCACGCGGACAGGCTTCTGTCGTGGTTCAGGGTGTGATGCGTGCGTTTCATTTTTTCAAAACTGTTGAAATAGACTGGTATCCGGCCTGGGGCCGGATTTTTTGTCCGGGGCTGGCTACCGGCCCTGACCGATAGCCCAGCGGCGGACTGGCCCAGGGAGCAGGGGAGCGACGCGGGCCATCTCCTCCGCGCCGAACGGGCGCAGCGCCAGCAGCCCGATCCCGTACACCACCGGCGCGATCACCACCCCCCCCAGCGGCGACACACGCCAGGCCACGAGCAACACGCTTAGCAACACCAGCGCCGCCAGCGCGGGCCGCCACAAGGTCCGGTGCCAGCGCATCGTGCCAACCTCCTGGCGGATAATCCAGTAGAACGCGAGGAACAGCGCCCCTTCGGAGAAGATCGTGATCACGGCAGCGGCGCGATAGCTATACAACGGCAGGAAGATCAGGTTGGTGATCAGGTTGAAGGCCACGCCCACCACGAAAGCAATCGTCAGCGTGCGCTGGCGATCCAGCGCGACGATCACGTAGTTGGTCACGCTGTTGATCCAGCCGATGGGGATGCTCCAGATCATAATCTGTAGCGCGATGCCGCCCGCAGGCAGGAACTCATCACCGCCCAGCACGCGAATCAGCGGTTCGGCGATGAACGTCGTCACCACCGCCACTGGCAGCGCCACGATGACCAGCAACTTGACGGCCAGCGTGTAGTTGCGCTTGAGCGCCGCGCGGTCTTCGTGCGCCTGCCGCGCCATGACCGGCAACAAGGCCATGGTCAAAAACGCGGGGATGATATTCAGCGCGTCGAGCCACTTGTACGCGGTCGAATATTGCCCCACCACCGCGTTGCCGTTGATCGCTTCCATCAGCACGATATCGATCTTGAAGAAAACCGTTGCCAGCAGGTGGTTGATCATCAGCGGCCAGCTTTCGCCCATCATGTGCCGCATGAGGGGCCGGTCAACCGGTTCGCGGAAGATTCCGCGCACCAGCGGGCGTGCCAGCCAGGATAGTACAACGAGGGTGACCAGGTTGGTCGCGACCGCGCCCCCGGCCAGCCCGACCACGCCCCAGTCAAGCAGCAGCGTCCCCAACCCCAGTGTGACCTTGACAATCGTGCTGATGGTGGTGATCGCGGCGGGATATTCGGCTTTCTCAAAGGCGTAGAACAGGGCGGTCAGGCCGGTGCTGATGCTGCCCGGCAGCAGGCCGATGTATAGCAGCACAATCGCGACGATCGCCTGCGATTCAAGCGCGGGGCTGACCGTCGCCTGCCGGATCGCCAGAAATGCCAGCAAAACAGGCATGCTGATGGCGGACAGACCCAGGCGCAGCGCCGTGCTGTTGAACAGGTAGCGACCGGCAGAGTCGCGGTTGCGGGCCACCTCGCGCGTGAGGAATGTGTTCAGCCCGAAGTTGGTCAGGATGTCGAACCAGCCAAAGATGACAATGGCGTAGTAGTACACGCCCGCATCCGCCGGGCCGAGGATGCGCAGCATGATGAAGGCAAACGCAAAATCGATGCCCCGGTTGAACAGGTTGAGGATGATCGGCGCGAGGCTGTTCTTGGCGATGCGCTTGGCGCTGTCGGCCTCGTCGTCTTCGCGGTAGAACCGACGCCATAGCCACAACATCAGCATGAAGATAAGCAACATTCCGCTCAGGAACGACAAGAACGCCCCCACCTGGAAGGTCGGCGGGCTGTAGCGGAAGCGCACCGTCCACGCGCCCGGCTCCAAACGCACGCCCCGGAAGTTGCCGTTCACCCGGTGAATAGCGACTTCTTTCTCTTCGTCTTCCCCGGCCCCTTGCGGACGCACAAACGCCTTCCAGCCGGGGTAATAGCTATCGGCCAGCACCAGCCAGGACTCTTCCGCGACTTCGGGCTGGATGATCACTTCAATGGCGCTGTAGTTGGTGATGTTGGCATAGACCGGGTCGGCCTCGTGTTCCGGCCCCGGCCACTCGTAGACCAGGTCGCAGCCCTTACCGCCGGAGAACCCTTCGATGACGACGCGGCGCGGATCGGCCTGGAACTCCGGGCTGGTGACGATGGTGGCGAAGTCATCTGGCGCGGCTCCGCATTGCTCTTGCGTGAGGTCATGGTAAGGGAGCGTATAGGCGCGGGGCAGCGCATCAAGGTTTTCGTAGATGCGCACGGCACTATCGACGTACACTTCCCGGTAGCCAAGCGCTGCGGCATCCTCGATCAGCCAGTCGGTGATCACGTAGCGCACGTTGAGCAAGTCCAGCAGCGGCGACGCGAGCACCCCGGCGTTGTCCCATGCAATCGGGTCGATGCGGTTATGCAGCAGGCCGCCCTGCGGCGCGATCAGCCGCATATAATCGGCGTATTGCCTGGGAATCATGCTGTCATAGCCGCGCACATCGTGCAGCCCATAAACCCATGTGCTGTTGGCGTGCAGCGGGTTTTCGCCAAAGTTGATTGTCGTGTAGCGGAACGGCACGCCCTCGGCCTGTTTTGCCTGCAACCACCGGATCGAATCCGGCGCATAATCCAGCCAGGCGGGGTCGGCGGACGGGTTGAAGTCCCACCCGGCGACGACCAGGTCAAGCGCGATCACGCCAACTGCCAGCGCCTCCCAGATCGGACGACCGCCGAGTCGCCGGGGCAGGTAAATGGGGCAGCGGCTCACGCGCACGACGATCCCCGCCGCGACGACAAACAACCCCAGGAACAACACGTTCCAGAATTCGTAGCTATAGAACGCTTTGGCGTTGGGGAAGGCCTGGTCGGCTTTCGCCAGCCCCGTAAAAATCCGCTCGACCAGTGGCGCGAAGGTGGCATAAGCCGCGCGGCTGGCCAGCAGCCCCCCCACGATGACCACCCCCGCCGCGATCAGCCCGTAGCCAAGCCACTTCGCCGCGCGAAAAACGGGGTCGCGCAGCACACCGGCGTGCTGCCAGTAGGCCCGCCCGTGACTGTCCTCTCGCCGCGCCCGGCTGAGCGCATCCGCACCATAGGCGGCGAAGACGGCGACACAAAACGTCAGCGGCCACACCCAGCGGAATGGCGTGTGCAACTGGTTGATGTTGGGGAAGGCATAGTACAACAGGGCATAGGTTGGCAGGCCGAAGGCGAACGTCAGCGACACCAGCGCCAGAACAGCTAAAATGAGCCGGTAGGGGGCATCGGATTCCGCACCAGGTGTGCGGCGGCGGGGCGCGAACAGCCCGATTGCGGCCAACACAAGGATCAAAATCCCCATGTAGGCCCCGCCCTCGACGTAGTTCTTGATGCCGAAATCGGTGTCGGTCACGCGCTCATAGCCGCCGGGACACGATTCACACGGGCGCGGCCAGTCATGCGCCACCATATCCCCGGTGAACACGTCCCGGTACGTGTGGTGAGCCGGGTTGCCGAAGACGTTCGGCATGATGAACTTGGCGACGTGTCGCTTGGGGAAGGCATACCCGCGCACTTCCTCAAAGCTCGCCGCCGCCTCGCGGAAGTTGCGCGTGCCCAATTCGTAGAGCGGGATGAACTGCGCGGCTC
This sequence comes from uncultured Anaerolineaceae bacterium, assembly GCA_964611395.1. Taxonomy (GTDB): domain Bacteria; phylum Chloroflexota; class Anaerolineae; order Aggregatilineales; family Aggregatilineaceae; genus CAZSXY01. The sequence goes on along the minus strand of CAZSXY010000007.1, from coordinate 29,608 downwards.
CCAACCCCAACCCCAGCAATACCAGCACCAGCAGCGACACCGCCGGACGCGCCAATTGCCGCCAGGCCGTCCGCTTGCGCCACCAGATTGCTGCCAGTCGCGCGGCGGCATAGTATGCCATGATGATCAGCGTGTAGTAGGTGATCTCGACGTGTCCGGCGAAGATGTTCATCATCAGCGCAACCGCGCCAATGGCAACCCAGGGCGCAGTCGCCGGGCGAGCGCCGCGCAGGGGCCGCCGCTGAATGACAAACTCGATCATCATCAGCAGCAAGGGCAGCCACGCCGCCCCGGCGATCATCATCGGAAAGACCACGCTCACGATGAAAAACGCGCTGAACTGGTAGGCGACACCCGCTACTGCTCCCGCCACGCGCCGCAGCCCTAATCCACGCACGAACAGGTACATCAACGCCCCGGCCAGCCAGAACTGGCTCACCGTGAACCAGCCATAGGCTCGTGGGAGGGGCATCAGGTGGTAAATGATGCTGAACGGGTACAGCGCCGCATGCTGCCCCGCCGCCAGGAACGGCGTTCCGGCAAACTGGTTCGGTTGCCACAACGGGATGATGCCGGAGTCGAGACTTTGCCGGATGAACGATTTCCACTGGTAGTTTTGCAGCACCAGGTCAGAAAGAAGGGCGTTGTGCGGAATCTCAGGAGCGCCCACCGCGTCGCGGGCGCTCAACCAGGGTTCGAACTGGTAGAGGTTGTCGGCAGGGATCAGCGTGCGCCCCCCGATCGTGACGGGCGCAAAAAACAAGAGTGGCAGCAGCAATAGCCCTGCCACGATGCACAGGTCAGGAAAATAGTTACGGCCCATCGACTCGGTATCAGGATGACTCGTTAGTTGCCGGTTAGCTTTCGACGTGCAGCCGCATCGCCGGATTCAAACGACGGTGTCGCCACCACACCTGCCACACCCGCAGCGCCGCTTCGATCTGCACCTTAAAACTCATCTTGGATTGCCCGCGTTTGCGGTCGGCAAAGTAGATCGGGACTTCGGTCGAGGTGTAGCCCAGCTTCTCGGCCACATAGATCGTTTCGACCTGGAAGACGTAGCCGTTGGAACGAATGCGATCCAGGCCCATCCCCTTGAGCACACCGGCACGCCACAGCCGGAAGCCGCCGGTTGCGTCTTTGGCCCGCGTGCGCAGGATCAGGTTGACGTAGACGGAATTGGCCCACCAGCTCAGCAGTTTGCGCCCGATGCTCCACGTCTGGTCTACGCTGCCGCCCGTGACGTAGCGCGAACCGATCACGACATCGCAGTCACAGCTTTCCATCGCGGTGAACATCTGCGGGATGTACTTCGGATCGTGGGAAAAGTCGCAGTCCATTTGCAGGATCAGGTCCGCGCCCATCTCAAACGCCTTGCGGAATCCCGCAAGATAAGCCGTGCCGAGGCCTTGCTTGCCGGGCCGGTGTAACACCGCGATCGTGTCCGGCATCCGCGCCGCCAGGCCGTCGGCAATCTGGCCGGTTCCGTCCGGCGAGTTGTCGTCCACCACCAGGATGGACAGGTCAACGGGCAGGTCAAGTTCCAGTAACCGGTTGACCATCGTTTCAAGGTTTTCTGCCTCGTTGAACGTCGGCAGCACCACGATGAGCTTCATGCGTAGTTCTCCGCCACAGGTGCGTGTGAATAACCGTCTTGCAGTGCCCACTATAACGCACAGCATCATGGGGGGCAATAGCCCGTGTTGCCCCGGATAGGCAGGCGGGCGGGCGAATGGTTATAATGGGATTCGACGTCCGGCCATAACTCGCAGGCACTTCGCCCGGCGAGACAGGCTGTTTTGGGGAAAGGTAAACCGGTATGGCGACACGCATCCTCGTCGTTGACGACGAGCAAAGCACGCTCTATTTACTACACAGAATCCTGACGATCAGCGGGTTCGAAGCGATCACCACGATCAACTCGACCGCCGCGATCACGCTAGCTGAAACGGAAAAGCCCGACGTGGTGCTGCTGGACATCATGATGCCGGGCCTGGACGGGTTTGCCTTGTGCAAGATGATGCGCCAGAACGAAGTCACCAAAGACCTGCCGATCATCTTTGTGACCGCCTACGAGTCGCTCGACATTGAAGAACGGCGCATCGAAGCCGGGGGCGATATGGTCATCTACAAGCCAGTCAGTATGGATTCACTGGTTGCATCGATCAACGCGACGTTGGAGGCACGCCAGCGCCGGTCGGATTAATCATCTCCCGTACATCCAGGTATCATGTCTTGCGTCATAAGCGATCGATGTGGCATCAAATCCGCCCTGACGATCACACGCCTCGCCGCGCCAGGGGGGCCATGAGCGAGCACCGGAAAGGACACAAGCACATCGTGGAGCAGAGTCACACCATTGTCATCATGCAGGGCGACCAGACAGGGCAAGAATTGCTGGACGAGGCCCTGCGCGTTCTATCGCCGGGCATCCTGCCGCCGAACATCCACTTCACCACATTTGATCTATCGCTGGAAAACCGTCGCGCGACGCGCAACCAGATCGTTTACGAGGCCGCCGAGGCCGTCAAGACGCACGGGCTGGGCATCAAGGCCGCCACAATCACGCCCGGCGACCCGGACGATGTCGGCAGTCCCAATGCCATCCTCCGCGAAGCCATCGACGCGCAGGTGATCTTGCGCGTGGGGCGTCGTTTGCCGCCGGTGCGCCCGATTGCCGGTGTGCATGCGCCCATTGCCGTGGTGCGCATGGCGGTTGGCGGCGCGTATGGCGCGAAGGAGTGGCGCGAGGGCGAAGGGCTGGACGAGGTCGCCTACCGCACCGAGCGCATCACCCGCCGCACCTGCCGCACCGTTGCCGAGTATGCCTTTCACTACGCCGCCCGAACCGGGGCCAAAGTGTTCGGCGGGCCTAAATACACGGTCAGCCCGGTGTACGAGGGTATGTTCAAGGAAGAACTGGACGCTGCCGCCGCGCGGTATCCCACCGTGCGCTACGATCCCCAACTCATCGATGCGACCTACGCCTTGTTGCTGGAAACAACCGGCGAATCGCTGGTCATTCCGATGCTCAACCGCGACGGTGACAGCATGTCCGACCTCGTGTTGAAGATGTTTGGCACCATTGCCGGTTCCGAGTCCGTGATCATCAGCTTCGACGACGACATGCAGCCCAGCGCGATCATTGCAGAGGCCCCGCACGGCACAGCGCCATCCCTGCAGGGCAAGAATCTCGCCAACCCCGTCGCGATGATCATGGCAGCGGCCACCGTTTTGAGCTACATTGAAAATGAACAAGCCAAACGCGCCTGCCGCGCCATTCGGGAATCAACGCTCGAAGCGGTGTATGATGGCGTCCGAACCGCTGACCTGGGCGGGCAGGCCACCACCAGCGAATTCGCGGACGAGGTCATGCGCCGCATCCAGGCAAAACTCGCCGTCTGGGATGCCCTGGGCTAACCGGGCCACAACCGGAACCGGATATAATAACCAGGGGGCGGGCACTTTAACCCGCCCGCATTATTGCCAGAAGCACGAAAAGACTGCACGCCATGAAACTCATCCTCACCCACGACAACGCCGATTTTGACGCCGTGGCCTCGTTGCTCGCCGCGCATAAGCTGGACGCCGAAGCCGTCCCGGTGCTTCCGGCACGCGTCAACCGCAATGTCGAGCATTTCCTGACGCTTTACGGCGGCGAAATGCCGTTTTGGCGGCGCGATGATCTGCGGCGGGGCATGGCGGTGGAGCATGTGACGGTGGTGGATACGCAGAGCTTTTCGACCGCACGCGGGATGCGTCCCGAAACGCCGGTGCACTTTATCGACCACCATCCCCTCGCCCGCACGTTGGACGAAAACCAGACGTTCACCGGTGATGCGGTTGGGGCGACCACCACCCTGCTCGTCGAGCAACTGCACGCGCAGCAGATTTCCCTCGTGCCCGTTGAGGCTACCCTGCTCCTGTTGGGCATTTATGAAGACACGGGGTCGCTGCTTTATGGCACGACGACGCCGCGCGATGTCCGCAGCGCGGCATGGCTGCTCGATCGCGGCGCGGACCTGGATGTCGTGCGTGAATTCCTGCAACACCGGCTATCCCCGGAACAACGCGCGCTGTATGAGCGGCTGCTCGAAAACAGCGAAACGCACATTGTCAACGGCCATGCCGTGGTGCTGGCGTGCGCGGCTACCGCCCAACCCGTCGAGGAGATCGCCACGCTGGCCCACAAGCTGCGCGAGCTGTACGAACCGGCTGCCGTGTTTGTGCTGGTGCAGCTTGATGGGGACATCCAGCTTGTGGCACGCGGCACGACCGACGCCATTGACGTTTCCACCATTGCGCGGCGGTTCGGCGGTGGGGGGCACAGTCGCGCCGCCGCCGCCCTGATCCGCAACCGGCGCGTGGCCGATATCCGGCAGGAGATACTCACGGTATTGCCGGACATCATCGTCGAGTCGACGCTGGTCGAATCGTTGATGTCGGTGGGCGTGCAAACGGTGCACACGACCGAACGCATTTCGTCGGTCGTGGATCGCATGCAACGCACCGGTCACGAGGGTTTTCCGGTCGTCCACGAGGGCCGTATAGTCGGCTTGCTGACACGCCGCGCCGTCGACCGCGCCATGAATCACGGCATGGGGCATCGCTTGGTGCGCGAGATCATGGACGCGGGCGAGGTGACCGTCCGCCCCGGCGACTCCATTGAGGTGTTGCAGCAGCTCATGATGCGTACGGGATGGGGGCAAATCCCTGTGGTGGGTGATGACGGCAACCTGATCGGCATTGTCACGCGCACCGACCTGATCAAGCGGTGGGGCCAGCATCCGGACAACGGGCGGCGCGGCGAACTCCTGAAGAAGATGCGCGAGGCTCTTTCGCCTGTTCTGTGGCAGTTGATCGAAGTGGTGGCCCACCAGGCGCAGGCACAACGCGTGGGGCTGTTCGTGGTAGGCGGGTTTGTACGCGATCTACTGCTCGGACAGCCCAACCACGACGTCGATCTGGTGGTCGAAGGAGACGCGATCGCGCTTGTGCGTACCCTGCAACAGGTCTATGGCGGCGATATGCGCAGCCACGCCCAGTTTGGCACGGCCAAGTGGCTGCTCAACGAGGCCGTCGTGCAGGCGTTGGGCGGGGAACCAGGCGAACATGGCTGGCCGGACTTCATTGATTTTGTTTCCGCGCGCACCGAATTCTACGAGCAGCCGACCGCCCTGCCCACCGTGCAGCGAGGCTCTATCAAGCTTGACCTGGTCCGGCGCGACTTCACGATCAACACGCTCGCGATCCGGCTTTCTCCCGAACCGATGGGTGAACTGCTCGATTTCTACGGGGGCGAGCAAGACCTTAACGATGGCGTGATCCGCGTCTTGCACAGTCTCAGCTTTGTGGACGACCCGACGCGCATATTGCGCGCTGTGCGGCTGGAACAACGGCTGAACTTCCGGATCGAGCCACGCACCGAGGAACTGATCCGTAGTGCGCTTGGGTTGCTTGAGCGGGTCAGCGGCGACCGCATCCGCCACGAGTTGGCGCTGATCCTGGCCGAGATGGAACCGTTGCGCCCCCTGGTACGGCTGGAGCAACTGGACATCCTGACCGCGATTCACCCGGCGCTGCGCATCGACGACTGGGTTCGCTCGGCGTTTATGGCGGTGCACCAGGCACGCGAACACCACCCCTGGCCCTCTCTGGCCGAGTTCGACAACTGGATGCTGACCACCTTTTCGTTGTTAACCAGCCGCCTGCCAGAAAACGAACTGGAAGCATTGGGCCGTCGGTTGCAGTTTTCGCGCGTGTACCTCAACCATTTACATGACGCACGCGCGGCCATTGCTCTGTTACCGCAACTCAGCCAGCCGCTTCCGTCCAGCGAGGTGGTGCGCCTGCTGGAACCACTAAGCGAGGTGGGATGGCTGGCGGCATGGGCGGCTGCGCCTGCTGCACTGGCGCGCCAGCAGATCGAGCAATTCGCGAGAACCTGGCGCTTCGTCAAGCCGACGCTAAGCGGGCGCGAAGTTCAGGCCATCACGGGCCTGAAACCTGGGCCGATCTATGGCACGTTGTTGGGTCGCCTGCGGGATGCCTGGCTCAATGGCGAGATCACCACGCCGGAGCAAGAACGCGCCATGCTGGAACGAATCGCAGGCGACATCGCCCCGCCCGCGAGCCGCCGGAAGGCCAACGGCTGAGGAATTCCTTGAGATTCGATGAATGTTACATTCATGTTGCAAGAATCTTTTCATCCAGTGTATTATCGTCCTCACGCTTTCGTCCGATTGAATAGTAGAAGCTAAGGGACAATACTGACACATGGCTGTTGCATCGACTCAAACACAGGTCCGGGTGGCACGGTGGCGCGGTGGAGAACATCCAACCCTAGAGAACATTACACGCCGAATGCGCGACGAACGCCTGCGACCTTACGTCTGGGTCAATGCGCCCAACTACCGTTACCCCGTCCGCAGTCACGGCTACGATAAGGTCCTCTACTGCGTCCAGGGATCGCTCGAACTCACCTTTCCAGATATGCGCCAACAAGTCACGCTCCGCGCGGGGGATCGCATCGAGTTGCCGCGCGGTGTACGCTACAGTGCCATTGTCGGGCCGTTGGGGGCGCAGTGTGTCGAGGGCAGCCCGGCCTGAGGTGGCCGTAAGGTCGCAGGCTCCAGTTGTTCAAGTGACGTGCTTTGGTGTAAAGTTCCAGGGGGAACCTTATGGTTCGCCCTGCTTTTCGATCACCGGCAGTCACCTACCCGGTAAAATTCCAGTGGAGGCGATGGGTCATGCGATTTCTACGACCGTTTCGCCGCCGCGCTGATGACAGGCGCGCGGACAACATTTCAATTTATGAGCCGGTCGACATACCTGGCGACGAGACGTACGACGACTACGAAACAGCTGGTGCGCCTGCAGCGTACGGCGCTGATATGCCCTATGCTGGCGATGCTTACGATGATGCAGGTGACGGGGATGCACCGGAAAGCATGCCGGCCCGCCGCCGCCTGCGCATACCACGCCCGCGCTTACCACGTCCCCGGTTGTCATTCTTCCCGGCGTTTGGGATTCGCTTTTCTGTGCTGCTGCTCGCCCTGGTGCTCATCGCCGGGGGTGTTTTTGGCACGTTGCTGATCCAGGATCGGCTGCGGGCAGATGTGGAAACCTGGTGGCCTGCTGCGTTGGTGGGGATGGGCGTGGTGTGGATGCTTATCGCGCTGGCACGGCGGCAGATCACCGCGTTCTTAGGTGGTGCGGCGCTGACCGGTGTGGGCTTGAGCGCATTGATGAGCACGCAAAACATTGCCACCTTCCGCGAAACGGTGCTCGGCGTGGTCCTGGTAGCGATCGGGCTGGGTATCGTCGTGCGGGGCTTTTTGCTCCGGCAACGCGCGCCGCTATAGCCAGCCCAGACGCCCCGTATAATGTGACAAAGATCATTGAAACGCCCAAGCCGAATCTGGCATCCTAGTGTATAGGTTGTAAGTTCTTAAAGACAGTGTAAAGGAACCGGAGGACTGAACGTGGGTAGTGATGTAACTATCGGCCTGGCATTTATCGCGGGGTTGCTCTCCTTCATCTCGCCCTGTGTACTGCCCCTCGTCCCGGCTTATGTGGGTTACATGGGCGGTCAGTTGACGCATCAGGTCACCACCGTTGGCGGGCCAGCATCCGGCAATGTTCGCCGGCGCTTCGGGACGCTCACGCATGGGGTGTTCTTCGTGCTGGGCTTCACCCTGTTCTTTGTGATTTTTGGCCTGCTGACGACGGCGGCGGTGTCTTCGCTCACGCACATCGGCGTGACGGAAGGCGAAGTCCGTGATGGCATCGCCCGCATTGGCGGTACGGCGGTGATCCTCTTTGGACTGCACATCATGGGCGTGCTGAACCGGTTGTTCACCTGGCTGCAAAAGCAGGCCCTCAAGCTGGATCAAAATCCCTACGCCAACCTGATTTCGACGTTCACCGGCATCGCGTTGATAGGCGCCATCTACTGGTTAGTGGTTGAATCCTGGTTCCTCACGCTGGTGGTGATTCTGGTGCTGGCGCAGGTCTTCCGCGATGCGCTCAAGGCGGATACGCCGGGCCAGTTTTGGTCGCGTATCATCACCCGCATCCACCTGGCGCTGTACGTCGATACCCGCCGCCAGGAACATACCGCCAACCAGTACGGTTACCTGGGGTCTATGTTTATGGGCGTGGTTTTCTCCGCCGGGTGGACGCCCTGCATCGGCCCGATCTATGGCGCGGTGCTGACGCTCGCCTCGTCGGGCGGGTCGATATCGGAAGCGGGGGTCTTGCTCACGGCCTACTCGCTCGGCCTGGGCATTCCCTTCTTGTTGACGGCGCTGGCACTGGATCAGGCGCAAGGCGTATTCCGCCGCCTGCAACGCAATATGCGCACCATCGAGGCCATCAGCGGCGTGTTTCTCGTTCTGGTCGGGGTGATGGTCTTCAGCGGGCAGCTTCAACGCCTGACCCGCCTGGGCAGCCAGGGCGAACTGGGCGACATCCAGCTCAATGTTGAAAACTGCGTGGTTGGTGCGCTGGAAGGACAGGTACGCTGGCGGAACGTCCCGTCGTGCATTGACACCGGGATCAAGGGAGAATTCTACGTCGCCGCGCCGAAAGGGGAGCGCGTCGCCCAACCTGCTGCCGGAACTGACGCGCCTGCCACATCCGGCGCTTCATTCAACGCCGCCGCCATCAGCGTCCCCGTGCTGGATGCGGGCGAAGGGATAGGCCCCGCGTTCGATGGCACAACCACAGAGGCCCCCGCGTTTCAAGCGGCTGCCGGGCCGGAAGGTGACGCCGAAACGTCGCTCGCCGTCCCGTCACTTGATGACGTGGCCAATTCTGCGATCGATGTGCCGGTGGGTTTCGCGGTTGGACAACGTGCCCCGGATTTCACCATCACGTTGCTGGACGGCCAGGAGGTTGCCCTATCCGATTTTCGGGGCCAGCCGGTGCTGCTGAATTTCTGGGCCACGTGGTGCGGGCCATGCCGCGCCGAAATGTCCGACTTCCAGACCATCTATGAGCGTCAGCGCGAAAAAGGGTTTGTCGTGCTGGCCATCAACATCATGGAACCCCGCGATGTTGTGGCGGATTTTGTGGACGAGCTGGCGCTTAATTTCCCGGTAGGACTCGATCTCACCGGGGCTATCACCGACGACCTGTACGGCGACGCGATCATTGGCTACCCGACGAGCTTCCTGATCGATGGCGAAGGCATCATTGCCGCGTATTTCCCACGCGTGCTGACCGGCGCGGAATTGCTTAGCGCCCTGGACAGCATGCAAACACCCTAAACGCACACCGCATCACTGAGGACAGCGCCGCATGACCGATTCACGCTTGATGAGCGAAGCCGAACTCCGCCGCACCATCCGCAACAGTCGCCTGATCGTGCGACTTTCGCGCAACTGGTTGCTGATCGCGTTGACATTTCTATTGCTGTACACGGGCGTCTCGCTGACCGCGCCGGTGCTGATGAAGGCAGGACTCACCGGGCCAGCCAACGTCATCTACACGATCTACGGGCCGATGTGCCACCAGTTCGCTTTCCGATCATGGTTTCTCTTCGGCGACCAGCTCGTCTACCCTCGTGAAATCGCCGGGTCAGACCTCAAATCGTTCGAATACTACGCCGCCCAAGACCCGCACTTTGCCGGCATGGATTTGAGCGTGTGGTCAGCCGACTTGCAACTCAAGGCCCGGTCGTTCAAGGGCAACGAGCACATGGGTTACAAGGCGGCCTTGTGCCAGCGCGATCTCGCCATCTACGGAACGATGTTCCTGGCCGGGTTGCTGTTCAGCCGGGTGCGGCGCTGGCTACGTCCCGCCCCCATCTGGCTGTACCTGATCCTGGGACTGGGGCCGCTGGGGTTGGATGGCTTCAGCCAGTTGTTCAGCTACCCCCCGTTTGAATTCTGGCCCATCCGCGAGACATTGCCGGCCTACCGCGCGATCACCGGCGCGTTGTTCGGGCTGATGAACGTCTGGCTGGCGTTCCCGTACCTTGAAAGCTCGTTGAACGAAACCGTTGAGGTCGTAGGTTCCAAGCTCTCGCTCGCCGAAGAACGGCTGGCGACCCTGCGCAGCGTCCAGCGATAGAAGACCCACATCATTCGCCGCTCACCCCCACTGTACCCTGAAACTATGAGGCCCTGGAATGTTTCCAGGGCCTTTTTTTATGAGTTGTCGCGACGAGTCGTCGCTGCTTACTCGAACCCACCTGTGTCAACCGTCGCCGTGGGGGTGGGGGTGACCTGTGGCGTGTCCGTCGGCGGCTGTGTCGGGGTAGAGGTGAACGTCGCCGTGGCCGGGCCGGGTGTGTTTGTCGGCGTCTTCGTCGGCTTCGGCGTCCTCGTTGGTCTTGGCGTCCGCGTCGGCGTGATCGTCGGCGTGTCTGATGGTGTGAACGTCAGGCTCGGGGTATAGGTCAGGCTCGGTGTCAACGTCTGGCTTGGGGTATACGTTTGGCTCGGCGTGTACGTTTGACTCGGCGTAAAGGTCATCGATGGGGTCAGGGTGATGGTCGGCGTCGGTGACAGCGTGCGCGTCGGCGTGGGAACCGGCGTCGGCTCGCCCGGATTCGTCGTGATGCAAATGAAGTCAATCACGAGCCACGTGTCGTTGAAGTCGTATTCCTCGTAGTCGAGTTCCCGGTCCAGCCGCCCCGACGTTCCGTCGAAATCGAACCAGACATCGATGATCTCGCCCGGCTGAACCACCGGGTCAATCAGCCAACCGGGGCCACCAGACGTGCCAGATGCCGGATACGCGGAAACCGGACTGGCCGGATCCCACATCACCACCGCCGCAGGGTCAAACGGCCCCGGCCCACCAACCGAGACAAAGTCCAGCGTGACCGGGTCCAATGGACGGTTGTACGTGTTCCAGTTGATGCTAAAGCCCGTGATGTTGCCCGGCCACGCGTCGTTGTTGCGGAGGGTGAAATGAACAACCCCGTTCGTCTCAAAGCCTATGAATCGCAGGCTGTAGTCATTGCAAATCGGTGTCGGCGAGGGGGTAGCTGTCTCAACAGTCGGCGTTGGCGTCGGATACCCCGTTACTTCGACCACGCAATCAGCGACAGGATCGTAGCCGATGCCACCCCACTCGGTGCTGAGGTACAGTTTCGTGCCATTGAAGGCTCCTGGAACGAAGTAATCGCTCAGGCGGGCCGGGCCGTTAGCGAATGCCACGCGCATCGCCGTCGTGCTGTTCGCGTCAAACCGGCGCAGCAAGAACGTGGGGTAATCATCATCCCAACCCGGATCGGTGTTGTCGACATTGGTGGGCGGCGTGTAGTCCGGCCCGTCCCAGAAGCGCGTGCGCCCAACAATCCGCATGTGATCGACGTACATGTTGGGGTATGTCGGGTGCGCAGACCATTGCAGCTCGACCCGTGAAATGAAGACCGCGCCAAACTGGTTTGCATTCTCGACCCGGACCTCCAGGAAGTTATCCACCAGTCGCACATCGTCCAGCCGCACCAAATCACAACTGGGAGGCGGCGTGGGCGTAATGGTGGCGGTAGATGTCGGCGTTGCGGTGGAGGTCGGCGTCGGCGTGATCGTCGGAGAAGAGGTAGACGTCGGCGTATCTGTGGGCGCTGGCGTATTCGAGGGGGTGAAAGTCGGCAGCAAAAGCTGGGGCGGAATGTTCACCACACGAGTCGAACGGAACGCCTCGTTGACCATGACGCGCCGCGCCTGAAGCTGGATGTAGTCGGCCAACCCAAGCGGCGTGATCAGCGGGTGGTTGAAGAAAACAACAATCTCGACCGCGTCACCTGGCCCGCCGGGATCGTATTGGTTCACGCCCACCAGGCCCGTTTCCTGAATATCGCACCGGCGATCGCTGCGATCCTGGCTCGGCTTATAACGCGCCAACGCCGTCTCGTCGTACAGCGGCGGGCGCGTGCTGCAAATCCAGACATGGAACCACCCCGGATCGGAATCCGTGATCGTGCCCGTGACGATGTCACTGTCACCGGGGTACTGCAGCCCGACGTAATGATCACCCGGCCTGAGCCCCAATCCCGCTGCACCAATGCGCGCGCGATCTACAATCGATGGGAGGCGCGCCAT
>CAZSXY010000007.1:2251-17449 GCA_964611395.1 uncultured Anaerolineaceae bacterium | reverse complement strand
CCAATCCCGCTGCACCAATGCGCGCGCGATCTACAATCGATGGGAGGCGCGCCATATCATTGCGGAGCCACTGGTGTTCCTCGACGCCGGGATCGCAGTCAAACCCCCAGTGCCGCGCAAACGCCTCATCGACGCCCGTGGTGCACGGCACCAGTTCGTCAAGGATGGCCTGGCGGCGTTCTTCTTCGGTATCTGCACCGGCAGGGAACGTATAGTCCATCGCCTCGGCCAGGACTTCTTCGTCCCATTGGCCAGTAACGGCATAGCGTGCTGCCGCCCGCGCAGAGTTTTGCAGGGTGATCCAGGCTTGAAAAATCCGGGCGAATTCGATAACGCCAAACATCAACATCAGCAGGATAGGCAGCGTCAGCGCAAACTCGACCATCGTCTGCCCGCGCCTGCCGTGCTTGCGCGTGGTGTTGTGTGCTTCTGCCTGGCTCATGTGCCAACTCCCCTTAAACACGTGCTGCCCGCTCGGTAGTTCTACCGTGACAGACGGGTAAACATGCGGCTCGCGATCTCTTCGAAGACATCGTTCAGATCGGCTAGCGACGTTGCAAAATAATACTGGCCGCATTGTTCGGTCGGATCAACAACGTCCTCGCAGACATCCGGATTGCCGTAGGATGGAGGATAAGGCCCACCGATCGGGTACGTGGGCACAGGGTTGCGATCCTCGCGGAGGTCTTGCTGCAGGTTGTTGTCAATGAACCCGTTATCGCCTGCATCCGCGATATAGCGCAGGAGCGGCGCTGCGGTCGGCTCATCAACGACTTCCTGCCCGAAGCCAATCGCGAACATGGCAATGAAATTGCCTTGCTTACCACCCGGTGTGAGTTCAACCAGCCCGGCAAAGTCGGCCATGTCGCGCGCGTAATCGTCCGCGTCGTAGTGACCGGCGACCCCACACTCTGGGTTACCCGCTTCCGGTTCAATAGTATCCCAGTCAATGCAGAAATGGCGCGTGTTGGGATCGTTATCGTTGCATACCGGCGTTTTAAGTTCCACCTGGCTGGGGTTGTTCTCGATACATTCAGGCCATACCAGGCCCCCCGAAAGCTGGCAGAAGCTCCACCAGGGGCAGTAGCCATAATAGCCATAATCGCGGATACTGCTCGCGCTGCCCACCGGGTTGGTCACGTTGGCCGCGCCGTCGCTCAATACAATCATGACCCATACAGCCTCGCGCCGGATATCTACCGGGTCCGTCAGCGCATTATTCGCGGCCAGAATGCCGCCACCGATGTTGGTGTTGCCACACGGCGCAATCGATTCATAGGCAAAGGGCCGGCGCTCTGGCTCTTCGCTCAATTCGCCATTAAGCCACTCTTGCCACGCGATCTGTGAGCTGATGAATTCCTCGCACCGGTTGAAGATGCCGGTGGGGTTGATCAGCACCCCAACTTTTTCGTTAAGCGTGAGGATGGCCGCTTCTTCGCTGCGCAACAGGGGCCGGAAGTCCGTGCCAGCGCCATCGCGATCATACGCAATGCCGGCGCGATCGAACGTCACCAGCACGACGCGGTCGCCACGCACAAAGTCCAGCCGCTTGATGAACAACCGGGCGGCGTCCTTGACATCCTTGAAGGGCCGGCAAATCAGCGTGGTGAAGTTGAAACCGGTCGGATCGGTCAGGCTGGAACTTTGCCGCACGTTGCTCGCCAGCCCATCCTCAGCGGCGCCATCATAAAGCCCGTTGCCGTTGGCATCGTGCCAGATGTAGCCATTCGGCAGCGTGCCACCTCCCGCCCGGGAAACCGTGCCGTCGCTCACCAACCCCGTACCAGGATCGTTACAACACCCGGCCCAGCGCTCGCGGGCGTAAGGATCGTTGCTCAGTGCGCTGTCTTCAGGCTGGGTGACACACTCGCCGCGAATGGACAACGCGCCGCCTCCCCCATAACTGAGACCCACATTGATGTAGTCCGCCGGCAGCGTTTCCTTCGACATAGACTCGGAGGTGTCAATCACCAGCGCCACATCCAGCACTGCCGTCTCTGAAACAGACGTTGATTCCAGGGTGATTGTGCCAATGCCGATCAACGACAGGAAGGTCGTCGGCGACTCGATCTGGGCGCTGACACGCACCAGCTTGTGCGGATCGTCCCAGTCGCACAGTTCTGTTTCAGGCATGGCGGCGCTGACCACCGGATACGCCGATTCGGGGTGCGGGTCCCCCTCCCAGGGGCCTAACCCCAGCCGCCACTGGTGAATGTCGGTCTCGCAGGTCTCTACCAGCACGCTGCTTGATTCCAGGTTGTGCAGTTCGATGTATTGCTCGGCAGCAATGGCCAGGGTGGCGTAATCTGTGCCTTCACGAATCTGACCGGCGGCGGCGATGGCTGCCGCATCGACCGCGCGGCGCAGCGACGCATAGCGCACAAACAAGATCGCCACATCGGTCACCAGGCCCACAAAAGCAACCAGCGCCATAAAGGCAAACGCCATCAGTAAGATCGATTGGCCGCGTTGGCTGCGTTTGAGACGTCGTGATAGGAGGGGGGCGATCCATAAGCGTTTCATAGGCTTTTCACCAGTTGCTGACATCAGTAATCCAGATCAGGCTCAGCCGCGGAAACCGGGAAAAAGGTCCACACGTGAATGGTCTGGCCACTTTCAAGCGGGCCAAAGTTAAACCAGGGTAACCCCAATAGCTGGTGATGTTGCCAGTACATTTCAACCAGAACCAGCCCGAAGTTCGCAATTTCATCGATCTTGCGGGCGCGATCGGGGTCGTCGTTGAAGTCCAGCATGGCTTCGACTTCAGCCGTCGAAAATTCCGATCCCAGGCAGGCCATGCCCGCCCCGTAGTCCATCTGGTGGTTGCCCCGGAAGACATAGCCCCGGATGTTATCCCACGTCGCGTCGAACCTGGCGCCATCTTCGTCTATACCACTGCCGCTGCCGTCATGATTCCAGTCGAAGGGATCATAAGCATCGTCGTTCTCGCACTCATTCGCGCGAGCGGGCAACCGCCCCACGATGCGAACCTGGGCGTCAGGCCACCCGCGATTGAGCACGATATATTGAAACACCGACACGACGATATCATCGACGCTGTCGTCGAACTCCAACGGCGGCATATTGCGAATCACCGAGCAGGCCACGCCGTCGTAAAAACCAATCGGGCGTTCGTCGCCCGCGCTGTAGCCCCATGCGCTCAAATCCGGCCCCGGCCAGGTTGTCTTGTTGTCAAAATCACGCTTATCAAAAAGCGCAATTTCTTCCTCGCAATCCATGCGGTGATACTTCAGTTCCTCGCCGTCCACCCAACTCAACGGGTCTCGCGTTGCGCCAAAACGCCCAGCCTCGCGCACCACATCGAGCAGCGTCAGGTAGTTGTTAGCATACCACCCGATCTCCGTCAGGCCGAGGATCATGACCATCAGAATCGGCAGGGTAAGCGTCAGCTCAACCAGGCTTTGGCCGCGCCGTCCTGTTGGAGTTCCGTCCAAAATGGCAAGTATCTTGCGTAGAATGGCCCGCATGGTGTCACCTCAAAGCGTCGTTGGCCAACCAAACACTAAGCAGGGCTAGTTCCACCCTGGGCAGCAAGCGACGCTGCCCCTATTGGCAATGATACCATAGAAGCACTGAATGCCCTGTCAGTCAATTGTGAGGAGTTTATAAGGATTTGTCAGTACGTTTGAGTGGAGATTTCGCCTCGCAATGGACACGGCCAGCGACCGTCACCTATCCAATGCGTGCATTGAGAGTATACCCGCGTCCGTGCAAGGACACGATGATCGCCGGATGGTCGGGGTCGCGCTCCATCTTGCGCCGCAAGTTGCGAATGTGATTGCGCACCAGGGCCGTATCGCCGCCGCCTGCCGGATATCCCCACAGCCTTTCGAGCAGGTCTTGAGCCGTATGAAGTTCGCCCAGATGATTGCACAAGTAGGCCAACAAACTGAACTCGGTTGGAGTCAGTTGCACCACCCGCCCATCCACGATCACGCGCTTGGTGAGGTGATCCAGGCGAAGCACAGCCTGAGTCGCGGTGAGTCGCCGCGACGACCGGCGCAGGAGCGCACGCACACGCGCCGTTAGCTCCCGCGTTGCGAACGGCTTGCGGAGATAGTCGTCCCCCCCGCAATCCAACGCCTGGGCGGCGAATTGCGCCCCGTGGTGAGCGCTGACAAACAAAATGGGGGTGTGGTTGACGTAAGGCAGGCGACGCAGAACCGCACATAATTCCATGCCGTCCATGTCGGACAGCATGACATTGAGGATGATCACGTCGGGGCGATACTCGCGTGCCAGCTTGACCGCCGTCTGACCATCAGCCGCTTCGATCACCGTGTGGCCTTCATGCTGTAGCGCCTGGCCAATTGACTCACGAACTGTCGAATCGCTATCTACGGTGAGAATCATATTCTGTCGCTGGTGATGACCAACCATTACGCGTGGTTTCCCGCTACTAAAAGTTTCTGGCTTTTAGTATACGTGACAAAAATTGTTTTTTGGGGGCACAACCGTGAAAGATCTGTGAAAAATTGCCTGCATTGATTTCGGGCATCAACCGGAGATCATGTAGCCCACGCCGTGAATGGTGCGGATGAACGACTGATCCGCGCCCGCACTGTCGAGTTTGGCCCGCAAGTTGCGCACATGCGCCCGGACCAGGTCGGGATCGCCCGTGTTCGGGGGGTAGTCCCAGACGGCTTCGAGCAAATGCTGAGGAGGTAATGCCTGATTCGCGTGTTCCATCATATACCGGAGCAGGCGATGCTCAGTCGCCGTCAATTGGATAGGCTCCTTGTCATCGACGATGATCTGGTGCTTGCTGGAGTCGAGCAGTAAGATGCCAAGCTGAATACGCGGACTTTCCATGACTGCACTGCGCTGCCCCCGCCGGACAAGCGCACGGACGCGCGCCGACAGTTCCGCCAGGTCAAAGGGTTTGACCACATAGTCGTCTCCGCCTGCGTCCAACCCATCGACAATATCATCCGTCTGCCCGCGAGCGGTCAGGAACAGGATGGCGAGATCGTCATACTGGTTGTCAGCCCGGATGCGACGGCACACGGATAACCCATCAAGGCCGGGCATGATGATATCCAGGATGATGAGATCGGGACGGCGCTCGGCCAGCATCGCCAGCGCTTCGAGGCCAGAAGTTGCGCGCCCCACCTCGAAACCTTCTTTGGTGAGCGCCCGCGCCAACGTTCCCAACACGTCGGGGTCATCATCTACAGCCAGAATATAGGGTTTATTCATGAGTCCCCCCCCTCATTGAAATGTGGCAGGAAAATGGCGAAGCGCGCCCCTTCATTATAGGCGCTCTCCACCGTAATGCTACCGCCACACTGCTTAACAATTTGCTGGCAGATATGCAGCCCCAACCCCGTTCCTTCGCCCGGCGGCTTGGTGGTGAAGAAAGGCTCGAATATCTCCGCCTGCACATCGTCCGGTATCCCTATGCCGTTATCCCATACCGTCACTTCCACGCCGTCGCGGTCCGGATCGTAGCGTGTCTCAATGCCAATGTGGGGGTTTGGTTGGCCAGCCACCGCGTCACGCGCGTTCAACAGCAGGTTGAGCCACACATCCTCAAGCTGCCCCTGCACCCCGACCACAGGAGGCAAATCGTCCGCAAGCTGTGCCGTCAGGTTGATGCGGCCATGCCGGATATGCGTCTCGACCAGGGTCAACGTATTGCGGATCGTGTCATTAACGTCGAGCGGAACCGGCGACTCGGCAGCCGGTTGCCGACGAGCCATCGTCAACAGCCGCCGCACGACTTCGTGCGCGCGCTTCCCGGCCCTGAAAACCGCCTCCAACGGTTCGATGTTCGGGTCGTCGGGTGGCAATTCGCGCAGAATCAACTCGGTGTCGCCCAGAATGGTGGTCAGCGGGTTGTTGATCTGGTGCGCGACGGCAGCAGCCAACTCGCCCATCGCCGACAGCCGCGCCGTCTGGACGAGGCGACTCTGCGTCTGGTGCAATTCCTCCAGACTCAGTTCAAGGTCACGATACAACCGGGCGTTATCCAACGCATTCGCCGCCTGTAACACCAACGCCTGCGCCAGATCGACTTCGCGCGTGGTGAAGCCGCGTGAAGTCATCGTATCAACCAGCAGCACCAGGCCGGCGGTTTCCCCTTTGATGAGCAACGGCAAGGCCAACAAGCTCTGCCCATTGCCAACGGCGAGCAAATGGGCCAGGTCTCCGGCGGGCACACCGGCTAGCGGAACCTGCTCGGCCAACAGGCGTCCTAATTGGGGGAATTGCCCCAGGTCCAGGCGCGGCTTCGGCTCCTCACGCCAGATTGCCTCCCCGCACGACAGCGTCACGTTCAACTGCCGGCGTGCCGTGTTCCACAACGCGACCTCTACCCAATCCACCGCCGCGATCGCGATCATGCGATCCGCCAGCGTGAACAACGTTTCCTGGTGGTGGCGTATATCGGATCCGGCTAAGGCG
Organism: uncultured Anaerolineaceae bacterium; assembly: GCA_964611395.1. GTDB lineage: Bacteria > Chloroflexota > Anaerolineae > Aggregatilineales > Aggregatilineaceae > CAZSXY01. The sequence goes on along the minus strand of CAZSXY010000007.1, from coordinate 11,023 downwards.
CTCAGCAACTCCAGCGTCATCTGCTGTATCTCGCGCTGCACGGTGCGCACATCGCGCTCGTCAAACGGCTGCTCGTTCCGGTAGAGCGCGATCAATCCCAACGGCTGGTCATGGGTGAGCAGGGGCAGGTACATGATATCCTGCGCATGATATCGATGCGGCAGCAATGTCGCCGCGCAGGGATCGTCTGGCACAGAATCGGGCGTGACCAGGACGGCCTGCCGCGTGACCAGGGCACGCTCAAGCGGCGGATCGCGCGATGGATCGAGCAAGGGGCCTTCCGTGGGTCGCCACAGCGACCGGTAGCGCACGGTCAGCATGCGCAAAACGGGATCGCCGGGTTCCCACTCGCAGACATAGCACTGCCCGACCTCCAACGCCCCGATCATCTGCCCGGCGATGATGGAGAGCACGCGCTCGATTGCCAGCGTGGAGCTGGCTGCTTCGCCCGCTTCGACCAGCGTCGTCAGTTCACGGGTGCGCAGCACGCTTTCTTCGTACAGGCGGGCATTCTCGATGGCTACCGCCGCATGGGCGGCAAGGTCTTGGAGCAATTCCAGGTCGTGTTGGCTGAAGGTGCGATCGGCATACTTGTTGTTGACCCCCAGCACGCCGATGATCTCGCCTTTGATCGACAACGGAACATACAGCAACGACTTCACCAGGTATTCGGTCTTAATCTTCTGCGGTCCCTGGTCGCCCACCAGAATCGGCTGGCCCGACCGGAACACCTGCCCGGCCAGGGTATCCTGAGTCTTGATGCGGAAATTCTGGGCCGTCTTGCTATCCAACCCTTTCGCCGCCCGGATCAACAGCGCCGTGCCCTCTTCATCCGGGAGCAACAACAAGCCTTCCTCGGCATGGCTGAGGCTGACCGCCGCGTCCACGACCTGGGTCAGCAATACATCCAGATCGAGCACGGCGCTGAGCGACCGGGCCAACCTGGAAATCGTCTGTTGTTCGTTCAAGCGTTGGGCGAGCAACTGGCTGAGTTCGTCATCCGTGCTGGGCTCTGGCTGGTCGGGCAGCGGCAGTTCACCGGGGAGCGACATTGGTTGGCCGTTCAGCGCATTCTCTACATGGCGCAGCAACACGCCCGGCGCAAATGGTCGCTGGACAAACGCCGCCGCCCCCTGGCTCAGAAACGAATGGGGGGCGGGATGATCCTCACCGACCACTGCGACCCAGGGAATCCAGTCAAAGTGCCCCATCTGGTGCGCCAGCAACCGGCCATCACGGTCGGTCATCTGGCTATCGATCACCGCCAGATCAAAGGCGCGGTTTTTCATGGCATAGAAGGCGTCGCCGACGTAATACGCCTTATGAACCGCGTATCCCGCATCTTCCAGGATCGCCGTGATCTCATCCATCCGATCTGGATCAGGCTCTGCCACCAGAACGCGCGTGGCATTCAGGCCGTTCAAAAAATCCATGCCGCTCATCTATCATCCCTATCTGTCTGGCCCCATCTCCGCCATCGCTCGCGGACATGCTCGCGCCGCGCCCAGGCACCGATCACCTGCCCTGGCCCTTTTCTACACCAGAATCGTGAATTTTGTAAAGCGCGCCTCACATCGCGCCGCGCCCGCTAAAGGCTCAGGCGTGCCCGCCGGCGGGCCAGGTCGTCTTCGACCACCTGCTCATCAATGGCGAGGTCTTCCGTCTCGTCGCGCTGACTCCCCGGCGGCACAACCGCTTCACGCGCCTGGCGTAACCGGTCGCCAAGCGCCGGGCCAGCAGCGGGGGGCGCGGCCGTTTTTTCCTGGTGGCGTGCTTCAGCCACCAGGGCTTCCAGTTCGTTGACGCGGTTGATCAGTTCCGAGGTCGCGCGGCGATGCTGGTGCAGATCAGCCACGATCATGGCGCGGTGTTGCTGGTTGCGCTGCATCTGGCGCACCGCATGGCGTGCCGTCGCCTCATCACCCCGCATGAGGGCGTCATCCGCCCGGCGATCCCACGCCTCAATCGCGCGTTGCAGGGTTGCCATTTCGTTTTCCAGGCGGTCTTCTTCGGAAAGGGCGCGTTCAACCTGCTTGCGCATCGCGGCGATCTCCCTGTCCGCGCCCTTTCCCAATTGTGCGAGGTCGGGAACGCCCCGGCGCGTCGCGCGTTCACCTTTCAGCAGTTGGTTGATATTCGACTTCACTAACACGTTGAGCTTTTCAAATAAACCAGGCATTGCGTCTCTCCACTCTCCAGTGACAATCGCGCAGGAGCGGGGCGCGACGGCTGCGGCGATCTCGGCGCAGCACTCGCGGGTGCGTTATAATCATATTCTAGCAGTTGGACGCTGTGAAAGAGAGCGTTTTGTGCGGCGAATAAACGGTCGTGGGCCGGTGTATTACCAGTTTGAACAGTGGGCAGGGCACAACCGGCTGACTCATGGGATTTTCACCCGGCTGGGTGGCGTGAGCCAGCCCCCCTGGGATTCGCTGAACCTGGGCGGAACGGTTGGTGACGATGCGCAGGCCGTCCGCGAAAACCACCGGCGCATGTATGCGGCGCTCGGCCTGGACGGAACGCGCGCCTGTACCGTCTGGCAGGTGCACAGCGCCGATACCGTGATCGCCAACGGGCCGGTTCCCGATCGCCGGTGGCTGGCGCGGGCCGACGGCATGGTGACTGATCGTTGTGGTGTGCCGCTGACCATGCGCTTCGCTGATTGCACGCCGATTCTGCTCTACGATCCGGTGCGGCACGTGATCGGGATTGCACATGCGGGGTGGCGTGGTACGATCCTGGGGGCGGGGGTCAGCACCCTGCAGACCATGATCGAGGCTTTCGGCACACGCTCACAAGACGTTCAGGCCGGAATCGGTCCCAGCATCGGTCCCGATCGCTACCAGGTCGGTGACGAAGTGGTTGAGACCGTGCGCAAGGCATTCGGCACGACCGAGGACCTCGTCCGGCGGGCCGGTGACGGCAGCGTTACCCTGGACCTGTGGGCGGCTAACCGCCTGGCGCTGGAGCGGGCCGGGGTGACACAGATTGAGGTCGCCGGCCTGTGCACCGCCACGCATACCGATGAGTTTTATTCCCACCGTGCCGAAGCCGGGCGCACGGGACGCTTTGGCGCGGTCATAGCACTGAACGAAAGCTGAGAGATGGAGGAGACAGCACCCACGATTGCTGAACGGGTTGCCGCCGTTCGAGACACCATCGCTGCGGCGTGCCAGCGTGCCGGACGTTCGCCGGACTCGGTTACGTTGGTGGCCGTCAGCAAGACACAGCCGGTCGCGTGCATTGCCGAAGCGATCGCGGCGGGCGTTGAGCACTTTGGCGAAAACCGGGTCGAGGAGGCCCTGGCCAAGATGGCCGATGTAAACCGGCTCGTCTCGGCATCGATCACCTGGCATATGGTCGGCCATGTCCAGCGGCGCAAGGCCCGTTACGTGGTGAACGGCTTCGGCTTGATGCATTCGCTGGACAACATCCCGCTGGCCGAACGGCTGAGCCGGTTTCTGACCGAGCAGGGCAGGATGCTCGATGTATTATTAGAAGTAAATGTTTCCGGCGAAGCATCCAAATATGGCTGGGATGCGTACAGGTGGGTAGAAGACGCGACGTGCCGCCACACGCTGTGGGACGACATCGCCTATGTGCTGACTCTGCCCGGTTTGCGCGTGCGCGGGTTGATGACCATGGCCCCAATTGTGCGCGATCCGGAAGAAGCCCGCCCGGTCTTTGTCGCGCTGAGAACCTTGCGCGATGCCCTGGCCGAAGACTTCCCGCAGGCGTCGTGGTCGGAGCTAAGCATGGGCATGACGGACGACTACCCGGTCGCGGTTGAAGAAGGCGCGACGTTGGTGCGCGTGGGAAGAGCTATTTTCGGACCGCGTATCTGAGTATGCGCCCTTCGCTACAGGCTTACTTGACGTGTGATGAGGAGATAGACTCTTGGAAGGTATTGCAGCGCTCGTTCAACTTTTTGTGCAATTGTATTCGATGGTGATTCTGGCCCGCGTGCTCATGAGCTGGGTCAACATCGACCCATACAGCCCGCTTGCACGCGCCATCTTCGACCTGACCGAGCCGGTGTTGGCCCCGGTGCGCAACATGCTACCGTCGGCAGGCGGCATGGATTTCAGCCCGGTGATCGTCATGGTCTTGATACAGTTTATCGGGCAATTGCTGATCATGATGCTCACCGCCTGATCACCGAGCGACTTTGAGCACACACGTAACGAAAGGGGTAGTGGTGTATGGCGCGTGAATTCAAAATCACGGACGCACAACACGGCGCGGCTTTCACCGTGCGCGTCGTGACTCGTGCGAATGCGGTAGAAATCGCCGGTCTCCAGGAGGACGGTTCGCTGAAAATTCGCCTGACCGAATCCCCCGCCGAAGGCCGGGCCAATGCCCAGTTGATCGCGTTTCTGGCGGGTGTGCTGGACATTGACCCCGGCCAGATCGCGATTGTGGCCGGTGAAGACAAGCCCAACAAGATCATCAGCGTGCAAGATGTCAGCCCGGCATGGCTGGAAGAACGCCTTATCACCGGTGAGTGAACGGCCAGAACGCCCCCCTCTGGAAAGGAGCAGCGGCGTCGTATGACATTCTTACGCTGGCTGGTGTGGGCATGGATCGGTGCGGTGGTGTTGGGCGCGTGTGGGGGCGAGGCGGGGGACAGCAACACGCCGATCCCTGCGCCCACCCGCACGCTCATCCCATCCACCGCCACGCCCACCGGGCAACCCGTTCTCACAAGCCCGACACCCACCGATCTGCCGTCACCGGCCACTCTCGCCGCCGCAACCGAGACCGCCGGCCTGTCCACCGCCCCGTTGGAGCGCATGATCACGCTGACCACGGAAGACCTGGTCGCGCAGGGCATCGATCCGGATGACATCCGAATCGTGAGCATCGACGCCGTGACGTGGGCCGACGACACGTGGGAATGTGCTTCGCAAAAAGCGCCCAACGCTGGCGGATCGCAGCGCCTGATGCCGGGGTATCGCATCGTTTACAGTGTGCGCAACCGGGCGACTGTCTATCACACCGACCGCCGCGAAACCTTCTTCGCCTGCGAGGACGACGGCTGGCTGCTCCGCGAGGGTACGCCGTTGCTCATCGATCCCATCGTGGCGTCGATGGTGGCGCTATGCAAGCAGGACGCGGCGCGCCGCCTGGCGGTAGATGAAAGCGCCTTTGAGTTGGGCAGCGTGGTCATGCTCACATGGCCGGACGAGAGCATCGGTTGCCCGCGCCCCGGTATCACCTATGACGACAGCGACACGCCGGGTTACCGCATCGTATTGCGCACCGGCGAAACGGAGATGGTCTATCACACCAGCGTGCGCCACGTGGTGTTGTGCGAACCCGACGATGAAATCCTGCCCGGCATGATCCGGCAAGGGTTGGCAACGCCTGCGCCGGACAGCCGCGACTGACCGCCCGCAATACACATGAAAAATGGGGGCATGCCCAGTGAGCGTGCCCCCGTTTTGTGTGTCGCCAGCCGGTTCTATACCAGGCCGGGTAATGGCTCGCCCAACTGCATTTGCAGGTTCGCCAGCGCCGCATAAGCCGCCCGGCGCACCGGCGGTTCGCGATCGCGCAGCGCCGCATACAACGGCTTGAGGGCTGGCACATGCCCCAGGTAGGCGAGCGTCTGCGCGGCCATCTCCTTATAGGCCGCCTGCCCTTCCTGCAACACGCGCACGAGCACCTCGCGGGCGTTCGGCCCGGCGGGAACCCCCTCGCCCCGGTCGGCGGCCCAGGCAATCAGCCAGCCCAGCGAATCGGCTTCGGGGTGACGGCGCGGGCCTTCGCGCTCAAGCGATTGTGCGGCGGCGAATGCTTCCTGCGCCGCCGTCCGCACATACCATTGCTCGTCTTCCATCATGGCGCGGTACAACGCCACCAACGCCCAGGGCGCGCGCACCCGGCTCAACCCGTAAACCGCCGCCCGCCGGATTTCGATCTCCTGGGCGACAATCGCTTCGCGCAGCAGGTCGTGTCCCGCGCCGGGGAGTGCGGCCAGCGCTTCGGCGATTGCGCGCTGCACATCACGCCCTTCCTGGAACAGGCCCTGCACCATAGTTTCAATCGCCTGCTCGGTGCCAATGGCCCCCAACGCCAGCGCTGCGGCCAGCTTGACATCCTGGTTATGGTCGGCCAGCATGGTCTTCAGGTCACCAACCGCTTCGGGATTGCCCAGCGCGCCCATGCCGACACACCCCAACCGCCGGATGGTCGCATCGACCGAGTGCAACGCCTGGCGCAAAATGAACAGGATGTTCTGATCGCGCGAAGCAATCAAGGCGGCCAGCGCCCGTTCGCGCACGGTCGGGTATTGCTCGGCGGCGAGCAATGCTTTCGCCAGCCGGGTGAAGATGTCGCCGCGCCAGGGGGCATCGGCAGGGGCATCCGGCAGCCAGTGCACCAGGTCGAACAGGTTGCTATAGAACAGGTCAGGCGGCACGCTGAGCTTGCGATAGATGACCGGCAAGATATTGATTTTGCGGGCCGCAAACCCCAGCGCGTCTTGCCAGGCAGGATTGAGGGCCAGCTCAATGGGCCGCTCAGAACCCGGCGCGAGCAGGGTTTCGCTGGCCAGGAAGCTGACCAGTTTAGGGTGCACAAACGTATACCGCCCGCCAGCGCACGCCACCATCAACCGGTCTTTGACCAGCATAGCGAGCAACTCGTCGGTCTTCACGCCATTGTGCCCGTTGCCCGCTGCATCTTGGCTGAGCGCTTCGGCGAAAGCGGCACGCGGGAGCGGCTCCCCTGCGTCGAGCAACGCCCCGGCCAGCAGGGGGAGCGCCTCGCGCATCTTGGCATCCGATAGGCGGCGCATCACCAGGGCATCATACCAGCCGGTGCGCCCCGTCTCGCGCGTATCGTCGGCCAGCCCCGCCCAAATCTTGAGCGTCACATCCAGAATGCTGCGCCCCCGGTTATCCTGCATGATGCGGCGCATCGCCTGTTCGTCCAATGGCGCGGCCAACCGGCGACGGCGAGCCGTCCAGGCGTCGGCCCAACGTGTAGCGAGCGCATCGTAATCGCTGTCACGCCAGGCACGCAGAAATGTCGGGGTGAAGCCGATTGCCACCAGCGATTCGTACCCGACCGGCGGCCCGGCGATGATCATCAGGTTTTGGCCGTATGTTTCCACAAGGTGTTGCAGCCAGTGAAAATAGGTATCACGTGCCGCTGGTGACAGGTCATCATAACCATCAATCAGCACCAGCGCTTTCCCTTGCTCCAGCGCCGGGTAAATGACGCTGCCGGCCACACGCGCCGTCACCGGGCTAAGATGGCGCTGCACGGCCCGCACAAGTGGCTCGGCGGGGTCCAGGGGAGCGCCTTTTGCCTTGCCGTAGGCCGTTTCGTCCAACTCGATATCGTGCAGATGCACCAACACTGGCAGCAGCGTGTCGAGTTCGAGTGGCGGCAAGCGTTCTTCGTCGATGACGCCCAACCGCTCGCGCTCTTTGGCGCGGGCATCGTACAGCCGTTCGAGCGCCTGCTGCTGCATGCGTTGGCGCTCCTTGACACGGGCGTGGCGCTCGTCGTCAGACAGGGCTTTTTCTTCTTCTTCGATGGCCTGTTCCGACAGGTCTTCCATGGATTCGAAGGACATCTGGCCCAGCGCCATCAGCGCCAGAATGGAAAGCGTCACGCTCTTGCCCATGCCGCTGGCCCCCAGAATGGCCACCTGGCGGTCGCCGTACCCCAGATCGGTAAGCGCATACGTCTGAATATTGAACGGCGCATAGCTCTGCGGCATGTCATGGAAGACCGGCACGACGTCGAACACATCGCGCCGCGCCGCTTCCTCCTCGCCGGGCGGCTCCACCGGGGCCGGGGCGGGAACCAGGTGCGGTTCCAACAGCACCTCCGTGAGTTCGAACAACCCCCCGGCCATGTGCCGTTGTTGCACATAGCGCACCAGGTCACGCGCGTAACGGACATCGGCGGCCCGACCGATGAAGCGCCGTGTCCCCTCGATCTGAGCCTCGGCGTTCTTCTGGATCGCAGACAATCGCCGCCGCGAAAACCATGCAACCAGCGACAGGCTGCTCCCGGCCAAAGCTCCTATGAGGAAAGAGAGCGGATCAAAACGCATGACATCCTCTTGCTAGAGTGCTACTAGGATGCGCCCGCAACTGGAACAGGTAATCAGTTCCATATCCTGGCGCACCTGCTGAACGATCGAGGTGGTTTGTCCCACGCCGCACACCGAGCAGCTTTCGCCATCGAGCACCGCCACGGCGTGCCCCCGCTTGCGCGTCCGTAGCGTCCGGTACAGTTCCTGGTACGCCGGATCAATCTGCTCGATGGCGGTCTCTCGCTCCGCTTTGAGCTGCTTGATCTCGCGCCTCAGGCGTTTTAGTTCGTCGGTTAGCGTTTGCTGGTTCGAAGCCCACGCCGTCTCCACTTGCCGCAAGCGCTCGCGGGCTGCCGCCAGCTTTTCTTGCAACTCTTCGACGGCGATCATCGTCTCCAGCAAGTTGTCTTCGAGGACTGCCCGGCGGCGCTTGCGCTCGGCTATCTTCTTCTGAATATCCTCGGCTTCTTTCGGATTCTTCACCGATCCGCTGTACAGCCGGGTGGAAAGTTGTTCGGTCTGGGTGATAACCGTCTTGATTTCAAGGTTCAGATCAGACATGCGGGTTTCTTGGGGGCGAAGCTGGTCTTCAAGAGTCGCAACATCGGCCTGAGCCTGGCGCAACTCGCTGTCCTGTTCCAGCGCGGCCTGTATTTCACGCACGCGGCTGCGCCGCGACTCGATGCCGAGATCGAGTGTCTGCAAACGGTACAATG
>CAZSXY010000007.1:0-2151 GCA_964611395.1 uncultured Anaerolineaceae bacterium | reverse complement strand
ACGCGGCTGCGCCGCGACTCGATGCCGAGATCGAGTGTCTGCAAACGGTACAATGCTTTGCTCTGGCTCATCAGATCCTCGGAACTGGCAGATCGCGCAGGTCGCTGTAAAATGCGTATAATGTGGGCTATACGGCGAAATGTGCAAGGGGCATTATACTACACGCCAGAATCCAACGGCAAACCTGCAAGGCTGCTGCCATCGTTGATCTGAGGTCATTTCATGCAGACTCTTCGCTCGGTCTACATCTCCAGGGACGAGTGGCGCTGGGTTATCGTCATCAGCGGGCTGCTCGTCGCCCTCACCATCATCCCGTATGCATGGGCGTTGGCCCGCAACGAAGGCGCAGCAGACTGGCAATTCATGGGAATGTTGTCCAACCCCACAGACGGAGCCACCTACTTATCGAAAATTGAACAAGGCCGTCAGGGATCGTGGCTGTTTGAGTTGCGCCATACGCCGGAACCGCACGAAAAAGCCGGTTTTCATTCTTTTTATTTGTTTTTGGGGCATATCGCACGCCTTACAGGGCTTTCAAACCTGATCATCTATCACCTGGCGCGGATGGCGACTAGCCTCATCATGTACCTGTCACTCTACCAGCTTGGCGCGAGCATCTGGGTGCGGCGCAGACCCCGGCGTCTTTTCTTCACGCTGCTTGCCGTCGGGTCGGGGCTGGGGTGGTTGGTGCTGCTGCTTGATCCGGGTGAACTGGCTGCCGACCTGTCTATTCCCGAAGCATTTCCGTTTTACGCATCGCTCACCAATCCCCATTTCCCGCTCAGCATCGCCGCGCTGGCGCTGATTGCCGCCGTGTACATGGTGGTGTTCAGGCGGGGCTTTCACGAAGTCCCCAGCGCGGACAACGGCGGGCTGGCGGTGCTATTGCTCACGTTGCTGCTGGCGATGATCCAGCCCACGGCCTTGATTCCCATCGCCTCGGCATTGGTCGTTTACGTGCTGGTACGCGCCTGGATCACCCGCGAACTGCCGGTGCACGAGTTGCGCTGGGCGTCGATGTTGTGGCTACCGGCAATTCCGGTGGCGCTCTACGATATGACCGTGTTCGAGTTCAACGATGTCATGGGCGCGTTCAACGAGCAAAACCAGACTCCTTCACCGGCCCCGCTCCTGTACGCGTTTGGATACGGGTTGCTCTTCATAGTCGCGATTCCGGGCCTGGTGCGCGCGGTGCGCCGTTTTGAGCGCGACGGTGACCAGCTCATGCTCTTGTGGCTTGTGCTCAACGTCATGGGCTTATACGCGCCGTTCAACCTTCAGCGCCGGCTGGTCATGGGCCTGATCATCCCGCTGGTGTACTTTGCCGTGCGTTCCCTGGAAGATTACTGGTTCTACAAGGTTCCCGAACAATGGCGTGCCCCGTCGATGATCGCCTTGCTTGTGTTCATCATCCCGACGAACGTGTTGGTGCTTGGCATTCCGCTCTTTGGCACTGTGGCCGCGCCGGATAGCGGGTTGGAAACCGGCCTGCTGGTCGAAGCCGACTACTGGCATACCATGCAGTGGTTGCAATCGCATGGCGAAGCGGATGCTGTCGTGCTGGCCGCCCCGCACATCAGCATGTGGATACCCGCCTATACGCACCAGCGTGTTGTCTACGGCCACCCCTATGAAACCGTTCCAGCCGACGAACGCCTGGAACAAGTCGAGGCCTTCTATCGCGGTCTGGACTGCGCCACGTTGCTCAGCGACGATTTGCCGTTTCGGGTGCGGTACATCTTCTGGGGGCCGCGGGAACGCGCCTTTGCTGAAGAAGATAGCGACGGGATGCGCTATCCTGACGCAGGCAAGTGCATTGACGAGTTGCCCGCCGAGCGCATCGAGCAGGAAGTGATCGAGGGTGACGTTACGGTTTTCATACTCAATTAGCGCACGCCAGCACCCAGCCATTCTGTTCGGCGTTGCCCTGGCCGTCATGTTGGCGGCGTTTTTGTTGCTGGAAGGGTTGGGGGCGGATAGCCTTCCCTTCCCGCCCGGCTCCGATTTCTCAGACGCGGTGACGACGCACTGGCCCAATGCGTTGTTCTTGCGCCGCACGGTGCTTGACGATCACACGATTCCGCTGTGGCGACCGCTGATCATGAGCGGGCAACCATTCGCCGCCAACCCGCTCAACAAGGTGTGGTATCC
>CAZSXY010000006.1:65370-70639 GCA_964611395.1 uncultured Anaerolineaceae bacterium | reverse complement strand
AGGAGGTCGTCTTTGGCGAGTTTGTAGAACATCCCCGCGTTGCCCTCAGTGGCGTAGATGTTGGGATTCTCGGCCATCAGGAACAGCGTATCACCGTACCAGGCCAGGCTGGAAAACTCGGCGTCGCGTTCGGCGGCGGGGCCGTCCAGGGCAATCGGTACGACGGACACTTCGCCGGGGCTGCCTTGCGCGAGCGATAGGGGCACGCTCACGATCATGGCAGCGAGCAGCAGCATCACAACAAGATAACGTCCAGACATCGTCCTGCCTCCTGAAGACTCAGTTGGGCTATGGGCGGAGACGCATGGCGCGTGCTCCGGCTCAATTTTCATTATACGCTAACCCCGGTTCGGGATAGGCTGAACCGTGGAGGCCAGGGGGTGAGGTGAGCGGCTAACCACACAAAACCCCCGACCGGTACAAACCAGCCGGGGGAATGCTGTTACCCGCGAGCAGGCGCTGCCATTTACCCTTCGCGGGCTTTGGCATCCTCGATGACCAACGGATCCAGGCCCTCGAACTCGCCGACCCAGCGGTAGAAGAAGGCGTCCAGGTCTTCGCCGGTGGCGTCTTCGAAGGCTTGCAACACATCTTTGGACTCGACCAGTTCATACTTGTGGCGCTTGAAGTAAAGCTGCAAGGCTTCCTTGAAGCGATCTCGCCCCAGCATTTTCTCCAGTTCGAGGTAAAACAGCGGCCCCTTGACGTAAATGATCACGCCGTAGTTGTTGTTTGCGTAAGAGGCGACGGGCAGGTTCAACACGAGGTCAGGCGCTCCGGTGCTTTTGTAGTAGTTGTACCAGTCGCGGTCGCCCTGAACCGTGTCCTTGAGTTTCTCCTCGCCGTGTATCTCGCGGGTGTAGACATATTCGGTGAACGACGTCAGCGACTCGTCGATCCAGGGGTGTTCGACCTGGTCACTACCGATAAGACTGTAGAACCACTGGTGGCCGACTTCGTGCGCGGTCGCGATCTCCATAAAATCGTTGCCGGGTTCCCACACGCGGTCGGCGACCACGATCACGCCGGGATACTCAATGGCCGTGAAATTGAACGTTTCGGCGATGTCCAGTTCGGCGAAGGGGTAGGGGCCGAATTGCTCGTTGAACACGCGCACTGCGTCTGAAGCGATGCGCAGCACTTCTTCGGCGGCCACTTCATCTCCGGGCCAGAAGTACACGTTGATAGCAATATCGTCCACGTGCCCGGTGACCTTCCCAAACATCGGACTGGCGACGAGCATCGAGTCGCGCATCGGGCCGCTGACGTAATGGTAGGTCATGGTTCCGCTGCCCGCCGGGAACGACTCGATTTCGCTGCCGCTGAGCGCAACAACAAAATTCTCCGGCACGGTCAGATACACTTCGTACAGGCCGGATTCACTGTATCCGGCGTCGCCGGTTGGTGTCGGGCGGTCGAGCCACCAGCCGCGCCCTTCTTCATAGACGGACAGCATCGGGTGCCACTCCGGGCCGGAGAACACGTCCTTCTGGTAGCCAAATGCGCCGTAAGAAGCATACATGCCGCGCTCGGCGGCCAGGCTGAACTGCATGGCGACCTCAACCGAGTCGCCGGGTGCGAGCGGCTCGTCCAGCGGGATGATCAGCGCCGTTTCGCGCTCGACCAGCGCCGGTTCGACCGGCTGGCCGTTTAACTCGGTGCGATACACGACCATGCGTCCCCCCAACGCCGGCAGGTTCGGGTACAGCCGGAAGACGATCTCGTCGAGCGTCTCTGCCGAGTGGTTGGTATACCGGACTCGTTGCGCGCCGTTGAGGATGGCCACGCCGTTGTCGAATGCCAGGTTGGCTTCGATGTAGTAGCGGTTGCGGTTCACAAAGGCGTCGATGTCGCCGGCAAAGGCCGGGCGCATCGCGGCGCGGAACCGGTCCACATCGTCCCAATCGACCGGTGGCAGGTTGATGGGGTCGGGTTCCGGAAGATCGGTCGGCACGCCCGGCGGAAGCGCCGTGACGGTCGGGGGCATGGTCGGCAATCCCCCCGCGCTGGACGCTGCATCGTTACACGCCGATAGGCCGATCATCGCCGCGACCAGCACCATCAAGGCGATCCCTGGCTGTTTGGTCAATTTCACACTAATACTCCTCATCCTATCCTGGTGCGTGCGAGGCACGGGTATCTTTTTCCCAGGTCGGTTCTCATTCGCGTTGAGCAGCCAATTATGGCGCAAAGATCGCTGCGCTGAAAGGCAGAATCTTGCCACTGGCCTCACTGATTATATACGTGCCGAGAAGCGCGTTTCGTTGGTGACATGTGGAAGTTGCCGGTGGGCCGGATGGTACTCGCCTGTTCTTGCTGGCGCGGTATAATCGGCGGGTAACTTTCGGCGTTGCGACGGGTTATTACACGATAGGAAGCCGCCTCCGCCTGGTGATGTGTCAACAACCGCCACACGGCTGGCGACTGAAAGCTATTTGCTATTCGCTTATATTTCAAGAGGAGTTGACCGACCTATGCGTATTTTAGTGCTCGGTGGAGATGGGTACCTGGGTTGGGCCACTGCGATGTATTTCAGCAAGCGAGATCACACGGTGGCGGTGGTGGATAACTTCACGCGCCGCCTGATGCATGCTGAGCGCGGAACGGACAGCCTGACCCCTATTCGATCGTTGCATGCCCGTGTGGATGCCTGGAAAGAGGTCACCGGCAGAACTATCGAGATGTTCATCGGCGACATCCAGGACTGGTTTTTCATCAGCAAGGTGATCCAGGATTTCAAACCCGACACCATTGTTCATTACGGTGAGATTCCAAGCGCACCCTATTCCATGATTGACGTTCACCACGCGGTGCGGGTGCACGAGAACAACGTCAACGGCACGCTGAACGTGTTGTGGGCCATGCACCAGTTTGCCCCCGAAGCGCACCTGATCAAACTGGGGACAATGGGGGAGTACGGCACGCCCAACATTGACATCCCCGAAGGCTACTTCGAGGTCGAGTATCGCGGGCGCAAGGATGTATTGCCGTTTCCCAAGCAGCCGGGGTCTTTTTATCACCTCACCAAAGTCCACGACAGCAATAACATCATGTTCGCCTGCAAAATCTGGGGGCTGCGCGCGACGGACTTGAACCAGGGCGTGGTCTATGGCATCGAAACGGAAGAATCGAACCTGGACGATCGCTTGCTGACCCGCTTTGACTATGACGAATCATTTGGCACGGCGCTCAACCGTTTCTGCGTGCAGGCCGTGGCCGGTATTCCGCTGACGTTGTACGGCAAGGGATTGCAGACGCGCGGCTATCTCAACATTCTCGACACGCTGCAATGCGTCGATCTGACCACGCTCAACCCGCCGCAACCGGGCCGGATGCGCGTCTTCAACCAGTGGGTCGAGCGTTTCTCGGTGGCCGATCTGGCGCAGGCCGTCAAGAAGGCGGCCCAGTCGGTTGGGATCGAGGTCAAGATCGCCCATTACAAGAACCCCCGCGTCGAGGCGGAAGTTCACTACTACAACCCCGACCATAACGAACTGTACGACCTGGGCCTCAAGCCGCACCTGCTCGACGACACGCTGGTCGAAAGCGTGATCAGGCGCGTGATCCAGTACAAGGATCGCATTATCCAGCACTCGATTGTGCCGCGCATCTATTGGGAAAAAGGCGGCACCGACGAATACGTCGAGATTCTCGAATACGAAGACAACGGGTCGTGATCGCTTGACCGCCGTTTCTATCAACAAAACGCCTGCCCGGGGTTAACAAAGAACCGGGCAGGGGCGTTCGTGCACAGTGATGGGCGGGCGGGTTTAATCGGCGGGCACGTCAGCGGAGCCGTTGGCTGGCTGCGTGGTATCCGGCTCCTCGTTATCGTGGGCGACACCTTCGACATCAAGGTCGCCTTCAGGTTCGGCTTCCTCCGTCTCAGTGACGGCTTCGGCGGTCAGGTCGTATTCTTCGTCCGCCGCTTCTCCCACCGTTTCTTCCACTGTTTCATCCGCCGCTTCATCCGCCTGTTCTTCGACTGCTGGCTCTTCTTCGACGGCCAGCTCATCCTCAGCGACAGTCTCGGCTTCCTCGCTCGCGCCCGATTCGTGTTCGCCTGCGACTTCGACCGGCGTCTCGGCGACGGGTTGGGTTTCCTCCGGCAGTTCCCACGTTTCGGGCAGGATGGCGAGTCCGGCGGTTTCGAGCGCCTGGATTACCAGGTCGGACACCGGGTCAAGATCGTTTAGGATGCTGAACGGGAATGCATGATCGGCCAGGTGTGTGGTGAGGTTATCCAGGAGCAGATTGAAGTCGGTGGCCCGTACCTGGTCGAGCCGGACGTGCGCGTTTTCCATCGCTTCGCGCAACGGGGTGGGGTCTTGCCCGTGCAGCGCTGCGACAAATAGCAGGCACGGCCCCACCAATTCGGCGTGAGGCGTGTGCGCGTAGGAAGTCGTGGCGAGCATGTCGGCCAGGAAGTGTTCGCTACCCTGCTGAACGCGCGTGTGGTTCATGCCGTTGTTGAGTTGTCCGGCGACCAGCATCAGGTTGAGCAGCGTGGCGAGGGCATCGCGATCCCCCTGGCCAATGGCCGCGGCGCTCTTGATCGCTTGCTTGGCCAGGTCGGTGGCCACGCCGGCAGTCCAGGGGCGGAAGCGCTCTGCGCGCGGGTTTTTGCCCTTTTGGGCGGCGTAACGCCAGTCCAACAGGCCCGTGACAATGGACAGCACATCGACGATGGCTGCCCCGCGCAGGTGTCGTGGGCTGGCCAGGAGAATGTCCCAGTCGATGATCACCTCGGTGGCCGGGCCGGTCTCCAGACGGACGCGCCGCTGGCGACCGTCGACCGGTTCATCGATCACCGCGTAGGGGGTGAGCATGTGCATGCTATCCAGGACGGTCGGCACGATCACCAACGGAAGGCCATTGTGCGCAGCGATCACTTTCGCGGCCTCGACCGGTGCGCCGCTCCCCACCGCATAGATGGCTTCCACCGTGCTGGGGAGATGCCCGGCCAGGTAGTCGAACAGGTCCCGGTCGTAGCGCTCCGGTTCCGCCTGGATCAGGATCGGCAGTGGCAATTGCGTGCCGAGCACCTGCCATACGTGTTCGGTCGTCAGCAGCGCCACGCGCCGGGTTTCTTGTACAGAACTCAATGCCCGGAAAGTGATCCGGGGCAGGGGCCACACCGCCATACCGTGTTCTCCATACATCTCTATGTTAAGTAGTTTCGCACTCGTTTGTATCCGGCTTTATGCGTGTTTTAAGTGTAGTGCGGTTTTGGTTTTACGTCCAGTGAATGCGCTTGCGGGCGCGCCCC
>CAZSXY010000006.1:62788-65270 GCA_964611395.1 uncultured Anaerolineaceae bacterium | reverse complement strand
CTCCAGGGCCTTTTGATTCCGGCGCTCTCGGTGTTCACTGCCGTGTTGCTGGGGTCTGTGCTCATTTTGCTGGATGGGCGCGACCCACTCACGGCATTTGAAGGGTTGTTCGATGGCGCTTTCCTGGAACCGCGCGGGTTGCTGGCAACGTTCCGCAACATGACCCCGCTGGTGCTGTCGGGCTTGGCGGTGGCTTTTGCGTTCAAAAGCGGCCTGTTCAATATCGGCGTGCAAGGCCAACTGATCATCGGGTCGGTCGTGGCGGCCTGGGTCGGGTTCGCGTTCGAAGGCCTGCCGCCGGTTGTTCATATCACCCTGGCGATGGGCGCGGCGGTGCTCGCCGGCGGTTTGTGGGCCGCTATCGCAGGCGCGCTCAAGGCATTCACCGATGCCCACGAAGTCATCACCACGATTATGCTTAACTACATCGCGGCGCAGTTTGCCGGGTGGTTGATCTCGACGGGGAGCGACGGCTCGCGCCCTGGCCCGCTCGCCAGCCCGGAAGCGGTCACCGATGCCATCGCGCGCACGCCTGCCATTCTGCCGAGCGCCGAACTGCCGGTGATCTTCACCGTCCCGCCCAATTTTGAACTCCATGCGGGCATCTTCATTGCGATCATCACCTCCGTCGCGATCATGTTTCTGCTGTACCGGACGACATTTGGCTTCCAGCTACGCATGACCGGTTTCAGCCCCAGCGCGGCCCAGTACGCCGGTGTGAATGTCAAGCGGGTCACCATCGCGACGATGTTTATCGCGGGGTGCCTGGCCGGGATGGCGGGCGGCATCCAGACCCTGGGCGTGAATCATGGCTACGAAGGCAACCAGAGTCTCGGTCTGGGCTTTGATGGCATCACGGTCGCTTTTCTCGCCGGTAACAACCCCATTGGCGTGAACTTTTCGGCCTTCTTGTTCGGCGCGATGGACGCTGGCACGACGCGCATGGCGCTCAGTGCCGATGTGGCCAAGGAGTTGATCCAGGTGATCCAGGCCTTGATCCTGATGTTCGTCGCCGCCGACCAGATCATCCGGCGCATCTACCGCATTCGTGCGGCGGGGCCGGGTGCGCGTCTGACCTTGAGCGGCAAGAAATAGGGGAGCGGGACGACATGGGTGGAACCGAACTCGGACTCGCAATTATTGCGACGATCAACTTCACGATCCGCTTCTCCGTGCCGATCACATTGGGCGCGCTGAGCGGAATTCTTTCGGAGCGGTCAGGGATTGTCAACATTGGCATCGAGGGCATGATGTTGATGTCTGCGTTCACCGGCTTTATGACCAACGTGACCCTCAGCGCCCCTGGGGTGGATCCGTCGCTGCAGACGGTTCCGGTACGGTTGGGGCTGTCGATTCTGGTTGCGTTGCTGACCGGTGGTGCGATGGGCTTGCTGCACGGCTTGCTGTCGATTCAATACAAGGTGGATCAGATTGTCAGCGGCACGGTGATCAACATCCTGGCGTTGGGCCTCACCGGTTATTTTTACGAGCTGGACACGCCCACGCTGGGCAAACTACCGTCCGTCATCAGCAATCCCTGGACACAGGCGGGTTCAACGAAGCTCCAGTTGGCCGACAACTTCACCTTCTACCTGCCGTATGACATTGGCCGTATTCTGTTCGACAAGGACTTGATTACGTACCTCACGCCGGTGCTCGTCTTCCTGATTGGTTGGGCCTTGTTCCACACCACGTGGGGGTTGCGCACCCGCTCGGTGGGTGAGAATCCGCGTGCGGCGGACACGCTTGGGATCAACGTCTACCGGCTGCAGTACACCAACCTGTTCCTGGGCGGGACGCTGGCCGGGATGGCGGGCGCGTTCCTGACGTTGGCGGCGGTGGGTATTTTCGAGCAGAACATGACGACCGGGCGTGGCTTCATCGCGCTGGCGGTGATGATCTTTGGCAACTGGCGACCAGCGCGAGCGTTGGGCGGGGCGTTGTTGTTCGGCTTTGCGACGGCGCTGCAGGGGCAATTGCAGCAGTTCGGCATCGACTTCCCCCACCAACTGGTCGGGATGCTGCCGTACGTCCTGACGATTGTTGTGCTGGCAGGCTTTGTCGGGCGCGCGCGTCCCCCGGCGCATGTGGGCCGGGTGTATGAGCAGGAGTAGGGAGCGGTTTTCAGTGATCGGTTTTCAGTCGTCAGTTTTCGGTGATCGGTTTTCGATAGAATAGTCGGCAGCAGCCGGTTTGGAACACGTGCAGTGCAAGATTTTCGGAAACTGGTGGTTTGGCAACGTGCGCATCAACTTGCCTTGTCCATCTACGCGATAAGCGCCAATTTCCCTGTCGAAGAAAAGTATGGGTTGACCGGGCAGCTTCGCCGTGCGGCTCTGTCAATTCCGGCCAACATTGCCGAAGGATGTGGTCGGGAGACCAATGGGGAATTACGACGATTTCTCTTTATTTCCCGAGGATCGGCCAGTGAAGTTGAATATTTTCTGCTGGCGGCACACGATCTGGGGTTTCTGGAGACGGA
>CAZSXY010000006.1:0-62688 GCA_964611395.1 uncultured Anaerolineaceae bacterium | reverse complement strand
GTGAAGTTGAATATTTTCTGCTGGCGGCACACGATCTGGGGTTTCTGGAGACGGATGCGTACCGCCAACTTTACACGGACCTGGAACATCTCAAGCGCATGCTGGCCGGGCTGATCAAGAAGCTAACCACTGATAACTGACAACCGATGACCGCCAACTTTTCTCGATAATTAGGCCAACTAGAGACGGTATTATGGCACAATCAAAACCCAACCACGACAATGACATCGTCCTCGAAGTTGAGGGCGTGACCAAGCAATTTCCGGGCGTGCTGGCCAATGACGACGTCAACCTCAAATTGCGGCGCGGCGAAATTCTGGCGTTGCTCGGCGAGAACGGCGCGGGCAAAAGCACGCTGATGAACGTCATCTACGGGCTGTACCATCCGGACAAGGGCACGATCCGCCTCAAGGGGCGCGAAGTGCGGTTCGCCAGCCCGCGCGAGGCGATCCACAGCGGCATTGGCATGGTGCACCAGCACTTCCAGTTGGTGGACGTGATGACCGTCGCTGAAAACGTCATGCTCGGCGAAGAAAGCACCGTGGCGTACCGGGGCCGGACGGCGTGGCAGCGCTGGGTGCTGAAGTGGCTGCCGAGCATTGTCTTGTTCGCGCTCAGCGTGATCATCGGCCTGGCGCTGGAACAGACTGCAACCATCATCGGCGGCGTGGCGGTGGGCCTGGCGTTGGGGGCAGCGGTTGCGGTTCCGCCAGCGGCGCGGATGGTCTGGGGCATGGCCTGGCGGGTGGGCCTGGCGCTGGCCGCCATCGCCATCGCCTCGCAGGTGCAGCAGGTGACGCGCGTCGCGATCACCGACATCGCGCTGCGCCAGGAAGTGGAGATAGTGCGCGAAAAGAAGCCGAAAGAAATGGATGGCGGGTATACCGTCAAGCGCACCGTCGTCAAGCACCAGCGCATCGAGTTCGACTGGGCGAAAGAGTACCGCGACGCGGGCGGGATCGATGGCGTGGTCGCCAGCGCGAAAGAGCAGTTGGAAGCATATCGCGATGACGGCGTTCCCGGCTGGCTGATTGATGCCATCGATGATGTGCCGCCGGTGGCCGAGGCGGTGACCGAGGTGTTGCTGCTGGTCTTGATTGGCTGGCATAGCATCGCGTCCTGGCGTGGGATTGAGCCTGTGCCGGGACGGTTGCGCCGTCATGATCTGGCCTTGCTTGGCGGGTTGCTGCTGGTTTATGTGATCGTTGCGTTTCTGTACCTGGATTCAGTCGGCACGCTGGCGCGGATCGTGTTGTTCGTGCTGATGCTCGCCGGGCTGGGGCTGATCGCGTGGCGCACGTATACCATGCGCCAGCGTGGTGATCACGGGCGCGTGCCCAAGCCCTCACCGCTGGATGGCGCGTTGGATGCCTTCCTGTTCGCGCTGAATGATGCGACGCAAATCCGCAACATGCAAGCGGCAGCGCAGCGCGTTCGCGAACTGTCGCAGCAATACGGCCTGGAGGTCGACCCCGATGCCGTGGTCGAGAAGCTGCCGGTCGGTGCGCAGCAGCGCGTTGAGATCATCAAGGCGCTCTACCGCCAGGCGGATATTCTGATCCTGGACGAGCCGACGGCGGTGCTCACCCCGCAAGAGGGCAGGGAACTCTTTAAGATTATGCGCGAGCTGGCGGCGCAGGGTGTTTCGATCATCTTCATCACCCATAAGCTCAAAGAAGTCTTTGAGGTGGCGACCAACATCGTCGTGATGCGCGGCGGGCGCGTGGTGGGCACGACGACGCCCGACCAGGCCACCGAAACGTCACTGGCGGCCATGATGGTCGGCCGGGAAGTGATCCTCCAGGTGGAGAAAGGTGAGGCCCATCCTGCCGCGCCGGTGCTCGAAGTGGATGCCGTGAGCGCGATCGATGATCGCGGGGCGCAGGCGTTGCGCGATGTGAGTTTCACCGTGCGGGCCGGTGAAGTCCTGGGGATCGCCGGGGTGCAGGGCAACGGTCAGACCGAGTTGGTCGAGGTGTTGACCGGCCTGCGCGAGCCGACAAGCGGCTCGGTGCGCCTGCTTGGCGTCGAACTCAAGCCCGATCGCCAACCACCGGGCGGCTTGGGCGCGCGGGTGGCCGCGTTCGTGTTGGATACGCTCGCTGTCGCCCTGCTCGCTTACTTTGCAGGTTACTTCGTGTGGTACTTCCGCAACGAAAACCTGGGCGCATCGCTGGCGGTGGTCGTGGCCGTTATCGTGGATGCGCTTTACTTCCTGGGGGGCTGGTTGTGGATTGGCGGCACGCTTGGCATGTCGCTGTTTGGGCTGGCGGTTGTCGATCGCGCCGATCATCGTCCTGGCTCGTTAAAGCTCGCGCAGCGCTACCTCGTGTTTCTGGCGCTTCGCCTGCCGGCATTTGTGCCGTTGCTGGCGTCTGTCATCCGGGCGCGGGGCGACGCAGAGGGCCGGTGCTGGTTTGACCGGTGGTTGGGCTTGCGCGTAATTCACCGCGAGCGCATCACCCCGCGCCGCATCAAGGACCTGGGTTCCAGCCACGTCCCGGAAGATCGCCTGCGGCATGGCCTGGTGAAACCCTACACGGTAGCGGATAACCTGGTGCTGAACGACTTCTACGAACGACCCTATGCCAAAGAACCCAACCTGGCCGAACTGCCGGCGTCGCTGCTGCGTTACTGGCTGATCGTCGGGGGTGTCATTGGTGTGCTGACGGTGATCTCGCTTTACGTTTGGGATCAATGGCTGTGGACGGTGTTGCTTGATGCGTACAACGTACCGGCAGAAATGCGCGAAATCGGCAGGTCGCTCTCGCGGGCGCAAAAAGCGGCGCTGCAATACCCGTTGATCATCAGCGCGTTGTTGCTGCTCGTTGCGGAACTGATCTACGGGGTGCTGGGGCACCTGGTGGCCATTCGCGTGCTTGGCTTGTCTCGCGTGCAGGCGCTGATCCGGCAGCTTGACCACCGCATGCTCACGGCTTTGTGGCGTATCCTGGGGCGCGAGGGCGAACCCGCGAACCCCGCAGGCGGTTTGCTCCGTGATGAAGCGGCAATTGAGCGTCATGCCCTCGACTTGATCGAGGAATATGACATTCGCACGCCGGGGCCGCATATCGACGGCGGCAACCTGAGCGGCGGTAACCAGCAAAAGCTGATCGTCGCCCGTGAATTCAGCCGCAGGCCGCGCTTGCTGATCGCCGCGCAGCCGACACGTGGTATCGACGTTGGCTCGATTGAGTTCATTCACAAGCGCATCATCGAACAACGCGACGAAGGGGCGGCGGTGTTGCTCGTGTCCGCCGAGCTTGACGAGATCATGGCGCTCTCTGATCGCATCGCGGTGCTGTACAAGGGCGAGATTATCGACACTCTGCCCGCAGCGCAGGCCAGCCGCGAGCAGCTAGGGTTGCTGATGGCGGGTATCCAGAACAACCGCACGAGTGGGGCGCAGGTGGCTGCCGAACCGGCTCCGGCCTGAGCCTGTTCCGCTCGCGCTATCGACGGGCACGCCACACGCGTGCCTGTCTTTGCTTGGGTGTATCGCGGCGAGCTTGGGTCATGACGTGAGGAGAATTTAAGGTGGAGTCTGAGCGTGCAAACCATGCAGGACATGTGGCCGCGCTGCGTGCCCTGCCGCGCAATGTATGGGTGGTCACGATCACCAGCTTTCTGACCGATATTTCCAGCGAGATGATCCTCAACTTGCTGCCGCTGTTTCTGGCGAGCACGCTGGGCGTCAAGACGAATGTGATCGGCCTGATCGAAGGTGTGGCGGAGACAACGGCCAGTTTGCTCAAAGTATTTTCGGGCTGGTTATCCGACCGGTTGCGCAGCCGCAAGTGGCTGGCGGTGGCGGGGTATGGCATTTCAACCCTCGCCAAGCCCTTCCTCTATGGTGCGACGGCGTGGGGCAGCGTGCTGGCGGTGCGTTTTGCCGACCGCGTCGGTAAGGGCGTGCGCACCGCCCCCCGTGATGCGCTGGTCGCGGCGACGGTCGATGAACGGCACCGGGGGCTGGCCTTCGGATTGCACCGCGCGGGAGATACGGCGGGGGCGGCCCTGGGTCTGCTCGTGGCGCTGCTGGTGGTGCTGGCGGCGCAGGGGGGGGCGGTGGCGCTGGAGCGGGACACGTTCCAGGTGATCGTCATCCTGAGCATTGTTCCGGCGGCGCTCGCCGTGTTGGTCCTAGCGCTTGGTGTGCGGGATGTGGTGACGGAAAGCGAGCGGCGCGAGCCAGTGCGTCTGACCTTGCGCGGGTTCGACCGGCGGTTCCGGCTATTCGTGCTGGTGATCATCCTGTTCACGCTGGGCAACTCGGCGGATGCCTTCTTGATTCTGCGGGCGAACGACCTAGGCATCAGCGTGGCGGGCGTCATGGGGATGCTGCTGGCGTTCAACGTGATCTACGCGGCGGTGTCGGAACCGGCGGGTGCTCTGTCCGACCGTATAGGGCGGCAACGGCTGCTCTTTGCCGGTTGGTTGTTCTACGCGCTGGTGTATTTGGGGTTTGCCGCCGCCAATGCGGGGTGGCAGGTCTGGGTGCTGTACGGGCTGTACGGCATTTACTACGGCCTGACCTACGGCGTGAGCAAGGCGCTCGTGGCTGACCTTGTGCCCCGTCACCGGTTGGGAACGGCTTACGGCGTTTATGATGCGGTGGTCGGCTTGATGGCGTTACCGGCCAGCCTCATCGCCGGGATTCTGTGGCAGGGCGTCGCCGGGTGGGATGGCTTGGGGCCGAGCGCGCCATTCCTGTTCGGCATGGTGATGGCGTTGCTGGCGGCGGCACTGCTTCCGGCTGCACTCCGGCAACCGGCGACGAGCGCCCCCTGATGGATTTTTCCCATCAAACGGCGGCCCAGGTGTGGTATAATCTCCGCTGACGAACAACGGAACGTGATTAAGCCCCCCGACCGGGGCTTTTGTGTGAGGAACACGATGGCTGACAATGCGCTATTGGAGAAACTGGCCGGCATCGAGGCACGCTATGAGGAGTTAGAGCGGCTGATCGCTGACCCGGCCAACGTCAGCGATTACGAAAAAGTGGCCGAATATGCCCAGGAGCGCTCGGAACTCGCGAACATCGTCACGACGGTGCGCAAGTATCGCAGCGTGCTGGATGAGTTGGAACAGGCCGAGGCGTTGCTCGATGACCCCGATATGGCGGAACTGGCCCGCGAAGAAGTCGACCGCTTGCGCGGCATGCTGCCGGCCCTGGAAGATAAATTGCGCCGCCTGCTGCTGCCGAAAGACCCGCGCGACAACAAAAACGTCATCGTCGAAATCCGTGCCGGGGCGGGCGGTGACGAAGCCGGTATTTTTGCGGCTGACCTGTTCCGCATGTATTCGCGCTACGCCGAGGATCACGGCTGGAAGGTGAACGTCGTCAGCGCCAACGAAACCGGCGTGGGCGGCTTCAAAGAGATCATTTTCGAGGTGCGCGGGAAGGGAGCCTATTCGCGGCTCAAGTATGAGAGCGGCGTTCACCGCGTCCAGCGCGTCCCGGTGACCGAAAGTCAGGGACGCATCCACACCTCGACGGCGACGGTGGCCGTGCTGGCGGAGATCGACGACGTCGAAATTGAGATCGACCCTGGTGATTTGCAGATCGATACCTATCGCTCGGCGGGGGCAGGCGGCCAGAACGTGCAAAAGAACGAGACGGCGATCCGCGTCACGCACCTGCCGACCGGCATCGTTGTGGCCTGCCAGGACGAGCGCAGCCAGCTTCAGAACAAGCAGCGCGCCATGGCGATCCTGCGCGCCAAACTGTATGACATGGAACAACAGCGCCTTCGCGAGAAACAGGACTCGGCACGCCGCAACCAAATCGGATCCGGGGATCGCAGCGAAAAAATCCGCACCTATAACTTCCCGCAAAACCGCGTGACCGACCACCGCATCGGCATGTCCAGCCATAACCTGCCCGCCATGCTCGACGGCAAGCTGGACGACTTCATCGACGAACTGGCGACACGTGAAGAGGCCGAGCGTCTGCAGGCGGTCGGCGGTTAGTGCCGCCCCTGATCGTAATGAACGCACGAGTGGACACCGTTGGAGTTGCCCTTGCCTGGGCGCGTGAGGCGCTGGCGGGGGTTTCGGATTCCGAGCCGTTGGATGCCCAGGTATTGCTGGCCCATGTGCTGGGCTGTGAGCGGGTGGTGTTGCTGACGCACTCGGAACAACCGCTAACCGGCGAACAGTCGGCCCGCTTCCGTGACCTGGTGAACCGGCGGGCCGCCGGAACGCCCATAGCCTACCTGACGGGGTCGCGCGCGTTCTATGACCTGGAACTCGTGGTCACGCCCGACGTATTGATTCCCCGCCCCGAAACGGAGCATCTCGTCGAAGTCGCCCTGGATTGGGCGCAGCGCCGCCACCCCCTGCGCGTGGTGGACGTTGGGACGGGCAGCGGGGCGATTGCGGTGGCGCTCGCCCGGCAACTGCCAGATGCGCGGGTTTGGGCGGTGGATGTGTCCGTCAGCGCGTTGGAAGTGGCTCGGCGCAACGCGGCACGCTATGATCTGGGTGAGCGCATCGAGTTTGTGCAGGGCGATTTACTGGCCCCGCTGGCTGGCGCGGCCCCTTTTGATCTGGTGGTTGCCAATTTGCCCTATATTGCCGGTGACGAACTGGCCGGACTCGCTGTGACCCGGCACGAGCCGCGTCTCGCGCTGGACGGCGGGCCGGATGGCCTGGACGTGATCCGGCGGCTGCTACGCCAGGCTCCGGATCGGATGGCCGCAGAGAGCCTGCTGGCGCTGGAGGTGGGCGCCGGGCAGGGCGCGCGCGTGGCGCGGTTGGCTCAGGTGGCTTTTCCGGCGGCGCGGGTGCGCGTGCTGGACGACTACGCCGGGCACGACCGGATCGTATGTGTTGAACGAGGGAATTAACTGCTCATGAGTCGTATTGTCCCCATCGAAACCCCCGGCGTGGAGCAACTTGCCGCCGGTGTCATCGCCCGCGGCGAGCTGATCGTGTTGCCCACGGATACCGTGTACGGCGTGGGCGCGGCGATCGATGAAGACGCAATCGAGCGCCTGTTCATTGCCAAGCGCCGCCCGCTGGAACGCGCGATCCCGGTGTTGCTGGCCGATGCGGAGGGTGTGTGGCAGGTGGCCAGCGCGTTTCCGGAACCGGCTCGCCGGTTAGCCGAGGTGTTCTGGCCCGGGCCGCTGACCCTGGCGCTGCCGCGCCGTGATGACCTGCCGCCGAATCTCACGCCGTTCCCAACGGTGGGCGTTCGCGTCCCGGACTTGCCGGAGGCGCGGGCCATTTTAGCAGCGGCTGGTGGCGCGTTGGCCGTTACCAGCGCCAATCGCTCCGATCAACTCCCGGCCTGCACCATTCAGGCGGCGGTGCGCTACCTGACTGATGCGGTGTCACTGTACATCGATGGGGGGATATGCCAGGGCGGTGTGCCCTCGACGGTTGTCACGTTCGACGGGGATGAACCACGCATTGTCCGCCAGGGACCCATCGACGAAGCGGCTTTGCGCCAGGTGCTGGCATAACCTGCTGGTAAGTCGTTTGTGCCCCGTACCCCCCCCCTGTCGATTCCCCTCCCGCGTGGTATGTATTGCGCAGACTTCATTCCGCTGGGGCGCTGACCCCGAAACGTTGGCTGTGATTCGCGTTAAGGCATGTTACAATGGATCGTATGGTTGGGGATAAGGACGCGGATGTGAAACGATCAAATTCGTTGCGCCGAGACACCTTGCCCGGCTTATTGAGGGGCGGGCCGGCCAACAAAGCATCAGAACTGCGCTATGAGCGGCTGGCGGTTTGGGCCAGGGCTGAATGGGAGCAATGGTACGGCGAACTACCGTGCCAGTTGTTGTGGGCTTCCGAAAGCTGCGGCAACAAGCTTGCTCATAGCCGGATCAAGGCACGTCGCCGCTTACGTGGCAAGGCGCGTTACCTCGGGGTCGAGCAAATTCCCTGCGACGAAGTGGTTTCGATCAGCGAGTACGTCACGCCAAGTCGCCAGGTCGTGCTGGGCGAAACCGTCGGGGCGTTCCTCTTTTCGTTCGCGCACCCTGACGGCGACTTCAATGTGCTTTATGTGTCGTCCTATTTCCGCGACGACGACCCCAACATCGTCGCTATTGCGCTTGTGCCCCCCGATCATCTGGATGCCTGGGTGAATTTCGAGACGCTGTGCAACGAGGTGGTGCGCCGCCCCAGCCGGCGGCAGGATGTTTACATCATCGGCGGAACCAACGCCTACTTCAAACCGAGTGTTGAATGGCACGAGGTCATCCTGCCCCCAGAGATCAAAGAGGACTTGCGCTCCGACATGGAGGCGTTTTTCGCGGATGGCGTGGCCATCTACCAGGAATTAAACCTGGCCCCCTTCCGCAAATTGTTGCTTGTGGGGCCGCCGGGCACTGGCAAAACCATGCTATGCGCGGCGATGGCCAAGCTGGCGCTGCGAAAGAAACGCGTGGTGGTTTATGTTTCCGGCGCTGACGATGACGGCGCGTCGTTCCACAAAATCCACCACGCGCTGAACGTTGTGGCGAACGCGGGCTATCCGGTGCTGTTGATCGTCGAAGAGATCGATGTCTACCTGCGCAAAGATGACAAGGCGCGCATTCTTAACGTGCTCGATGGGCTGGAGTCGCCGAATAACCCGCGCGGGGCGCTGCTGCTGGCTACGACGAACTACCCGGAAGTGATCGACGAGCGCATCGCCAAGCGACCCGGACGCATGGATCGCATCCTGGTGATCCCGCCCATCCAGGATGAGGAACTGGCGTTGCAAATGCTCAAGCACTACATGGGGCCGCAATGGTTGCCCGATCACGCGGATGTGGTGTCGCGCCTGGTAGGGCAAACTGGCGCGTTTGTCCGCGAGATCGCGTTGCACGCGCGGATGCTGGCGGCACACAACCGCAAGCGCGAAGTTGATCTGGCGACGCTCAAACAGTCGGTGGATAGCTTGACCAGCCAGATCAATACGGGAGATGACTTGATGCCCCGCCGCTCGATGGGGTTCGGTGCGCGTGGCGGTAACGGTTTTGGTTTCCCCAACCCGTTGGAAGTGCAACCCACGCCCCTGGATTCAGACGCAGCAGAAGATTAACCTCGTAGGGCATCTGGCCGGCCACCGGTTTACCCGCATGACGCTGGAATGTGCGGGCTTTTTTGCGCCCCGTTGCGGCGATGGTGTGCTGATTGCCGATAGACCCTATGATCATTGGCACTAGTCGCCTTCAAGACCAACCGTTTATAGTTGTGAGAAGTCTGGGGAGACAGTGATGAGCATCCAGGCGCACTGTTTTTCATGGCCTGGCGCGTGCTGGTTGCCCGGTTGTGGATGCAGACCGGTGGTGCAATGCGGTTGGAGGGTTGCATTACCCTGGGGATGTTGCGTCCGTAAGAGGCGAGTGCCCGGCGGCGGCGATCACGCTCATTGCACTTCGTCGTCTTCGGGAAGATGGCGCTCGATGTGGTTCTTGACGGCGAACACGGCGGCTTCTGCCCGGTTAGATACCTGTAGCTTGCTGAGGATGTTGCCGACGTAGTTGCGCACCGTGCCTTCGCCCAGGAAAAGCTGGGCGGCGATTTCGCGGTTGGTCAGCCCTTCGACCATCAGCGCCAGGATGCGCATTTCTTGCGGGGTCAAGCCGGAGAAGGCCGAGGCTTCCTTGACCTGGGCGGCCTGGCGAACTTCTTCGAGCAGGGCCTTGGTCATGGTCGGGTCGATCAGCGCGTCGCCGCGCCCGACCGTGCGGATCGCGTCCACCAGGTCGTTGCTGCCCACACGTTTGAGGACGTAGCCAACGGCACCGGCGCGGACGGCATCCATGACCAGTTCGTCTTCAGCGTATGAGGTTAGCATGATCACCCTGGCGCTGGGAACCTGTTCGGCGATTTGCTCGCAGGCTTCAATGCCGGACAAACCGCCTGGCATGCGAATGTCCATCACGACAATGTCAGGCCGGTGGGTGACCGTCTGGCGAACGGCATCAGCGCCGCTTTCGGCCTCGGCTACCACCGAAAAGTCCGGTTGCTGTTCCAGGAGCGCTTTCAGTCCGGCGCGTACGACCGCGTGATCGTCGGCGATCAGGATGCGAAGTTGTGTCACGTGTTTCTCCGGTGTTGGGTTAGCTATTAAATCGTAACGGTTATTAGCGAGTGCGGCCCCGTGGGCCTGCAAGCGCGCAGTGTCCGCCAGGATTATACCGTGTCACCGGCTGGCGACCCACTAAGAATTATCAATCCATTGACGTGTTCGGTAGATATTTTTTGTTGCCATTTTTATACCGAATATCTGTTAAATGATAATCCGATTCGAATATCAGGGCAAATTGGTGAACGATCATGACTTCAACTTCGCACTCACCAGAACGCGTGAACGCCAAGACAACGTCGATGCTTGATGCGCTCAGCCAGGCGGCGGCGACGGTGACGAGTGAGCTGAGCCTGCCGCGTACGCTTCAGGCCATTACCGACATCGCTCGCAAGTTGGTCGATGCTCGCTATGCAGCGTTGGGCGTCCCTAACGAGGATGGGACGTTCAGGGCATTCATCACCTCCGGCTTGGACGCGAAGGCGGTGCCGCATGTTGGCGGTGAACCGCGGGGCTTGGGCTTGCTTGGTGCGGTGCTCACGTCAGAAGACCCCATTCGCCTGGATGATCTGACGCAGGACCCGCGTGCCGCCGGTTTTAGCGAAGGCCACCCTGTGATGCGGCGATTCCTGGGCGTGCCGATCATCAGCCGGGGGGAACGGTTGGGCAATCTCTACCTGACCGACCCGGTGGACGGTGAGCCGTTCAGCGAAGATGACGAGCGTTTGATCGTGCTGCTGGCGAACCATGCCGCCGTCGCCATCGAGAACGCGCGCCTGTCCGAACAGCTTCAAGAAATCGCGCTCAGCCGCGAACGGGATCGCATCGGAATGGAACTTCATGATGGTGTGATCCAGTCCGTTTACGCGGTCGGTATGAAGTTGGAGATCATGCGCGGCAAGTTCCCGATGACGCCGGAGCAAGAGGAGCAATACCAGAGCATCATCAACGATCTCAACCAGATCATTGAGGATATCCGGTTGTACATTCGTAACCTGCGTACGGCGCGCGATGAACAGGCGACTTTCAAGCAACGTCTTGACAACCTGGCGCGGCATTTCCGCGACTTCGCGCGGGTGGACGTGGTGATCGATGTGCCGTCCAAAATGCGCACGCTCAGCGACCGGCAACGCCACTCGCTCACGCAGATTGTGCGCGAGGCGCTGTCCAATGTGGCGCGCCATGCCCATGCCACCCAGGTGAAAGTCAAGGTGCGCGAACAGGCAAACACGCTGATGTTGACCGTCGAAGACGATGGCAGCGGCTTTGACCCCGCCGAACTGCGTAACCCGGAGAGTTTTGGCCTGCGCAACATGGAGCAGCGCGCGCGCCAGCTCAGCGGGCAGTTTTCCATCGACAGCGATCCAGAGCGGGGCGGCACGTGCATCAGCGTGCGGATTCCGTTCAGGCCCTAAGCGTTTTCTTCGCGCGTTATGGTTCACGACCGGGTCTTGCCGCCCGGTCGTGTTGATTCCAGGGGCGGCTGCGGGGGGCGCGGATCAGAGAATACGGCGGATGCGCAGCGCCAGGTGTACGGCCAGGCGCGTTTCGGGGTTGCTCAGGTTCAGCCCGCTGATCTCCTTGATGCGATCCATGCGGTACAGCAGGGTGTTGCGGTGGATGTGCAGGCGTTTAGCGGTGCGGGTCAGGTTGCCGTGTTCCTCAAAGAACGCTTCGAGCGTGGCGATGAACTCGGCGTGTTGTGGCGTGTCTTCGGCCAGTTCGCCGAGCGTCTCATGATAAAAGCTCTTCAGTTCCGGCGATCCGGCCAGCAGGGACAGCAACCGGTAGACTCCCAGGTCTTTGAAGGCGAGCGGCGCGCTGCGCTTCCACTGCTGCGCGGTGCGGTGTGCCGCGCGGGCCTGTTCGAAACTTTCGCGCCAGGCTCGCAGGTCGCTGGCGCATTGCCCCACCCCGCACACAACCGCGGCTTCGTAGCGTTCGGCGACGCGGCCTTGCACGGCCAGCGCCAGGTCGCGTGCCGTGTTCTCATCGCCCTTGCAGAACACGATGACCGCGCTTCCATACGGTTGCACCAGCGCCCCAATGCTGAGCGCGCTGGACTGCTCGTTGCATAGCGCCTCGATCTGGCGGGCGGTCGGGATGTTTTCGCGCTCGCCGCTGATGTAGAGAGTGGTGTAACGCTGGTCGGGCTGGTAGCCCAACCGGGTCAGGCGCAGCAACGCTTCGTTCTCATTGATCATGCCGCCCAGGAATTGTTCCAGCACGTTGCCCTGCACGCGTTTTTGCGCTTCGCGGATGGCTTTTTCTTTGGCCATTTCCAGGGCGCAGACGGCTGCGCCGTGCCGCGTGATCACCATATCGAGCGCGTCGTATGGCTCATTTTGCCGGAAGACCAGCGACAGGAAGCCCCGGCCCATCTTGCCCGCGACAATCGGCGCGACCAATCGCTGCAACCCCAGGTTGGGCAGGGGGATCGCCACCGGGTCCGGGCTGGCTTGCGCGACCCCTACCCGGTCGCGGAACAGGGCCGGGAGCGGGTTGGTGTCATAGAGCGCGTCTTCGACGTCGGGCCATACCCCGGTCTCGGTGAGGTCGCCGGCGATGGCCAGCGGGCGCAGCCGCTTATCCTGCACCACGACGGCCTTTCCGGTTATTCCGGCTATGACTCCGGCGAGTGCTTTGAGGCCGCGATTCTCGGTCGAAAGTTGCAAAAGCTGCTCGCGGATTTCAAGCCCGCGTTCTTCGGCGCTGGGTGGCGTGCCCATGAGGACTCGTGCCACGTTGCGCTCGACATCGCGGAGTTGTGCCGCATCCGGCAGGCGCAAGAGGGGGACGTTCAACGCATCGGCGGCTTCGCGGGCGGGTTGCCCGATTTCGCCCAACACACCCACGGCGCTCACCGACATCTCGGCCAGCTCGCGAACCAGGCTGACGAGCGTCAGTTTGTCGCTCAGCAGGTGCATGGCATCGAGCGACAGCAGCGCCATTTCGCCGCCCGCCAGTTCAGGAAAGGCCGGGGGGCGCGTATTGAGGACATGGACCCACGTCACGCGCTGGTGGGTCCCCTGGTGTCCGGCGACGATGGCTGTGCCCACAGGGAGCGCCAGGCGAAGCAGATCGAAAAGTGTCGGGTAAGACGATCCTGGCACGGTGGCCTCACTACGCGGTAACTGATAGGCGTGCGTTGCATGGTTAAGCCGGTATGTTTGCCCGGTGAGTGCTTGGCTGAGGACCGTCACGGGTCGCGACGGATAGGTCATCAGGTGCAGCCGGTGGCATCATCCCCAGTATAGCGCATCTTATGGAGAACCCATTTCAGTTTTGCATGAACTGGAAGTCATGGGCGATGAGAAGACCCCGGTATCCACAGCGCATGTTGCGTTGGGCCGATCACCCATGACTCATCACTCATGACTCCTTATTCGCCGCTCAGCGCCCCTGCCGGTTGGGTCAAGCCTATGGGTATGCTCCATTTAGTAAGTACTCAGGTAGCGTTCGAGTTCCCACGGGCTGACGACCGGCAAGTAGTCTTGCCACTCCAGCCGCTTGGCCTCAAGGAATCGTTCGTACAGGTGCAACCCCAGCGCCTCGCGAACCAGATCGCTGGCTTCGAACTCGTCGAGCGCCTCGCGGAGCGTGGCCGGCAGCGTCGTCAGGTGTCGCAGCCGGTTGGAGACGGCGTATAGCTCTTCGTCAGCGGCAGGGGGGAGCGTCAGCTCTTCGCGGAGGCCGCGTAGCCCGGCGTGCAGTAACACGGTGAAGGCCAGGTACGGGTTGCAACTAGGGTCTGGGCAGCGCATTTCCAGGCGCGTGCCGATGCGCGGTGGATCGGTCAGGCGTGGGACGCGCAACAAGGCTCCCCGGTTGAGTTGCGCCCATGTCACATAGATCGGCGCTTCCAGGCCGGACATCAAGCGTTTGTAGCTATTCACCAGCGGGGCCAGCACGGCGCAGATCGCCCGCGCGTGGGCCAGTTGCCCGGCCAGAAATGCCTGGGCTTCTTCTGAAAGGCCGTATTCGTGCGAGCGGTCGGTGAAACGGTTCGCGCCGGTTTCAAGGTCTTCGAGCCACTGGTGAATGTGCATCCCGTTGCCCGGCGCGCTGGTGATCGGTTTGGGCATGAACGTGGCGAAACGCCCTTCTTGTTGGGCGATAGTGCGCACGGCCATCCGCGCGGTGGTGATCGCGTCGGCCATGTGGAGCGCATCCGCCGGGGCGAGATCAAGCTCATGCTGCCCGCCGCCGACTTCGTGATGTCCGGCTTCCACGACGATGCCCATGCTGCGCAGCGCGTCGCTGGAGCGTTTGCGGATGACGCGGGCAGTCCCGTCGGGCGCATCGAAATAACTGGCCTGGTCGTCCGGGGTCTGCTGGTCGTGGTTCGGCATGTCGCGGAACAGGTAGAATTCCAGTTCTGGCGCGACCATGTAGCGCACGCCCAGGTCGGCGGCCTGGGCAATGGCGCGCCGGAGCGCCCCGCGCGGGTCGCCCGCGAAGGGCTGGCCGTTGGGCGTAAACACGTCACAGAACACCCGCGCTGTGCGCCCCACGTCAGGCCGGTGCGGTTCCCAGGGCACGATGGCAAATGTCGCCAGGTCGGGCATCAGGTACATATCCGACTCAACGACACGCGCAAATCCTTCGAGCGCCGACCCGTCGAACCAGACGCCCGTCTCAAGCGCCGCCGGCAGGCCGTCCGCGTCGATCGTGACGGCCTTGTTGATGCCGGTCACGTCCGTGAACAGCAGTTCGATGGATCGAACATCCTGATCCTGTATGAGCGCAAAGACCTCGTCGGGTGGTTGTGCTGGCGAATTGTGCATGACACGTCTCGGTAAGATAGTGCAAATCAGTGATTTCATTATAGCAAGTTGCCCGCCGCGGCGATTGTACGATTTGCCTAGACGTATTTCAAGGACTCGCAGCCCCGGTGCCAGGTGAATTAAGGTAAAGAAAATGTTCAGTATGTGGAGAGTTTGTTTTACGTCGGCAAAAAATAAGGCTTGTCGGAAAAATTCATGAAAAGTGTCAGGAATACTGAAGCATAAATTGACTTTGAGTTGACGCTGTGCCATAGTTGGGACGAGTGAACAGACCGGGTGTGATAATCATTGTCGTGGGGAAAACCGCCAGCCTTTTGCAGCGCTGGATGTGGGCAGTTTGCACGACGCAAGCCCCGGTCATCTTACTTTGAGCAGGGGGAGATGTTGGCTGTTGAAGGTTATTTTATTGCTACGCCCCTGTGCCCTTCATCCATATGCCAAAACCAACTCACCGGCTGCCCGGCAGCACGAGTTCTTGATTCGGAAAAACGCGCCATAGCGGTTGTACTCAATAAGATGTGAGGGCATTATGAGGACTCAAACAACACCTCGTTCATTATTTCGCTTGTTTTTATTTCTGATCATTGTCGCGGCATTGGCGTTAGCGGCGTGCGGCGACGATAAAGAAGAGGCCACGAAGGAAAGCTTCACGATCGGCATCCTCAGCCCCATCGACCTGTTCGACCCGACCGTCGAGGGCTTCAAGGAGGGCATGGCCGCGCTGGGTTATACCGAAGGGGACAACATCACGTATGTCTACGACGGCCCCGTCGGAAACTTCGGTGATGACCTGAAGATATATGCCGATGAGCTGGTCAAGCAAAAGGTCGATGTGATCCTGGCGATCACCACCCCCGCGACGGCAGCCGCCCAGCAAGCCACCGATTCCATTCCGATCGTGTTCACGCTCGTCACCGACCCGGTGGGAGCGGGGTTTGTCGAGAGCTGGAAGCAACCGGGCGGAACCATCACCGGTCTGTCGGATGCCAACCCGGACTCGCGCCGCTTGCAACTGCTCAAAGAAATGATCCCCGACCTGGACAGCGTGTATATGCCGCTCGATACCAGCATCCAGGCTGTTGCTGCTGCCCTGGAAGACGTCGCGCCGACTGCCGAAGACCTGGGCGTCGAACTGGTGACCGTTGAGGTGCACACGCCGGAGGACGTGCAACAGTCGCTTGCGGATATTCCGGAGAACGTTGATGCGGTATTTCTGCTGCCGGATGTGACGACCAATGAATTTCTGGCCGAGTATGGGGCAGCGGCGCTCGAACGGGGGCTGCCGTTTTCCACCACCATGACGGACGAAACCGAGAACGTCCTGATGAGCTTTGGCGTGGAATTCTACCCGTCCGGTGAGCAGGCTGCCCGCCTTGTTTCGCAGGTCTTGCGCGGGACCAAGCCCGGTGACCTGCCGGTCGAGTCGATCGAATTCTCGTTGATGGTGAACCTCAAGACGGCGGAGAAACTGGGGTTGGAAGTGCCAAGCGCCGTTCTCAGCCAGGCTGACCTCATCATACGTGCGGAGGACTAGTGGGTCGCCCGCCGCGCGAAACGTAAGGAGTAGTCGATGTTCAACAGCCTACGTGCACGCTTGACGGCCATCTTGCTCGTGCTGGCCGTGCTGCCTGCGTTGCTTCTGGGCGCGTACTTCACAGTCACCGAGTTTAACTCCGAGCGACAATCGGTTGAGGAGTTCCAGGCGCAGGTTGCGCAGCGCGTTGCGACTGAAATCAACGCCTTCATCACCAAGGAAACGCTCGAACTGCGGTTTGTGCCAGAGACGACCAACCTTGTTGAAATGGACACCGCCGCACGAGATGAGACATTGGTTGGAGTTTTCTCGGCGGCACGCAACTTCAACCGCCTGATCTTGCTCGATGCCTCCGGTCAGGAAATCGTCCACCTGGCACGCCGTGAAGTGATCCCCGACTCGGCGCTGGCCGATCGCTCGCGGGCGGATGAATACCGCGTGACGGCGGCGCAGCGCACAACCTATTACAGCGACATCCGGTTTGATGACATCACCGGTGAGCCGTCGATGCTCATTGCGACGCCGCTGGTTGATTTGCGGTCTGGCGACCTGGTTTACGTGCTGGTTGGCGAACTGCAACTGCGCCCGGTGTGGGACCTGATCACTTACCTTACGGTCACCGAAGGCCAGGACGTGTATGTGGTCGACCAGCACCGGCGCGTGGTGGCGCACCGCAACCCCTCGGTGGTGTTGAGCGGCACGACCTACCTGCTGCCCCCCTCGCCAGGAGAAGCGAAAGGGCTGGGTGGGCATGACGTGGTGCTGTCGTATGTCCCGATTGAGTTGGGCGACTCGCAGTTGTACGTCGTGGCCGAGCTGTCAACCGATATTGCCTACAGAGACGCGTATGCCGGCCTGGTAACGGCGTTGGCCGTGCTGGTAATCACTGCCGTGGTGACCGCTATCGTTGGTCTGGTTGGCGTGGGCCGTTTGATGCGCCCGCTCACCCGGCTGGCCGGGGTCGCGCGGCGGGTCGGTGCTGGTGACCTCGATGCCCGCGCCGACGTGGAAGGTGGCTCGGAGATCGAGGCGGTGGCGATCGCGCTGAACGACATGGGCGTACAGCTTTCGCACCTGATTGGTGCGCTCGAAGTGCGCGTGCAGGAGCGTACCCGTGATCTGCGTCTGGCGGCGCAGGTGGGCCAGCAGGCGGCGCTCATCCTCGACCCCGACGAGTTGTTGCCGCAGATTGTGGAACTGACCAAAGAGAGCTTCCGGCTGTACCATGCGCACGTCTATTTGTTGGATGAATCCAGTGAAACACTCGCTTTGGCCGCCGGTGCAGGCGACGCGGGGCAGGCGATGCTCCGCGAGAAGCATCATATCCCGCTTAATGCCCCGCGCAGTATCGTGGCGCGCGCGGCACGTGACAATGAACCGGTCATCGTGGCCGATACGACTACTGACCCCAACTTCCTGCCGAACCCGCTGTTGCCCGATACCCGCTCCGAGGCGGCATTCCCGCTGGCGGTCGGCAATCGGGTCATGGGCGTGCTCGACGTGCAATCGGATCGTTCGGACTACTTTACGGCGGATGTGCTCGACGTCTACGTGACGCTGGCCAGCCAGCTTGCCGTTGCGCTGGACAATGCCCGCCTGTTCCGCGAGATCGAGCACACCAGCCGCCACGAGCAGGCGCTCAGCGCTATCTCCGAGCAGATTCAGCGGGCCAACAGCATGGAAGAATTGCTGGAAGTCGCCGTGCGCGAACTGGGGAAGGCGCTGCGCGTGCCCCGCACCGCGATCGAGCTTCACCTGCAGCCGGAGAGCGCGTCGGATGAGCGGGCACAACAGCCCGTTCTTGAACAGGATATGCCCTAGCTAACGCATAGGGCACATAACTATGGGGTGGCTCAATCGGTATGAGTGATGAGTTTGGCGTAAGTGAAACGCGATGCCGTTTTTTTCTCATAACTCCCAACTCATCACTCCTAGTTCATGCAAGGCCAAAAAGGTTTCTCCATTAGATTTTGGACGAAAGTACACATGCATAAATTAACCAGAGTAACTAAAACAACGTCCCGGCGAATGACTCATGTGATCGTGTTGGGGTTTGTGCTCGTGTCGCTGATCCTGTCAGCGTGCGGCGGCGATGACAAGCAAGCCGAGAAGGAGCTGACCCAGACCAGCATCCAGTTTTCCTGGGTGCATAACGTCGAGTTCTGCGGGTTTTATGCGGCAGAGAAGGAAGGCTATTACGCCGATGCCGGGCTTGAGGTTCGCTTCGACAGCGGCGGGTTCGACGAGAACGGCAATTTCATTGATCCGGTGGATCCGGTGTTGGCCGGTCAGGCCGATTTTGGCGTCACCGGAGCCGATGTCTTGCTCAAGCGGCGTGCTGAAGGCGCGCCCCTGGTTGCGATTGCCACCATCTACCAGCGCAGCCCGGTGGTGCTCATCTCGCTGTCCGATAGTGGCATTCTGCGCCCGCAAGACTTCGTTCGCCACCGGGTATCCACCCAACCGGGCAACACGACCGTCGGGCTGGCTTATGAGGCCATGATGACCTTGCTGGAAATTGACCGCACCGACATCGACGAAGTCATGCGCACCGACTTCACGACGAATCCCTTGTTCGAAGGTGAGGCCGATGTGCTGGCCGGTTTTGTGACCACCGAAGGCGTGCAGGTCAAGATGCAGGACCCGGATGCCCACTTCATTCTGGCGAGTGATTATGGGGTGGATATTTACAGCAACGTCATCTTTACCACCGAAGACATGGTCGCCAATAATCCGGACCTGGTGCTGCGCTTCCTCGAAGCCACGCTCAAGGGGACGCAGTGGGCGGTAGAACATCCAACCGAAATAACGACATACTTCCTGGACACCTACGGCCAGGCGTTCGCGGACGATGAAGAAGCCCAGGTCAGGGGCATGCAACTCTCGATCCCGTTGCTCGACCCCTCAGGCAGCGATCCGGGCAAGATGAAGGCCGGGGACTGGGACTTTACGGCGCAGATGTTGCTGGAACTGGGCATGTTGGATGAGGCGCTCGACGTGGACGAAGCCTACACGCTCCAGTTTTTGAACGAAATCTATCAATGAGGCCTGCACTGCATGTATGGCTGTAGCAAAGGCGCAGAACGATGAGTGTAAAAGCTGACGCAACACCCCCGCCAGTGACTGGTGCGCAGGTGCCGTTCTGGCGACAGATTCGCTGGGTTATGGCCGGTACGTTCGTATTGCTCGTGATCGTGCCCTTTGTGGTCTTCGCGCTGATCACCGCGTCCGAAATCCGGCGGACAGCCCGCGCGCAATCGTTCGACCAGTTGGAGTCAGTTGCCGAGCTAAAAAGCGAGGAAATTGACCGCTGGGTCACCGACAGCCAGAATGCGCTCCGGGTGTTTGAGTTGGGGAACTTGCTTTCCAACCGCCTGATCGTCCCGCCCGGCATCTGGGACAACCGCACGATCTTTCCGCAGGCCGGGCTGAATGAGTTGTTTGCCGAAGCGGTGTCCGACCTCCGTTTTTTCGACGAATTGTTCCTCTTTGATCTGGCGGGGCACGTTATCGCGTCCTCCGATCCGGCGCAGATCGGCAAGCTGGTATCGCGGCAACCCTATTATGAATCCAGCCTGACGCAGCCCGTCGTTCAGCCACCCTACTATGAGTTTGGCACGAACGAACTGGCGATGATCGTCACGCGCCCTGTGATCAAGCGGGGGCAGGTCGTCGGCGTGCTGGCGGGCCGGTCAGACCTGGCGACGCTGGCGGGGATCATGACGGAGCGTGCTGGCCTGGGGGATACCGGCGAGACGTACCTGGTGAGCGCCGAAGGCAACTACTTGCTGACCCCCAGCCGTTTCCCCGGCTATGACCCGCTACGTGCCTATCGCAGCGACGGGATTGATAGCGCACTGGCCGGTAGCGAGGGGGCGGCCAGTTACCGGAATTATCGTGGCGAGCAGGTCTTCGGCGTGTATCGCTGGGTGCCGGAGCTTCAGGCGGCTTTGCTGGCCGAGATCGAAGAAGCTGAGGCGCTCGCACCCGTGAGGCGCACCCAAACGCTGGTGGCGATCGTGACCGTGGCGATGGCGGTGGCGGCGGCTGGCCTGGGCGTATATGTATCGACGCGCCTGGCGGGGCCGATCACTGCGCTGGTGCAGGCGGCGACGCGCATCGCCGGTGGTGACCTGAGCGAGCGTGTGCGCAATTTTCCGCGGAACGAGCTGGGCGTGCTGGCCAACGCCTTCAACCACATGGCTGCCCAATTGCAAGACCTGATCGGTTCGCTTGAGCAGCGCGTGGCCGAGCGCACCCAGGAATTGTTCCACACGATCGAAGTCGGCCAGCTTACGACGCGCCTGTTGCAACAAGAGGAGTTGCTGCACCGCGTGGCGGAATACATCCGCAGCCAGTTCGACCTGTACTATGTTCAGGTTTACCTGCTGGACGATGCTCGCCGCTTCGCCGTCCTGGAAGCCGGTACGGGTGAGGTGGGGCAGACGCTTCTGGAACGCAATCACCGCCTCGACCTGGAAGACGTGGCCATCGTGACCCACGCGGTGCGCACGCGCCGCCCGGTGCTCGTGTCCGATACAGAAACCAGTGCCGTCCACAAGCCCAACCCCCTGTTGCCGGAGACGCGCTCCGAGGTGGCGATCCCGCTGATGGTCGGTGACGAGGTGCTCGGCGTGCTGGATATGCAGTCGGCACGTCCCGAAACCTTCCGCGAAGACAACGTGCCGGTGTTCGAGGCGATGGCAAACCAGCTTGCTTCGGCGCTGCGCAGTGCGCAAGCCTATGAACAAACACGCGAAGCCATGGAGCGTGCTGACGCGATCAATCGCCGTCTGATCAGCGCGGCCTGGGAAGGATACCTGGGGCGTTTGGGGCAGGGTGAGCGTGTAGGCATGGTCTATGATTTGCGTGATGTGCGCCCGCTGACCGAAGAGCTGATCGCCGAAAGCGAGTCATCCGGCAACGGACACGCTCACGAACTGGTGTACCCGCTCCGGCTGCGCAACCAGCCCATCGGTAAGATTGCGCTCCGTGACGAGGGCGAACGGGAATGGTCGCCGGATGAGCTGCGCCTGCTCGAAGATGTCGGGGCGCGACTCGCGGCGGCGCTGGAGCAGTACCGCGCCTTCGACGAAAGTGAGCGCCGCGCCGCCGAATTGGCGACGGTGTCCGAAGTGAGTACCGCTGCGTCCACGACGCTCGATCCGGATGAGTTGCTGTGGTCGGTGACCAACCTGACCAAAGAGCAGTTCGGCCTGTACCACGCGCATATCTACCTGCTGGATGACGAGGGGCGCACGCTGCGGCTGGCGTCCGGTGCTGGCGAAGCAGGGAAGCAGATGGTTGCAGCCGGGCACAGCATCCCGCTGCATAGCGAGCGGAGCCTCGTGGCGCGCGCCGCCCGTAGCCGCGCCGGTGTCGTGGTGAACGATGTGACCCAGACCCCGGACTTTTTGCCCAACCCGCTGCTGCCGGACACGCGCTCGGAGCTGGCGATCCCGATGGTGGCCGGTGATACGCTCATCGGCGTGATGGACGTGCAGTCAGAACGTGTCGGGCGCTTCACCGACGAAGACGTGACCATCCAATCAACGCTGGCCGCGCAGATCGCGGTCGCCGTTCAGAATGCGCGGCTCTACGCGGAGCAGTTGCACGTAACCGACCGGCTTCGCGAAGTCGACCGGCTCAAGAGCGAGTTCCTGGCCAGTATGTCGCATGAGCTGCGCACGCCGCTCAACTCGATCATCGGTTACGCCGAGGTCTTGCTCGATGGCATCGACGGCGAACTGACCGACGACATGGAAGAGGATGTCACCGCCATTCACAGCAGCGGCAAGCACTTGCTCAACCTCATCAACGATATTCTCGACCTGGCGAAGATCGAAGCCGGGCAAATGGAGCTGGTGCTGGAAGATGTGGACATTCCATCCCTGGTCAACGATATTGTCACCACATCGCGCGTGCTGGTCATGGACAAGCCGGTTGAGTTCGTGATCGACATACCCGACGACTTGCCGCAGGTTCGCGCCGACGGGTTGCGCGTGCGCCAGGTGCTCAGCAACCTGGTGACCAACGCCACGAAGTTCACCGATCACGGCTCTATCACCATCCGGGCCGATTTCTACGAGCATAACCCTGATTACGTGCTGATCGCCTGCGAAGACACCGGTATCGGCATCCCCAGGGATAAACTGCCGGTGATCTTCGACCGGTTCC
Organism: uncultured Anaerolineaceae bacterium; assembly: GCA_964611395.1. Lineage (GTDB taxonomy): Bacteria > Chloroflexota > Anaerolineae > Aggregatilineales > Aggregatilineaceae > CAZSXY01. The sequence continues at coordinate 40,154 of CAZSXY010000006.1, read as the reverse complement.
GCCAGGTTGACCAGTCGCACACGCGCCGCGCGGGTGGGACCGGCCTGGGATTGTCGGTCACGCGCCAGCTTGTCGAGATGCACGGTGGTGAGTTGTGGGTAGAAAGCGAACCCGGCGAAGGTTCGATCTTCTACTTCACATTGCCCATTGCCGGGCCGGGGAGGGGCATTGGCTAGCCCCCGGCAATATTGAATCAAGGAATGCATGCCTGCGCCAGCCAGAATCCGGCGCAGGTATGGTGTGGTTTGGGACGCTGATCGTGTAGAATGTTTTGGAAGCAGGGTGACAATTCCTTAACGGATACCCGGCACTGAAGGATGATGGTTCGATGCCCTCGTTGATAACTTCGGTTGTTTGCATGGACTGCGGGCACAGCATGCCCTCTGACTCCTTGCCAGCCGCGTGCGCTTCCTGTGGCTCCACGTGGCTGGAAGCGCGTTACGACTTCGAGCGGGTGACTAGCCTGTGGCGCGGTGGCCTGTCGGGCCGCGTGACGTCGCTGTGGCGCTATGCGGAACTGCTGCCGATCAAGGATGAGGCGGTTGTGGTGTCGATGGGCGAAGGGTGGACGCCGCTCACGCCCTTAGGGGCGCTCAGCCAGGAGTTGAACCACCACCACATCTATATCAAAGATGAGCGGATGTCGCCGACGGGCAGTTTCAAGGATCGCCAGGGGGCATTGACCGTCGCTCACCTGAAGCAACGCGAGGTGCAGGAATGCGTGATCGCCTCCACGGGCAACAAAGCGGCGGCCTACGCGGCGTTCTGTGCGCGGGCTGGCATCCGTTTGTGGGTTTTCCTGACGAGCCACGTGCCTTCCGAAAAGCTGCGCGAACTGGCGCTTTACGGCGCGGAAGTCGTTAAGATCGCGGGCACGTACGACCAGGCGAAGAAGGTCGCCATCGACTTTGCCGCCCGCCGCAACCTGTACTATGACCCGGGTGCGCAATCGATACCGGGCCGCGAAGCGTTCAAGACAATCGCCTTCGAGATCGCCGAGCAACTCGCCCGCATGCAACCCGAAGGCGGCACGCATTGGCGCGCCCCGGACTGGTACGTCCAGGCCGTGAGTGGTGGCATCGGGCCGCTGGGGGTCTGGAAAGGCTTCCAGGAACTCAAGCAGATGGGGCTGATCGACCGCCTGCCCAAACTGGCGATTGTCCAGTCGGAAGGCTGCGCGCCGATGGTTACTGCGTGGCGATCTCAGGCTGAGCAGGCCGATCCGGTCGTGCCCCAGACGCGCATCACGGTGCTGGCCACCGGCGATCCGGGTAAGGCGTACCCGCTTTTGCGGTCTGCGTGCCTGGAAACCGGCGGCGTGATGCTGTCGGTTTCGGATGGCGACACCTTCCGCGCGATGCGACGCATGGCCCGCGTCGAAGGCTTCAGTATGGAACCGGCGGCGGCGGTGGCGTTCGCCGGGCTGGAGCGTCTGATAGCGGACGGTGTGATCGGCGCAGAGGAGACGGTGGTTGTCAACTGCTCCGGCCATACGTTCCCGGCGGAAAAGCACATTCTCGAAGATCAGTATGTGCTGGACCTGGAGTTCGGCCAGGACGACGCGAACCCGACCCATATCCCCATCACCGAGGGGTTGGGCGCGGCATTCGAGCAACTGGACGAGCAGGTAACGACCGTCGTCGTGATTGATGATAACCCGCAGGACAGCCGCCTGATTCGCCGCCTGTTGCAGGCGCATAAAAGCTATCGCGTGTTTGAGGTCAACAATCCTCTCGACGGGCTTGACCTGGTGCGGCAACGCAAACCCGACCTGGTGGTGCTGGACCTCACCATGCCTGACCTGGACGGCTTCACGCTGCTCGAAATGTTCAAGAACGACCCGGAGATCGCGCATATTCCGGTGGTGGTGGTGTCGGCCAAGACGCTGACGCCCGCCGACCGCGCGCGGCTGGAAGGGCACGCCGAGTCGCTGTGGCAGAAAGGCAACTTCAACACCCGCGACCTGGTCGCGCATGTCGTCAAGACGCTGGGCGGGGATATGAAGGAAACGCCGCCGGAGCTTGCCGCAGCGACCGAAGGGCAGGTGGCGACGACATCGAAGGAAGCGATCAAGAAAGAGCCAACCCCGCCGCCTGGAGAGCGCAACATCGTGGTGATCGATGACGAGCGGCGGGACGCTCGCTTGATCCGGCGGTTGCTGGAAGCGACCGGGCGCTATCGCGTGTACGAAGCGTTTGACGGCGAATCGGGTTGGCGGAGCATCAAGCGTTACAAGCCGGCGTTGATCGTGCTCGACCTGATGTTGCCGGACACGACAGGCGAGGCGCTGCTGGAACGGCTGGCTGGCGACGAGCAAACCCGCGATATTCCGGTCGTGGTGCTGACCGCGAAAGACCTGCGCAAAGAAGAGCGCGAACAACTGCTTGGCAAGATCATCTCGCTGTTCCAAAAGGCGAACCTGGATCGCCGGGCATTGGTCGATTCCGTAAACGAAACGTTGAGTGACGATTAGGCGGCGTGACCGGCGTCACGTGCGCAACCGTCGTGTGTTAGCAGGGAGAGCGCCGACGGCGTTGTATAGCCTGGTTGGGGAGAATTTGGATGGCTCACCGCATTTTGTACGTCGAGGATAACTTTCAGAATAAGCGCCTGGTGCGAAAAATCCTCAACGCGCGGGGTTATGAAGTGCTCGAAGCGGGTGATGGGCTGACCGCTATTGAAATGGCGACCAGAGAACTGCCCGACTTGATCCTGATGGACATTAGCCTGCCGGGCATCGACGGGATAGAAGCCACGCAGCGGATCAAGGCCAGCACGGGAACATCTCACATCCCCATCGTGGCCCTGACGGCCAATGCCATGCGTGGCGACCGCGAGCGGTTCATCGCGGCGGGCTGTGATGATTACCTGCCCAAGCCGATCAGCACCGCCGAACTCCTGGGAATGCTCAGGAAGTACCTGGACGGAACCCCCACGTAACGCGCGGCATAGAGCCTGCCGGCCCGCCGCGCATGCCCCACAATTCCCCGTAACCGGCGCACCTCGCCTCCGCCTGCCAGCCGCCAGTTGGCGGTCAGCCACAGGGCAGGAATGTTTGTTTTAAAAGCCCGCACCCGTTGCCGGTTCTTCGCTCAGCGCGTTCCCGTAAATCATGATAAGATACAAGCAAACACAGACCGCCAGTCGCCGGTGAGACACCCGGACGGCCTGAGGGGGAATTGCGCCGTTGCGGGACGCGGGCGACGTTAGAGTAGAGGGCAGCTATGAACAAAACACTAGGGCGACTGTTCATGATCGCGGCGCTGTGCGCGGGGTTGCTCGGCGTTTTGTGGGCGGAGATGCCGTCAACAAGCGAGGCGCGCGGGGCGTCGTGGACTGTGACGGTGTTCAACAATCCCGACCTGGCCGGTGGCCCGATCTGGACGGGGCTGTCGCCCAGCATCAACTACACCTGGGGCGCTGGTGCGCCGGTCATCAACGGGGCGGCAACCGGTGCGCCCGTCGATAACTTCTCGGTGCGTTTCACGACGTCCGCCTTCTTCACGGCGGGGAATTACCGCTTCACCGTGCAGGTAGATGACGGGGCGCGGCTCTATGTGGACGGGCTGTTGCTGATCAACCAGTGGCAGGCGGGGTTTGGCTTCCGCACCTTCCAGGCCGACTACAATTTTGTGGCCGATGGCTACCATACCATCACCGTCGAGATGTTCGATGCGGTGGGCGATGCGGCGATCATCGCCAGTTGGGCCATTGCCGTGGGGCCGTTGCCGACGCCGATACCCACGTATATCGGCGTGCCGTGGTATGCCGAGTTTTACAACGGGCTGGACCTGGCCGGTGCGCAGATTTTCACCACCACGTACCCGCCGAGCGGCCTCAACCTGAACTGGGGGCAAGGCTCCCCCGGTGGGGCGGTTCCGGTGGATAACTGGTCGGCGCGGTTCATGCGCACCCTGAACGTGCCAACGGACTTGCCTGAGGGCGTCTATACCTTCTACGCGAAGGCGGATGACAACTTCCGCTTCTTCGTGGATTCGACGATCATCTTCGACTACTGGGATACGTTTGCAGGAACCCAGTTGTATACCGCCGACGTGACGTTGCTCAATGGCCCGCACACGCTGAAATTCGAATTCCGCGAGCGCGAGGTCGATGCGTGGGTATTCCTCACCTGGACGCCCCCGAATGCGCAAGACCCAATTTTGAACCCCGATGGGACGGGCGGCGCGCCGATCGATGGGCAGGGGGGCGGCGGTGTGCCGTCCGGCATTACGGCGACGGTCAACGTCTCCTTGCTTAACTTCCGCAGCGCGCCAAGCCTGCTCGCGGACATCCTGGCGAAGCTCAACAAGGGCGCGACTTACCCCGTGACCGGTCGCACAGCGGATGGTTCCTGGGCGCAGATTGTGGTCGATGGCACGACGGGGTGGGTCGCGGCGCAGTACGTCACGTTTAGCGGCGATTTCAATACGGTGCCGGTGGTCGATACGGGCGCACCCCCGCCACCGCCACAACCGACCGGCGTGCGCGGGCGCGTGCTGGCCAATTTGCGCATCCGCGAAGCGCCGACGACCCGCTCCCAAAAGCTCGGCGTCATGCCCTGGGGCAGTGAGGTCGACCTGCTCGGCAAGAACGCAGGCTTTTCCTGGTACATGGTCAGTTTTGAAGGCGTTGTGGGCTGGTCGTATGCGCCCTGGATCAAGATCATCGAGGGGTCGGTTAACCAGCTCCCGTACAAGGATGGCACGCAGCCGGAGTTTGATCCGCCGCCACCCACCGAAGGGGTGATCGTGCAAGCCTATGGCAACATGCGGATCCGTAGCGGGCCGGGTCTCCAGTTCCCCAAGATTGCGCGCGCGGTGTGGGGGACGCGCCTGCAGGTCTTGGGGCGCAGTGTTGACGGGCTGTGGTACAAGGTGCGCTATGGCGACCTCGTGGGGTGGACGTACGCGGCCTGGTACCGTGTTGTGCAGGGTGATATCACGTCGGTTCCGGCGACAAACCAGTAACCGTTTGGTGGGGATTGTGACCTGAGCTACGCGCCCCGGCTGCGCTATGCGGCCTGCTGGGGCGCGGGTTGTTGCGGGCGTTGACTAATAGGACTCCCGTCACGTCGCCCGGCAGCCCCGACACGCGTTATACTGGTAGCACAGGCGCGTGATGAGATTCCCTTCGCTCTTGCGCCTGACAGCAGGGGCATCGCAGCAGGCTGGCGCCATGACGTTTGCACACGACATTTACACGACGCAACAGATCGCGAACGCTGCCGAGCGATTTGTCGATGCTCTCGGTGATCTTTTCCCCGGCGAGTCATTCAACGAATTGTTTCATGGCGGCACGTTGCGCCGCGCCTATTGGTCGGCGTTGCAGGCGGCGCTGGATCGCTTCGCCGCGCCGGAAAAAAGCGAACTGGTCAAGGCGTTGATGGACGACCGCATGATCGCTGATGACACGATCATCGCGGAGTTTCTCAAGCTGTTCGACCTGTCGCAACAACCGAACTATGTATTGATCGCGGGCCGGTGGGCTAGCGTGATCAGCGTGCTGCCGGATGACGAGATTTCGCTGGTGGCCGAGGCCGAAGCGTTTTTCACGTTGCTGGCCGAAGAATTGCGCCGCTTGCCCGATCTGCGCCTAGTGCTGCACCAGATTGGCCGCGCTCCTATGGAAGACGACGACGCGTTCGATCCGGTGATGTCGACTGCGGAGCAAGACCTGGGCCGCCTGATCGATACGGCGGTCATGGCAGGACCGGGCACGATCGCGTTGCAGGTGCGCCACCTGATGGCGCTGGCGGGCCACCGCGAGCCGTTCGCCGATGGCGATGTGAACCTGGCCCTCGAGGCGCTCACCTATCTTGCCGGGCAACTGGACGCGGATAAGCTGCGGAAGCTCTGGCACGCCGTCGAACGTATGGACGATCCCGCGCGGCGGGCGCGTGGTCTGGCGCGGCTGGCCCCCCACCTCAGCCGCCGGGGGCTGATCACAAATGCGCTCACCCTCGTTGACAAGACCCTGGCGACCACGTCGCTGGATTCCGGGCAGACGGCAGCGCGTGTGGCGCTGTTGCTGGAACTGGCTCCACATCTGAAGGCCGCCGGAGACGACTCTTCGCCGCCGACATTCCAGCAGCGGGCATTAGATGCGGCCCTGTCGATTGGCGATCCGGCGTCACGGGTGCGGGCGCTCGGCGCATTGATCGAAAATCTATCGCCGGACTTGCAGCCGGAAGCTGTATCCCAGGCGTTTGAAGCCACCCGCGCTATTCCAAGTGATATGGCACGGGCAACCGCCCTCAGCACGCTGCCGCCGCATTTGCCCGCTGAATTTCACGTGCCCCTCCTGTCGATAGCCTACGAGTTGCAGAAGCCTGAGGCACGCGCGTTGCTGATGGTGCGCATGGTGCCGCACATGCCCGCGCCGCAGCAGTCGCAGGTGTTGATCGACGCGCTCAATGCCATCGCGCAAATCAACGGTGACGACGCGCGCGCCGCCGCCCTGATCGCGCTCACGCCGTATATCGACGCGGTCGGCCCGCTCAAATATATGCCGGAGGGTCTGCAACAGGCGATTGAGGTGGTGTTCACGATCACGCGTTCCGATGACCGGGCGCGGGCCTTTGCGGCGCTGGCTCCCTATCTGTCGCCGGAGTTGTTGCAAGAGGCGTTGCAGGCGACAAAAACGATTGCCGATCCGGGCGATCGCGCCTTGGCGCTGACCAAACTCGCCCCACATCTGCCGTCTGAATTGCTGGTGGCCGCGTTTGGCGTCGCGCGCGAACTGGCGACTCCCGAATCGCGGGCGCTGGCGCTCGTGGCGCTAGCCCCGTACCTCACGGCGACGGCGCGCACGCAGGCGCTCTCCGACGCGCTGGCGGCTTCGCTGGCAATTGAGTCGAAGTATGAGCGCGTCGTGTCCCTGGTGGACCTGGCCCCTCACCTGTCTGACCCGCTCCAGGGGCGGGCGCTCGACGAAGCGCTGACCGCCACGCGCTCGATACCGGGCGAAGACGAACGCGGGCGGGCGCTGGTTTTCCTGGCCCCGCATCTGCGTGCCGATCAACTCGCGAACGCGCTGGCCGACGCCTATACGATCCTCGACCCGTTGGAGCGCGTCCCCGCGCTGAGCGCATTGATGCCACACCTGCCCCCCGAACCCCGCCGCCGCGTTGGTTACGACGTGATCGAAACGGCGCGCTCTCTCAAACCGTCCCACCAGAAAGCCAGCCTGCTGGCGGCAGTGGCCCCGGTGCTGCCCGATGGCTTGCTGCACGCGGCCATTGATGTCGCGCTGAGCGTTGAGCCGCCGTATGACCGCGTGCACGTGTTGACGGCCTTGCTGCCGCGCCGTCCGGAGGCCCTGCGTGATGTGGCGCTGGCCGCCGCCCACGCCGTGCCCAATCGCTACCCGCGTGTCAATGCGCTGTTAGAGCTGGTTCCGCATGTCTCATCGGCGCAGCGCGAGACTATTCTGGAAGAGGTGCTTGAGACGGCGCTCGGCATTGACGACGATTACGACCGCGCCAGCGCGTTGGCGCATCTGGCCCCGTTCATTGATTCACAAAGCGAGGCCCGCAATCGCCAGGAAGATGCGCTCAGCATGGCGCTGGAAGCATGCCTGGCGCTTCCGGAAATGCCGGAGCGCGTGCAATGGCTGGCGCGGTGGGCGGGGCAGGTCGTTGAGTTGTTGCCCCCGGCGCAGGTGTACACGCTCTGGAAGCAGATCGTGCCGGTGTTGCGCACGCAGTCCGAAGCCGAAGTCCTGGCTTCGCTGGCAGCGCTCGCGCCATTGACCGGCTATCTGGGGGCGCATTCTGCCGGAGAGGACGTGGCAAAGGCGCTGTGGTCTGCGGTGTTCGAAGCGCCAGCAGGCCAGGGGTGATCGCTTGCTGTGCCGGTGACGCGTCAGGCCAACGGATAAACCCAGAAAACGGCCACTTCGCCCCGCTCGATGTCCTCGTTGGTGTACAACGTTTCGCGCAGGCCGTCCAACCGGCAACCCAACGCCGCGTAGAACTTGCACGCGGGCACGTTATTCGTTTGGGTTTCAAAGATCAGGGCGCGGTAACCGCCTTCGCGTGCCCAATCGACCGCACGCATGAACAGTTCCCGGCCAATCCCTTGCCGCCGGATCGCCCGATCAAGCATCAGGTTCCACACCCAGGCAGTGCTGTTCCACCCTTGCGGCGTAACGTCCAGCAGGCCCGCCAGCCGACCGCGCCACTCGACGACGAGATGCAGCCCGTCGCCACGCTGAAAGCGCCGCCGGACGTTCGCCTGTTCGGTGGCGTCGAAGTCGTACCTGTCGCCTTTGTCGAACGGCTCCGGCAGGGGGCGCTCAACCAGCCGCCAGCCCGCCTCGATGCCGCTGCCCAGGCGTTCCACATGCAGCACCGTCTCGCTGACGAACCCGGGGCGGATTTGCGACAGGCGGGGGATGTCGGCCTCGGTCATGGGCCGGATGATCGGCTGGTGATTCATGTCGTGAACTCTCCAAAAATGCCTGGGCGGATTTTACGCCACGCACACAGATTTTCAAGGTCTTGTTACAAGTGTATGCTATGATGGGAAACGACTTCGTGGTGACGGTGACTGTGCTGGGCATGACGCAGGACTAGATCGGCGGGGAGGGCCATGCATACAGGGATGCGCGAGCGCTTGAACGGGTGGGGGGCGCGGTTGAGCTTTGCCGCTGTGCTGCTGGTTGTATCGGAATGGGGAGTGTGGCAAACCCCAATCCGGTTCGGCGTGCTGGACTGGCTCGGTGTGGGTGTGGTTTATGTGGCGCTGGCCGCGATGATGCTGGACTTGATTGCACGCCTGCGCCTCCGCGATTTGCCCGGTCTGATGCTTATCGCGGGCGTCTACGGCCTGCTCAATGCCACCTTGATCAGCCACATCACCGCCCGCGATCTGCCCGCCAGCTTGCTGGTGCGGCCACTTGGGGCACAACCGCTCGCGTTCCTGGCGGCGCTCGCCGTTTTCCAGATTCTCGCCAGCGGGCGTGCTACCGGTCCGCTTGAATTTGTCGCGGCAGCGGGGGCGGGGTTGGTGTGGGGGATATGGGTCCGGTGGTTTCCGGTCGTGTCCACCGCGCCGATTCCGGCGGTGGCTGCTGGCGAAGCGGTCGCTGCGCTGGGCATTGGCTTGCTGGCATGCGCCGCGTTGCGCGCGCTCCTGCCGCCGTCCACGATGCGCCGCCCGGACGACTGGCAACTGACCCTTCCGGAATGGGGTCTGACGGGCGCGATCCTGGTCGCGGCGCTGGCGGTGGGACTTTCGCGCGATGTGATCGGGAGGATCGATGTGGCGATTGTGGTGGCGTTGGGCAGCTTCTTGCTCGCCGTGCTCGTGGCGAGCCAGAGCGTGCGCCGGGGACCGTCGGTGTTGCACGCGGTGACGCCGCCCCGCCGTCCGAATCCCGCCGCCTGGTTTATCGTGTTGCTGCCCCTGTTGGGGGCGGGGTGGATCGGCTATCACCTGCCCGGCAGTGGCGACAGCAGCACCCAGAGCGACATACTGTTCGGCGCGCTCACCCTGTTTGGCGTGCTGTGGCCGCCGGTTGTATCGGCGCTCGTTGGAATGCAGGCGTTCGTGCAGCTTACGCGCGAGGGGTGGTAGCTCACCGGAGGCGATCGGGAGCCGGAGGGGGTATCGGGCGTTTTTATTCTGGACTCGGATGGTTTAGAATAGCTATGACTCATGGCGTATTTATGGTGTGAGTCAGTGGTTGTATGTGGATGTACAATAGTCAATCCCCGACCGAGACTCGCCGTCTGACCTAGTGATTGAGTGGGTGATTATGAGTGGTGTACCGGGCCAGCCTGCCACCGCGCGCATCCTGCAAGGCGATGCGCTCAAACTTCTGCCGACGCTCCCAGAGCGCAGCGTCGATCTCGTCTTCGCCGATCCCCCTTACAATTTGCAGCTTGAGCAGGAGTTGTGGCGGCCCAACATGACGCTGGTCGATGCCGTGACCGAGGAATGGGACCAGTTCGCCGACATGGAGGCCTATGACGCCTTCACGCAGGCGTGGTTGCTGGCCGTGCGCCGCGTGATGAAGGATACGGCCACGATCTGGATCTCTGGCTCGTACCACAACATCTTTCGTGTTGGCGCGATTCTGCAAGACCTGGGGTTCTGGCTACTCAACACCGTGACGTGGTTCAAGCCCAACGCCATGCCCAACTTCCGGGGCACGCGGCTGAAGAACGACGTCGAGTTCGTGATCTGGGCGCAACCGCGCAAGGGGGCGCGCTATACGTTCCACCACCACCTGATGAAGCAGTTCAACGACGACAAACAGCTTGGCAGCATGTGGTCGATTCCCGTGTGCGGCGGCGCGGAACGCCTGCGCGACGAGCAGGGGAAAAAACTCCACCCCACGCAAAAACCCGAAGAATTGCTCAAGCGGATCATTCTCGCCAGCAGCAACCCCGGCGACCTGGTGCTCGATCCGTTCCTGGGGTCTGGCACGACGGCGGCGGTTGCCCGGCGTCTGCGCCGGCGGTGGATCGGCATCGAGCGCAAAGCTACCTATGTGCAGGCCGCACGCGCCCGTATCGCCGCCGTCCAGCCGTTGCCCGCCGATGACCCGCTCCTTCAGGTCGATTCGCGTCCGGCGCGCGTGCCGTTCGAGGAACTGCTGCAGCGCGGGTATCTCCGGCCAGGGCAGCACCTGTATTTGAACGGGTCTGAGCGGCACGCGGTGATTCTTGACAACGGCCACCTGCGTGCCGAAAACGCCACCGGCACGATTCACACGCTCGGCGCGCGGCTGATGGAGGTTCCGTCGGTCAACGGGTGGACGCTCTGGCACTACGTCGATGAAGAGACGGGCCATCGCCAGCCGGTGGATGCGCTCCGCAAGCGCATTCGTCAGGAGTTGAAAGACGAGCAGAAGGGCGATTCGCATGGACGACAAACGGAAACAACGACACTTGCATGATATCGACCGCGTGCTGGCCGAGGTGCGCCGCGACCTGGGATTGGTCGAATCAACCCCCGATCAATACGAGTTGCGGGCGCTCCAGCTTTTGTTAGAAGTTGCCAGGGCCATGCACAGTATTCATGACGTGCATACCTTGATCACGATTGTGCTCGACAGTGCCCTTATCTTTGCCGACGCCGATCGCGCTTTCCTGATGCTGTTTGAAGAAGGCAAGGGGTTGCGCTTCAAGATGGGGCGGGCGGCTGACGGAGCCTACTTGAGCGCGGACGAATTTGTGATCTCAACGAGTGTGGTGCGGGCGGCGCTGGAGGGTCAAAAGCCGATCATCCTGGTCGATGCCCAACAGGATGAGCAGTTCAGCAAGCGCCAGAGCATCGTTGATCTTGATCTGCGCACGGTCATGGCGGCTCCATTGCGGGCCAATGACGCGGTGATAGGGCTGATCTATGTCGATAGCCACCGCCCGCTTGCGCATTACACCGATCATCACTTCAACGTCCTGTCCTCGCTGGCCGATCAGGCGGCGGTCGCCATCATCAACGCCCAGAAGTTTGATACCCATCACCCGTAGCGGGCGTTGCGTTACAGCTTGCCTTCGCGGGCCAGCGCGGTTGTGCACTCCGGACAGTAGCCGGTGAAGCAGGCGCATGCGCTGGTCACGCTGACGCCTTTGCGTTCGACCAGGGCGTGAACCATGTCGTTGAGCAGGTCGGTGGCGATCAGCACGCGGGTGCCGCACCGCAGGCACGTCAGGTAATGTTGTTCGGGGCCATCGGCCATGCGAAAGACTTCGCGGCGGTGTTCCGGTTCGACGTAGCGGTGATCCACCAGGCCGAGTTCGGCAAACAGGTTGAGGGTGCGATAGACGGTTGCCAGGCTCACGCTTGCATCCTGCGCGTGCGCCAGTTCGTAGATTTCTTCCGCATCCAGGTACGTTGATTGTGCGGCCAGCACTTGCAACAACAGGGATCGTTGGGCGGTCACCTTGAATCCGCGCTGCTGGAGCGTGCTTTCGGCCTCGTCGATGATGTGCGGCATAGTCTCACTTTCCCCTGACTCGTCTCCCTGCCAGATTATACTCATCCCGTCCGCCAGCGGCTACTGGCAGCCGCAGCATTGATGTATTCGGAAATTGGTGCAAAGAAAAAAGCGCAGAAGAAGTCAATAAGAGCGAGAAATCTTGAACCTCTCTCACGGTTTTCTGGCCTCGGCGTCCTCAGCGCCCTCTGCGGTTGGAATTTCGTCCGCAAATCCGCATGTTCTCCGCAGTTTCGAGGGAGGGTGCGCCGCGCAACTGGTGGAAACGCCGGACAAATAGCGTACAATCAGGTGAGAGTAGCCGGTAGTGTAAAGGATGGCATGGATGTTTACTGCTCGCCGCGTTTTGGTTATGGGGATTCTCATCGCGCTGCTGGTTGCGGCCTGCGCCCCTGCGTTCACTGCGTCGCTTGGGCCGTGGCAGGGTGGGTCGGTGGCGCAAGAAGCGACCCCCGCGTCGCCCTTCGCTTTGACCGATCCCGCGTCTGGGAGTCACTCACTGGCGCTGCTGCAAAGCACCATCATTCCCCCGCGCGACCGGATCGACCTGGCACGCCGGTTGCTCGGCCTGGTGGATGTGCCTGCGCCGCCGACGGAACCCCCGCCGGAGCTTGCGTTGGGTGACGTGATCACGTTTTGGGCGGACAACCTCGACCAGGACTACGCGTTCCAGGTCGAGGCCGAACTGGTGCACAAGACCGACCACGTGTATATGTTCGTCGAGGTTGGCGAGACGGTGAACGCAACGGCGATCCAGCGATCGGCGGAGGCGCTGGAGACGGTCATTCGCCCAAAAATACACGAGGTCTTTGGCACGGAATGGCTCCCCGGCATCGACGGCGACCCCCACCTGTACGTGCTACATGCCGCGAATCTCGGCGACTGGGTGGCCGCGTACTATGGCAGCACCAGCCAGTACCCTGTGGAAGCGGTCGCCAACTCCAATGAATACGAGATGTTCTACGTCAACCTGGACTCGATGCGGCTGGCGATTGGAACGCCCTATTACGAAGGTGTGCTGGCGCATGAGTTCCAGCACATGGTTCACTGGGCGGTGGATCAGAACGAGGACACATGGCTCAACGAAGGGTTGTCCGAACTGGCGACGCTGCTCACGCGGTACGGGGTGAGCAACTGGGTACATCCGTTCCTTGCCGCGCCCGCGATCCAGCTCAATCACTGGCCGGAAGACAATAGCGCGCGCGGCCTGCATTACGGCTCTTCGTTCCTGTTCCTGGCCTATTTCTACCAGCGGTACGGCGAGGCGGCGACCACGACCTTGGTGCGCGACCAGGCGAACGGGCTGGTCAGTGTCGAGAAAACGCTGGCTACCATCGGCGCGACCGATCCCGCAACCGGCCAGCCGGTGACCCTTGAGGATTTGTTCGCGGACTGGCTGGTGACCAATTTACTCCAAGACCCGGCGGCGGGCGATGGCCGCTTCGCGTATACGCTCCCTGAAATGCCCCGCCTTCCGAAAGCAGCGGTTACGGCGCAGATTCAGCCGGATGGAACCCTGCGCGAGTTCAACGCGCCCCAGTGGGGGCCGAACTACTTGCGCGTGCGGGGGGGAGATGCGCCGCAGCGCATCCGGTTGTCATTCACCGGCCAGGAGACGGTTCAGATCGTGCCCGTCGATGCGCACAGCGGGCGTTTCATGTGGTGGTCTAACCGCGCCGATGACAGCGACACGCGCCTGACGCGCACGTTCGACCTGGCCGGGGTTGACCGTGCAACGCTCAGCTACTGGGCGTGGTACTGGATCGAGGCATTGTGGGATTATGCTTATGTGATGGTGTCAGTCGATGGCGGCGCGACGTGGACTCCGCTTGAAACGACGCGCACCACAACGGACGATCCGCATGGTAATGCGTATGGGCCTGGCTACACCGGCTCCAGTGGCGCATGGGTTCAGGAAACCGTTGATCTGACGCCGTATGCCGGGCAGGTGGTGCAGATTCGCTTTGAGTACATCACCGATGATGCGGTCACGCAGCCGGGCATGATCGTTGACGACGTGGCGATCCCCGAAATTGGCTACGCCGATGATTTCGAAAGCGGCGACGGCGGCTGGATCAGCGAGGGGTGGATGCGCACGGACAACAGGTTGCCGCAGGACTTCCTGGTGATGGTGGTGAACGACGGCCCCGCCGCGCGCGCGCATCCGGTGACGCGGCTGGTAAGCGCCGGTGATGCGCCCTCTGGCGAGTGGGACATCGTGGCTGGGGGCGACTACGGCGATGCCGTGATCGTGGTGGCGGGCCTGGCCCCGGTGACGACCGAAGCGGCGGAGTACACCGTGCTGCTGACGCCCGCCGGGTGAGGATGGATCGCAACAGGGGCGCGCGGGTGGGGGTTTGATCGTTGGGAACGCACCAGGGCGTGCTGGGCAGGGGCATAGTAGCGAATGAGACGAGGTATTCGACGAATGCGCGTGCGGCTGGGATTGGCCCTGGTGCTGGTAACGCTGCTGGCCGGTCCGGTCCATGCCCAGGGCGATAAGCGCCCCGGCCTGTTGACGTGGGCCGATGCGCCCGTCGTGCCGCGCTACCGCACGCAGGCCGACTGGCTGGTTGATGTCGGGTGGAAGACCTCAGACCAGATGTACGGCCCGTTTCCGACGCGCGAATACCGCGTGGGCGACGCCGAACAGTTTATCCTGTTGGGGAACTTTGAACCCGTCCCACAGATGTTTGTCCTTGCTTACCAGAGCGAACATGCCTATTTCTGGTTCGAGCGCAGCCTTCACCCGGATCGCGACGAACTCGAAGCGGCAGCCCGCTTCTTCGAAGATCGCATCTGGCCGCTGAATACGCGCATCTTCGGGCAGGTGAGAACGCCGGGCATCGACGGTGATAGCCGCATTCACATCGTGGGCCAGCGCTTCATTGCGCCGGGCATCTTCGGCGCGTTCAGGCCAGAAGACCAGTGCCCGCGCGCCCTGTGCCCCAACAGCAACCAGCGCGAAATTATCTACATCGCCCTGGATCAGGCCCCGCTGGGTTCTGACGAGTTCCTGATGACATTGGCGCACGAGCACCAACACCTGATCCAGTTCGCAGTAGACGGAAACGAGCGGCGCTGGCTCAATGAGGGGTTGTCGCAGCTTGCCGAACACTTCAACGGCTTTGATCCCCTTCTGGTGGGCGGGGATCACGTGTCCGCCTTTCTCCAGGCCCCCGATCATCATCTAAGCGGCTGGTCGTTTGAGGATTACGATCCGGGGCGCACCTACGGCGCGGCGTACCTGTTCCTGGTATACCTGTACGAGCGTTTTGGGCTGGATTTCATCCGGCATGTCGCGGCGAACGATCGTGACGGATTGGCCGCCATACAAGACGTGCTGCGCGAAACCGGCGCGGCGACCGGCGGGGTTGATGCCGTGTTTGCCGACTGGATTCTGGCGAATTTGCTTGATGACCCGTATGTTGGCGACGGGCGCTACTATTACCAGACGCTCGATTTACCCGCGCAAATTTCGCCCGCGGCCCTGTCCGCCGCGCCGGGGGATACGCTGGTGTGCAGCGACGCGGTCAACCAGTACGGGGCCGATTACTGGGCGCTGGATGGTCCTGGTGCGTATGAGCTTAGCTTTGATGGTGCGGATGTGGCCGATGTGATCGGCGCAAAGCCGCATTCCGGCGCGTGGATGTGGTGGTCGTATGATGGCAGCAACAGCGCCGCACGCCTCACTGCCGGGTTCGACCTGTCCGGTTTGGACACGGTCACGCTGGCGTTCAGCGCCTGGTGGCGCGTCGAGGACGGTGCCGACTGGTTCCAGGTGTTGGTATCCGACGATGGCGGCGAGAGGTGGGAGATCGTGCGCGGCGAGCGGGCGTCGGTGGGGGGAACCAAAGCGCCGGGAGCGTATTACAGCGGGCGGTCGGGGACATGGGTCGATGAACGGATCGACCTGAGCGCCTACGCGGGCCAGACGGTGCTGGTGCGCTTCGAATACCTGACCGATGGTTCGCGCACGCTGCCCGGCGTGGCGCTGGATGACCTGGGGATTGTGGAACTGGGGCCGTTGGATGATGTCGAGCGTCCGGCATCGGTGTGGCAGCCGGACGGGTTCATCCGCATTCCGGATGCCGTCCCGCAGCACTGGGCGCTGGCCGCTGTCATCCAAGCGCCCGGCCAGGCGGCGGTGGTCGAGCACGTGCCGCTCGATGCGCAGAACACCGGGCGGATCAGCCTGAGGGTTCCGCAAGACGGTTCGGCGACGATTGTCGTCGGCGCGATGGCCCCGTTTACGTCCAACCGGGCATCGTACAAGCTATCGGTGCGGCGGACGCGAGCAGGGGGCGGTTAGCGTGCGCCGGTCGCGTCCTGTGGTGTGCCGGTCATCTCGGCTAACTGCGCTTCGAGTTCATTGCGGCGACGTTCAGCGGCTTCGCGCCCCGCCGCCAGCGCGTTTTGGACGCGCGACCGCAGGCCGTCGCGCATGGCGTCGCCTGACGCCGGCGTGAATAGCAACGCGACGGCGGTTCCGATGGCTCCACCGCTCAATACCCCGCCCAGAAAAGCCAGTAGTCGGCGCATGGCTCTGCTCCTTATGTGGTCGTGTGGTCAACCGTCATGCGCCGTTGATTATATCAGGTCTGGCCGGTGGTGCGCATAGGCCGTCACCCTACCCCTTTTCTCCTCTTTTTTCGTTTTCCCTCTGCGTTCTTTGCGGTTCAATTTTCGTGTGAATGATTCGACCCTGCAAACGGCCCTTGACATTCGCTATGCTGTTTCTTAGAATCTCCAATTGAAAAAATTTTTCATTTATTTCACTTCCTGTTTACTTGCGATACTATTGGGTGTGCCATGACAACCAGTTTCGACGCGCTCGCGGATCGGTTGCGCGAGCATGGCCATAAACTCACACAGCCGCGCCGGGCGATCTTGCACGCGCTGCTTTCTACGCCCAAGCCGCTATCACCCGCCGAGATTCAATCGCGGGGCCAGGTCTATTACGCCGACCTGGGGTTGGTGACGGTCTACCGCACCCTGGAGATCATGGAAGGCATGGACCTGGTGCGCCCGGTGCATCTGGTCGACGGTTGTCACGGTTACGCGCTGGCGACGCCGGGGCATACCCATCATGTCGTGTGCGAACGCTGCCACGCCGTCGTGGAAATCGTCGGCTGCGAACTCGGCGATTTCCTGGATCGCGTGGCGGAACGCACCGGCTATGCCATCACCGGGCATTGGTTGGAGATTTCGGGGCTGTGCGATGATTGCCAGCGACAGGGCAGGTTGGAACGCATAGAAGGGCAACCAGATGAACAAGTATAAGCGTCTGGCAGCGCGGGTAGTGCCGGTGTTGCTTGCGGCGCAGATGGGCCTTTCGCCAATAGGGGCGATCCCCGCCCAGGCCCAGGATGGACGGCTGCGCATTGTCGCCAGCTTTGGCATTCTGGCCGACGTGGTGTCACACGTGGCCGGTGACGCGGCCATCGTCGATACGTTGATCCCGCGTGGAACCAACCCGCACGCGTACGAACCATCCGCGCAGGATGTCGTCCGGCTGAGCGATGCGGACATGGTGGTTGTCGCCGGGCTGAACCTCGAAGAGGGTTTGCTCGACGTGCTGCGCCAGGCTGCCGACCAGCGCACCTATTATGAAGTGTGGGGCTGCCTGCCACTGCGCCCGCTCACGGCGAACGACGAACACGGGCACGCTGGGGGCGACCCTGAGGGCGATGGCGCATCGCCGCCCGATAGCCTGGACGCAAGGTGCGACAGCCATTACGACGAGGTCGAAGACGTTTTTGGACTGGACGAGATAGTCCTGCCGGGGGCGGTCACCCGCAGCGCCCCGGACTATTTCGAGGTGCTGGGGGCTGCTGACCCGCACGTGTGGACCGATCCGGTTAATGTGGCGTTGTGGACGGTCATGATCCGCGACATCTTGAGCGCCCAAGACCCGGCTCACGCGGCGACGTATGCGGCGAATGCGGATGCTTACCTTGCGGAGCTAGCCGCGCTGGATCGCGACATCCGGGCGCTGGTTGAAACGATCCCGCCGGAGCGCCGCACGCTGGTGACGAACCACCTGACATTTGGGTATTTCGCCGCGCGCTACGGGTTTACGACGGTGGGCGTGATCATCCCCGGCGGCAGCACATCATCGGAGCCGTCGGTGCGCGAGGTGCTGGCGCTTGTCGAGACGATCCGGGATTACGGCGTTCCGGCGATCTTTTCCGAAACCACGGTGAGCGAGGCCCTGGCCCGCCAGGTGGCCGAGGAGGCCGGGACAGCCGTTGTGCCGCTCTATACCGGCTCGCTCAGCGAACCGGATGGCCCGGCGGGCACGTACATCCACTACATGCGCTTCAACGCGACTCAGATCGCGGAGGCGCTCCGGTAAGGGCGGGGGCACGCGAGCCGCGCCCTGAGATGCAAGCGAGGCTACTGATGGTTGATCTATCCCTGCGGTCTCTGTTCCAGCGCGACGACATCAGCGACGATTGCGTCGAGGCGGGGGTGGTGCTGGCGGTGCGCGGTCTATCGGCTGGCTACAACGGTTTTCGCACCATCGACGCTTTCACCTTCGACATAGCTCACGGCGAGCGCGTGGGCATTGTGGGGCCGAACGGCGCGGGGAAATCGACGCTGTTCAAGGCGCTGGTGGGGCTGCTGCCGCACCAGGGGTCGATCTCGATCATGGGCGCGACGTGCGAAGACAGCCACGGCATGATCGGGTATGTGCCCCAGCACGAAGCCGTTGATTGGATGTTCCCCGTGACGGTGTGGGACGTGGTGATGATGGGGCGTGCCCGCAAGATTGGCTACATCCTGCCCCCGCGACGACGTGACCGCGAGGCGGTGCGCGATGCCCTCGAACGGGTTGGCATGTGGGCGTTGCGCAAGCGGCAGATCGGGGAGTTGAGTGGCGGGCAACGGCGGCGCGTCTTCGTGGCGCGGGCGCTGGCGCAACAGGCACGCGTGCTGCTGCTCGACGAGCCGTTCAGCGGGGTTGACGCGGCGGCGGAAAGCGATATTTTCCAGGTGCTCGATGTGTTGCGCGACGAAGGTGTGGCGGTACTGCTGGCGACACACAACCTGGGCCAGGCGGCCACCCATTACGACAAATTGATGTTGATCAGTGGCGGTCGCATGATCGCCTATGGCGACCCCGCCCGCGTCTATACCCCGGATAATCTCGGCCTCACCTTTGGCGACCGTATCGCCCTGGTGAAAGATGGCGAAGGCTACATGGTGATTCCGGACAAGCCATGCCATCACCACCACGACACCTGACCGGTTACTTCAAACGGAAAGAGCCAATGACACGACCACTGATTCTGATTTGCAACGATGATGGCATCCATTCGCCTGGGCTTGGCGCGGCGGCTGCCGCCGTCGACCCGCTCGGCGATCTGTTGATCGTCGCCCCGCGCGAGCAGCAATCGGGCATGGGCCGCAGCTTCCCGACGTTCAACGATGGGCGGTTGTTCGAAACGACGGTGAGCTATGACGGGCAGCGCTGGCCCGGCTACGGCGCGAATGCGTCCCCCGCCCAGGCGGTCGATCACGGCGTGATCGAACTGGCCGACCGCCGTCCGGCGCTGGTGATTTCGGGAATCAACTATGGCGAGAATGTCGGCGTAGGCATTACCGGTTCGGGGACGGTCGGCGCGGCGCTCGAAGCGGCGGCATTCGGCATTCCCGCGCTGGCCGTGTCGCTTCAGGTCGATCCGTCGATGCACTATACCAACGACGAATCGGTAGATTTCAGCGCCGCGATCTATTTCACGCGCCTGTTCGCCGAGCGCTGGTTGAGCGCCGCGCGCCCGCTGGGCGTGGATGTGCTCAAGATTGATATTCCGGCAAGCGCCACGCCGCAGACCCCCTGGCGGTTCACCTGCCTGGAACGCGGGCAGTACTTCCGCCCCCTGCCACCTGTGCGCGATCGGTTGGACGATGAGGGGCGCATCGGCTACACAATCGATCCCGATGCCGTGTTTGATGAGTTATCGGACGCGGCGGTGGTGCGGGCCGGCTATGTCTCGGTGACACCGCTCACGTTGGACCTGACAGCCCCTGTCGCGCCGGAGGTGTTACGGCGTGCGCTGGCCGCCGGGCAGGTGGAGAAGGGCGAGCGGTAAGATGGGTGTCACGCCCTGGTTGACGAGTACCGGCTTGTGGGCGGCGCTCCGCTATGGTTGGGCGGCGCTGTGGCTCAACTTCGACAGGCTGGTGCTGGCCCCACTGGAATATCCGTTGCTGGCCCGCAGCATGGAAGCGGCCATCGTCGTCGGCATTGTCAGCGGGGTGCTGGGTACTTATGTCGTGGTGCAGGGCATGGCCTTTTTTGGCGACGCACTGGCGCACGCGATTCTGCCCGGCGTGGCGTTTATGTACCAGCGGGCCAACGGCAAGACCGACGAACTGTTCTGGGGTGGGTTGGTGGCCGGGGTGTTCAGCGCGCTGGGCATTGGCTTTTTGACGCGGCACGAGCGCATCAAGGAAGATACAGCGATTGGCGTCGTGTTTGCGGCCATGTTCGCGCTTGGCATCGCCATGATCTCGCGCATCGACAACTACGCGGGCGACCTGTCGCACATCCTGTTTGGCCAGATTCTTGGCGTGTCCGAAACCGATCTGCGGTTGATCGTGGTTTTTGGGGGGGCGGTGCTGGTCATCGTCGCGCTGTTCTTCAAGGAGTTCATGATCGTCTCGTTTGATCCCATCCTGGCCCGGACATTGCGGCTGCCGACCGAGTTCTTCCGGCTGTTGCTCTTGGTGCTGATCGCGGTGACGATTGTGGTGTCGTTGCAAACCGTCGGCATTGCGTTGATGGTGGCCCTGCTGGTCACGCCGGCGGCGACGGCACACCTGATGAGCAAGCGCCTGCTGCCGATGATGATGCTCTCGGCCCTGATTGGCGCGGCCTCAAGCATCATCGGCTTTTACCTGTCCTATCACCAGGATATTGCGACCGGCCCGGCCATCGTGCTCACGGCGACGGCGTTGTTTGCCTTTGTGTTTCTCGAACAGCAGGCGGTGCAAACGGGAACCAGGATATGGCAGAACTTGGGCGACCGGCAGGGGATATTCCGTTTCGTTCCAAGCCGCGCCAAACGCTGACGGACACGGCCAAAACGTGGCATAATAGAGGGGCGATCCTGTCGCGGACAGAGTCGCCCTTCGTTTGTTCCGGGCCACCGCTCTGCTGGCAGCACCTGCTGCGCCAGCAGCCGATCAAGGAAGAACTGACGTGAGAACCATTTGCCTTTTTAACGATAACTGGTTGTTTGCTCCCCAGGAATGGCCGCCTGACGCGCCGGACACGCGTTTTGAGCGCGTGACATTGCCCCATAGCAACGTGATCCTGCCGCATCACAACTTCGACGTGAGCGAGTACGCGTTCATCTCCACCTATCGCAAGCGCTTTCTGCTGCCGGAACCGCGCGACGGGCGGCGCGTGTATCTGGATTTTGACGGGGCGATGATTGCCAGCACCGTGACGCTTAACGGGCACACCTTCCCGGAATACCGGGGAGGCTATACGCCGTTCTCGTTTGATGTCACCGACTATGTGCATGATAGCGAGGAGAACGTGCTGAACGTCCGGCTGGACTCCACCGAGCGCGCGGACATCCCGCCGTTCGGCTATGTGGTGGATTACCTGACGTTTGGCGGCATTTACCGCGATGTGTGGCTGCGCTATGTGGAACCCACGCACATCAAGCGCGTATTCGTCAGGCCGCTGGACGTGCTGAGCGGCTCGCCCCGCCTGGAAGTCGATGTCACGCTGCTCAACCAGGGGCCTCAGCCGGTCGATGGGCGGTTGTATGTGCGCTTCGAGGACGCCGCCACGTCGCCCGTGCATGCGGTTGCGCTTGCGGCGGGCGAGGAAAAGACAATCACGGTGACGTTCGAGCCGGGGCAGGCGGTGGAGTTGTGGTCGCTTGATAACCCGGCGCTTTACCACGTCACGGCGTTCCTGAGCGATGGCACGCGGGCGCTCGATGAAGTGCGGACGCGCTTCGGATTCCGCGAAGCCGAGTTTCGCCAGGACGGTGGCTTCTACTTGAACGGCGAGCGCCTCAAGCTGATCGGGCTGAATCGCCACCAGACATACCCGTACATCGGCGCGGCGGCTCCTGCCCGGCTCCAGCGCAAGGATGCCGAGATCGTCAAGTTCGAGCTGGGCTGCAATATCGTGCGCACGTCGCACTATCCCCAGTCGCCCTATTTCCTGGATCGCTGTGACGAGATCGGCCTGCTGGTTTTCGAAGAGATTCCCGGCTGGCAGCATATCGGCGATGAAGACTGGCAGGCGCTGGTCTTGCGCGATGTGCAGGCCATGATCCAGCGGGACTGGAACCACCCGTCGATCATCTTGTGGGGCGTGCGCATCAACGAATCGCAGGATAACGAGGCGCTTTACACTCGGACGAACGCCCTCGCGCACCAGCTAGACCCCACACGCCAGACGGGGGGCGTGCGCTATATCATGGAAAGCCAGTTTTTAGAGGACGTGTTCACCTTCAACGATTTCTCGAACTCCGTCCGCGAGCCGGTGCACACGCCCCATCTCATCACGGAGTTCAACGGGCATATGTTCCCCACCAAGTCGTGGGATCAGGAGGAACGCGCCGTTGAGCATGCGCTGCGCCATGCCCGCATTCAGGACAAACAATTTGGCATGGATCGCGTGGCGGGGGCGCTTGGGTGGTGCGCGTTCGACTACAACACGCACGTCGAATTCGGCTCCGGCGACCGCATTTGCTATCACGGCGTGATGGATATTTTCCGGCTGCCGAAGCACGCGGCCTATGTGTACGCCAGCCAGATCGATCCGGCGCAACGCGTGGTGCTCTATCCGGCGACGGTGTGGGCCAAAGGCGAGCGCAGCGTGGGCGGCTGGGACCCGCTCTACGTGTTCAGCAACTGCGACGAAATCGACGTGTTTGTGGGTGAGGAACACCTGGGGTGCTTCCAGCCCGCCCGCGACGAGTTCCCGCACCTGCCGCACCCGCCGTTTCGCGTGACGAACTTTAAGGACTTTTGGGGCGATAGCCGCCACCATGACCTGCGCCTTGTGGGCTACCTGAACGGCACGATCGTGGCCGAACACTGCATCGCCGCCGATGGCCTGCCCCACGCGCTCGAACTGCACGCCGATCACGATGCGCTGCATGCTGACGGCGCGGACATGACGCGGCTGGTGTTTCGGATTGTCGATCGGTTCGGCAACCGGTTGCCCTATACGCAATCGGTGGTGGCGCTTGAGGTCGACGGCCCGGCGGATTTGATCGGCGAGAATCCGTTCCCGCTGATGGGGGGGCAGGCGGCGTTGTTCCTGCGCGCGCGGCACGAGGCGGGGCAGGTCACTGTCCGGGCCACGACGCCGCGCCTGCCACCGGCCTCGATTGCGATCACCATTCGCGGCTGATTTAGGCCGATCGGGGGCCGGCTTGCGGGCTGGCCCCTGCCCGTAATGGCGCAACACAAAACGGCTGGCATCGTATACGGTGACAGAGGCGAACGCTCCTGCGCGGTTTGGTGCCGGTGTTTGGGGTTCTCGGCAAAGGAGCCGTGATCGATGGACTTTGGACGCGCATTCACCTTCCCGTTCGATGATGAAGAATGGCCGGTGAAGATCATCATCGGCACGCTGTTGAGCTTCATCCCGTTCATGGCGCTGGGCTACCAGGCGCAGGTGGTGCGGAGCGTATTGCGAGGCGAAAAACGCCCGTTGCCCGGCGCGGATGAACTGGGCCAGATAGCGACCGACGGCATCCTATCGACGATAGCCGCGATCGTTTATTTTCTGCCGCTTTCGTTGATCGGTTGCGTGATCGTGTTTCCGGCGGTTGCGTTGGAAGGCAGTGATCTTGGCGGGTTGTTGTTGTGCGGGGTGTTGTGCTGCGTGATCCCGCTGGCGCTGCTGTACACCATCCCCGGCTCTATGTTGTGGTGGATGGGATTGATTCGCTATGCGGAGAGCGGCGACGCCATGGACTTCTTCCGGTTTTCGGCACGCATCGGTGATGTCCGGCGTCATGCTGGCGATCTGGGAAAACTCTGGTTGACCATGGTCGCGCTGGTGGTGGTAGGGATGCTGGCAATGCCGCTGGCCGGGGTGATCGTCGTCGGCTTGCCGTTGCTGGGGTTCTATTCGCAACTGGTTTCCGGTCATCTCATCGGCCAGGTCGGACGCATGATTCTGATCGAGGGCTGAATCTTTCAGCGACAGGTGCGGGAGAGACGAAGGCCGCCGGTATGGGCGGCTGCGCCTTGTAGGCGGTTCGGATTGACCGCTACCCCTTTTTGACCTCGTCCGTATCGAGCCAGACTGTCACCGGCCCGTCGTTATGGATTTCTACCTGCATTCGCGCCCCGAAGACGCCCGTTTCTACGCGCTGGATGCCCGCCTGGCGCAGCATGCCGGCAAAGCGCTCGATCAGCGGCTCGGCGATCTCCGGCGGGGCGGCCTGGACGAAGCTCGGACGGCGACCCTTGCGAGCATCGGCAAAGAGCGTGAACTGCGACACGACCAGGCACCCCCCGCCGACATCAAGCAGTGACAGGTTGAACTTGCCGTCGGCATCGTCAAACACGCGCAGCCCCGCGATCTTGCGGGCCAACCACTGCGCTTCGGCGTCGCCATCCCCATGCCCCACGCCGACCAGAATCACAAAGCCCTGATCGATAGCGCCAACAACCTCGCCGTTGACGCGCACCGCACCTTGTTTTACGCGTTGTAACACCGCACGCATGGTGTTTACCTCCATTGGCAATCACGATCCACCAACAACCGACCCCACCATTCTACGGCGGGACGCGCCAGAATCAAAAAGCCCGCCAGCGCATCTCAGCGGTGTGAAGCGTATTGGCAATCCAAACGTGAACAGGTATGATGAGCATAGGATACTCAGGGGAATGGTGAGCATGGTTCATAGGCGATTGGCTATTCCATTGACTGAACTAACCGCGTTCTGTCAGCGCTATCCCATACGCAAGCTTTCGTTATTCGGGTCGGCGCTGCGTGACGACTTCGGGCCGGACAGCGACATTGACATCCTCGTTGAGTTTGAGCCACAGGCTCGGATCAGCTTCTTTGACATGGTGACGATGGAGATGGAACTTTCAGAAATCCTGGGTCGTCGGGTCGATTTGCGGACGCCGGAGGAATTGAGTCGCTATTTTCGTCGAAAGGTCCTTGACGGGGCCGAGGTGTTGTATGAACGAGCAGGATGAAGTCCGTTTGCGGCACATGTTGGATGCCGCTCGCGAAGCACTTGCTTTTGCTGAGGGCCACACACGCGAAGACCTGGGCACCAATCAGATGCTTGTCAGGGCGCTCTCCATGTCGGTTGGCATTATCGGCGAAGCGGCTTCCAAAGTTAACCCGGACATCCAAAATGCGCATCCTGAAATACCCTGGCCGCAGATTATCGGCATGAGAAACCGTATCATTCACGCCTACTTTGAAGTCGATCGGGACATCCTGTGGGAGACTGTGACCAATAGGATACCTGAATTGGTGGAACAACTCGAAAACATGCTGTCTGATTAGGGGTGTCGCGAAGAAGCTGTGAAGCTGTGGGGGGCGATGATGGCAATCGTTGTCATCCCGATGAGCTGCGCCGAAAGACTGGTCTGAATCAAAAAGCCCGCCAGCGCGGCGGGCCGTTGTGGACCTGAGGAGACTCGAACTCCTGACCTCTACAGTGCGATTGTAGCGCTCTCCCAACTGAGCTACAGGCCCAGGGCACCAGAATGAGCAGGGGGAACCCATTCCAGTGTGCCGGAATTGTAGCAGTCGGGTAGGGTGATGTCAAGGATGAGTGCGATAGGGCGGAAGTGGCTCCGATCATGCCTTGATCCCGGTGGTTCCGGTCAGTTTATCGTGAAATCCCCCAGTGATGACGCGCTACTTTCTCTCTTCAGTTTCCCACCCTCGAACGCGCTGGCCTTGAGGGCGGTGTACTCGTACAGGAACTTATCGACCTCGGCCGCGGCTAAGCGCTCGGCTATGGCCACAAACCGCTCTCCATCGACCGAAATGACCAGCGTGTCCTTCGTGACGATCAGCCAGAGCAGCAAGAACAGGAGGCCCACGCCCACGCAGAACGCAATGGATGGGTCCGATTGGCTGATGTTCTCGCGCTCCGAGTACAGAGCGATTCCAGAGAGCAGCCCTGCGATTGCAATGAACAGCAGGACGGGATAGCGCCGCCGCGTGGTTTCGATGGCGGAGACGTGCTGTAATGGGGCGACGCCGTTGGTGTGGATGCGCCCGGTGAGTAGCGATGTGAGCAGGGGCTCCCGGAAATTGTAAACCACGCGCAGGTTGGTCAAAATCACGTCCCCCACCGTTGCGATTATCTTTTCGTGTGGCAACTGTTTTACCTTGGCCATCGTAGCCTCCACAATCAATGCCTGGGCACATCTTGCCGTTGCTTACCATTAAAGCACGATTGCCGGTTCCACGCCGCCGGAATTGTGGGCACGTGGCACTGAGTGGTTCGGTGTTTGCGTGACAGATGGGCGCTTCCCCGCTACAATCCCCCGGTAGTATGGCCACCTGTAACAGGCACAGGAGCTTATGTCCGAATCCTTCACCAGCCACGCCGACGGCTATGTCAAATGGCTGCGCGACCGCGTTGGCCACCGGTTGATCTACCTCGTCTATGCTACCAACCTTGTTTTCGATGATGCCGGTCGCATCCTGGTGCAGCGCCGCTACGACTTCGACTGGCTGGGCGTGCCGGGCGGGGCATTGGAACTGAACGAAACCATCCGCGCCTGCGCCACGCGCGAGACATTCGAGGAAACGGGCTTGCGTGTCGCGGTCGAGCGGCTGGTTGGCGTGTTCAGCCACCCCCGTTTCAACCTGCGCTACCCCAACGGGGACGTGGTTCAGCAATGGACGGTATGCGTGCAATCGCGTCCGGTGGGGGGGCAACTCACCGCCGACGGTGGCGAAACGCTCGCTGTGCAGTGGATGCCGGTCGATGAGGCCTACCCGCAGTTCCCGCCCGCGTACCAGGCGATGCTGCGGGCGGTGCGGGAATCGCCGCGCGATGCCGTCTTGGAGCCGGTGTACGCCGGAGAACCGTTGACGCCGTACTACCCCATTCTCCGCGAGGCTGTGGGACATTCCCCCGTAATTCTTCCCGGCGCGATGGCGCTGGTTCCGAACGGGCGGGGCGAGTTGCTGGTCACGCGCCGTACCGACGATGGGTTGTGGCATCCGCCCGGCGGCTATGCTGACCTGGGCGAGACGACGACCGCAACGGTGATCCGCGAGGTGCGCGAAGAAACCGGCCTGGTCGTCGCGCCGCTGCGGATCGTAGGCGTGTACAGCGAAACCCCGATGATGCTGGCGCGTTTCGCTAACGGCGACGTGGCCCACAACGTTGGCGTGGCGTTCGAATGCCGCGTGACCGGCGGGACGCTTCACGCCGACGGAGAAGAGGTGAGCGCGGTCGCGTTCAAGCCCATCGACGAGCTATTGGCGCAGTCGTTTTCGATGTATACGGATACCCCCCAGGTGTTGCGCGATTATGTGCAGCGGGAGGCGTGGCCTTTTTTGCGCTAAATCTCCCTGTTGCCGTGAGGTAGCCTGATGGATTTTGAGAAAGAAGCTGCGGTCTCGTTGTACCGAGCCGCTATGGTGAGAAAGGTGACCCCTTATGACCGGCAAAGATTTCGACATTCATCGCCCGCTGTTCGATCAAGATGGCCTCCTGATGGAAGATGAGGCGTATGCATACAAGGAGCAGTTGATCGCCTTGTTTGGAGAATCGCCGGAAGCGCAGGAACTGCTCGATGAAGAGCTGAGGGTTCCGCACATCGTCCATCCGCTGATCGAGTTTGGTATGCAGTATGTCGGCGTGTCTGCAGCAGAGATGACTCCCCGCGATCTACGCGAAATTCTGTTCGATTTGTTCCCGCGCAAGGTAGGAGACCCTGAGTTTGACGCGGAAAATGCCGTGCGAGAGCTACGCGCGTTCTTCAAGTTTTTGCAGCGCGAATTTCAACTGAAGAATGCTGCCGCCTGCCTCAAGGTTCTCGATGATAAAGCCGGTGCCCAGCTCGATAAGGAGATGAACGACCCCGCCAACTTTGGCATAGCCAAGTCTCTGTTCATGATGGGGACAGCGCGCGGTTTTGATATGTCCACTGAGGAAGGCATCAACGAGTGGATGCTGACATACAACCAGGAGTTGGCGGAAGGAAAGGGGATGCCGGTCCCGCTCCCCGGTGAAACGGGGCCGCGGGCCGTCAAAGCCCGCGGGCAGATGCGCCATGCATTGCGCAAGCTGCGCCGCAAGCGCAAAATAGAGAAGGCAAGCCGGAAAAAGAATCGCAGAAAGAAAAAGAAGTGATGGAGGACGTATGACCCGCGAAGTGATTGCCACAACCAATGCGCCCGCCGCCGTCGGCGCGTACTCGCAGGCTATCAAAGCCAATGGATTGGTGTTTGTTTCCGGGCAGTTGGGGTTGTTGCCCGACAAGAAAGAATTTGCCGGTGCAACGGTCGCCGCCCAGACAGAGCAGGCGCTCAGAAACATGGCGGCGATTCTGGAAGCCGCCGGGACCGACATGGCTCACGTGGTCAAGGTGACGGTTCTGCTGGCGGATATTGCCGCGTTTGGCGAGATGAACACGGTGTACGGCACATTCTTCCCGAATGATCCCCCTGCGCGGGCGGCGTTCGCCGTCAAGGGCCTGCCGCTTGGTGCGCTGGTCGAGATTGAGGCCATCGCGGTGATGCCTGCATGAGCATGAAGATCGAGTTCTTGGGGTCGGGCGGCGCGGTCACTACCCCGCGCCCCGGATGCCTGTGCCGCGTGTGCGTCGAGGCACGCGAAAAAGGCGTGCCCTACAATCGCACCGGGCCGAGCGTGTTCGTACACGGGCCGGACGTGCTGATCGACACCCCTGAAGAAAGCAAGTACCAGCTTGACCGCGCCGGAATTGCCTATGTTCCGGCGTGCTTCTATTCGCACTGGCATCCCGATCATGTTATGGGACGGCGCGTGTGGGAAACCATGAATGCTGGGTGGATGGCGTGGCCGCCTCAGCACCGCACGACAGACATTTACCTGCCGCAGCAGGTGGCGTTAGATTTTCGGGAGTGGCTGGGGTCGTGGCAGCAGCTCATGTACCTGCAAGAGTTCGGCGTGGTGCGCGTGATCACGTTGCAGGATGGCGACTCCGTGACGTTGAACGGGGTGCGCATCCGGCCTTTCCGACTGGCGCAGGATTATGTCTACGCGTTCTTGTTCGAAGACGGCCAATCGCGGGCGCTGATCATGCCCGACGAGCTGTTCGGTTGGCAGCCGCCGGACGAGTGCAAGGGGCTTGACCTGGTGGTGCTCCCGATGGGCCTGGCCGAGTTCGACCCGTTCACGGGGGAGCGATTCATTCCGGAGAGCCACCCGGTGCTCAAGTCCGAAGCGACGTTCCGGCAGACGCTCGACATCGTCCGGGCGCTCGATGCCCGGCGCGTGATCATGACCCACATCGAAGAACCGATGGGGCTGGGTTATGATGACTTGCTGCGCCTGGAAGAGCGGCTGCGGGCCGGTGGATTCAACATCACGTTTGCCTACGATACAATGGTCGTTGACGTGTGAAAGGCATGACCGGTGGCCGACGAATTGATCCTCGTGGTTGATGATGAGCCGAATATCATTGAGCTGGCGAGCCTGTACCTCAAACAGGACGGCTTCCGCGTGATCAGCGCCGGTGACGGCCTGGCGGCGCTGGAACGCGTTGCCGAGGATAAGCCCGCGCTGATGGTGCTGGACCTGATGCTGCCCCGGCTCGACGGGTGGGAGGTCTGCAAGCGCGTGCGGGCCGAGTCCGACCTGCCGATCCTGATGCTCACGGCCCGCGACGATGATATCGACAAGATCGTTGGGCTAGAACTGGGCGCAGATGATTACCTGACCAAACCCTTCAACCCGCGCGAACTGGTGGCGCGGGTCAAGGCGATTCTGCGCCGGGCCGAACCTCGCCGCACCCCACCAACCGGCGAAACATACCGCGTTGGCAACCTGGTCATCATACCGGCGCGGCGGGAAGTCCGCGTCGATGGGCAACTGGTTGATCTGCGGGCCAAGGAGTTCGACCTGTTGCTGGCCCTGGTCGAAAACGAAGGGATCGTGCTCAGCCGCGAACAACTGCTGGACATCGTGTGGGGCTTTGACTTTTACGGGCAGACGCGCACGGTGGATGTGCATATCGCCCACCTGCGGAACAAGCTCAAGGGGTGCACCGCCACCATCGAGACGGTGTGGGGGGTGGGCTACAAACTCGTGGCGGGGTGAGTGCGCCTGGCGCTGCTGAACTGCCGGGGCAGTCCGCGCGGGCTGCCCGGTTTGTTTACAATTGGGTTACAGTTCGACAACATCTGGCGGATAAAGTCGGAGGAAAACACAGGCAGGATGGTGAACACGTTGCGCAACCGGTTGCTACTTTCCTACGTGGCGATCTTGCTGATCATGCTGGTGCTGATCGGCTTTGTGCTCGTCGCGTTTCTGGCAACGCGTCCTGTGCCCACTGACGAGATTATCCGTGACCTGACGGCTACGCTGCTGGACGTGCGGGTGGTCGATGTCTTGCAGTTTGAGTTTCGGGGCCAGGGGCAGGGGGGAACGGGGCCGCGCCCGCGCCTGGAACTGTACGAGCAATTCATCATCAATTATCTGGCTGAAGAAAGCGCCAGTCGTGATGTGCGCACCCTGGTTGTCACGCCCGATGGGCACGTCCAGTTCGATTCTTTCGGCAATTTCCAGCCGGGCATGATCATCCACGAAACGGAGCGCGTGCCGCTGCTCAGCCCGGGGCGGTTGCCCCTGCGTTCGATCTACCGGGGCAGGTTCATTGACGCCGATGGCAGCGCGTGGCTGTATGTGGCCCAACCACTCCGGCCCTTCAATGCCGAAGCCGGCCCCGATCCCGCATTCATGATGGTGGCCGATCCGGTTCCAAAGGCCAGTCTCCGGCAGGTTTTCAAGGCGTTTGGCAACACGTTCTTCGTGCCCCTGCTCCGGGCCGGGTTGATCGGCCTGGTGGTCGCGGTGGGGTTGGCGGTCGTCGTTTCCGGTTCGGTGGCACGCCCGCTGAAGCGCATGAGCGAGGCGGCACGCCGCATCGCCAACGGCGATTTCCGCCAGCGTGTGCCCGCCAGAGGCCCCCGTGAAGTGCGCACGCTGGCCCAGTCTTTCAACGAGATGGTAGAGCGCGTGGCAACGACCCAGCAGGTGCAGCGCGACTTCCTGGCGAATGTGTCGCACGATCTGCGCACTCCGCTGACCAGCATCCAGGGCTTCTCGCAGGCCATTGCCGAGGGCGTGGCCTCAGACCCGGAAGCGGCGCGGCGGGCAGCACAAATCATTCATGACGAGGCGACCCGCCTGCACCGCATGGTCGAATCCCTGCTCGACCTGGCGCGGATCGAGGCCGGACGCCTGGATATGCAGGCCCACGCGGTCGCCCTCAGCGATCTGCTGAATAGCATCGGGCAGAGCCTTTCCGTCAAGGCGCGGGACAGGGGCGTTGATCTGCGCCTCAAAGTCCCGCCAGACCTGCCGCGGATTGCCGGTGACGGCGACCGGCTGGCGCAGGTGTTCACCAACCTGGTAGACAATGCCATCAAGCACACGCCGTCCGGCGGCACGATCGTGCTGCGTGCCCAGCTTGCCGGTGATGGCGTCGCGATCATCGTGCAAGACACCGGCGCGGGGATTCCCCCCGAAGACTTGCCGCGCATCTTTGAGCGGTTCTACCAGGTGGACAAGAGCCGCCAGCACGATCCCCGCTCCGGCATGGGCCTGGGGCTGGCGATTACCCGGCAGATTGTCGAGGCGCACGGCGGGGCGATCCAGGTTGCCAGCCGCGTTGGGGTAGGGACTACGTTCACAGTCTGGTTGCCGTTGCCGGGATCAACCGCCACGACGGTGGTTACACGACGATAGCCTGGAAGCGGTCGCCGTTTTTTGCGGGCGCGAGCAGGGTTCGCGGTGGTCTTGGCGGGCGTTTCAGTGTATCGTACTAACGCAACCGATCGCACCGGAGAGGCTGGTATGCGCACAGCAGGTAACAAGCGTCAACGGCTGTTGAGCCTGATTCTTTTGCTGGTACTCCTGACGGGGAACCTCGCGGCATGCAGCAGTTCAAAGGAGGAGGTCATCGTCTTTGAATCGCTTGATGAGCGGGCGGCGCGTTATGAGGCCTCGCTGCGTGCCGAACTGACATGGTTATGGGATAACCGGCTATATATCGAGTCACACCTTCGCCCCACTGCCGAGCGTTGCACGGCCCCGGATTTCACGCGCGATCCGGTGACGATGGATGGCGAAGCCCGCGCCAAAGACGATCTCGGCGGGAAGATCGTGGACAATCTCGCGTATGCGGCGCGGCTGATCGACGAAGCCCGCGCGAAGTGGGCGGATTTTTGCGCGGGGCAGGTCAACGCGGCGACTGCGACGGCATTCATGGGTGCCCGACTTGAGGCGGCAGGCAACAGTCTCAACCTCGCCCGCGAATGGCTGGATGCCCGCGCGCGTTCGCGCCAGCGTGCCGGCCAGTGACGCGGGCACAGCGGCCCGCGCCGCTCGCATCCGGCAGCCGCTGTCACCCGCCAATGATGAGCAGATCGCGGGAGAAGGTCGTCAGGCTCTCCGCGCCGTCCGGCGTGATGACCACATCATCCTCGATGCGCACGCCCAGCACGCCCGGCAGGTAGATTCCCGGTTCGACGGTGAAGACCATCCCCGGTTCCAGTACCAGGGTGTTGCCTTCGTTGATGCCGGGGCCTTCGTGGGCTTCCATGCCCAGGCCGTGCCCCGTGCGGTGGGTGAAGAACGGCCCGAAGCCCGCATCTTCGATCACCTTGCGGGCGGCCCGGTCAACGTCTTCCGCCGGGACGCCGGGGCCAGCGGCACGGCGACCGGCTTCGTTCGCCGCTTTAACCACTTCGTAGACTTCTTTCAGGCGCGGTGACGGTTCGCCCACGCAAAATGTGCGGGTGATGTCGGACGCGTACCCGTGCACGGTGGTGCCGAAGTCGATCAAGAGCGGCTCGCCTTCGGTGGCGGGGCGTTCGCCCGGCTCGCCGTGCGGCAGCGCGCTGTTGGGGCCGGTGAGCGCAATCGGTTCGAAGGGATGCTTGCCCCCACCGCGCTCCAGTTGGGCCATGACCAGCAACGCGGCGATCTCGCGCTCGGTTATGCCGGGCCGCACCCGATCGATCACGGCCTGCAAGGCCGCCTCGCTGATGCGGATCGCGTCGCGCAGGTAGTTGAGCGCCTCAGCATCTTTGCGCAGCCGTAGCTGGGCCAGGGGCGTGCTGGCCGGGACAAGCTCCACGCCCAGAAAATACTCCTCGATAATGCGGGCTTCCAGCACGCGCATCCGCAGTTCTTCCACGCCGATTCGCTTGCCGATCAGCTTGAGTTCACCGGCGGCAGCAGCGAACGCCGCCGCGTATCCCTCGGCGTCCGTCCAGGGGAACAGCGTCATCGGGATGCCGCAGGCGTTCAGGCGATCTTCTTCGAGCGTGGGCACAACGGCAACCGGATCGCGCCCCGGCACAAAAAAGATCACCAGCGGGCGTTCCATCAGGTGAAAGTCGATGCCGGTGATATAGCGCAGGTTTGCGCCGGGGATCAAGGCGATGGCATCCAGTTGGGTCTGTTGGGCGATACCGGCCAGCTTTTGTAGCCTGGGATGTGTCATGGGGATAGTCTCCAATCCGAAACGAGCAGCGCGTGATATCCGTCACGAGACTAAAACCGGTGGCGGCAGATGTCAAGTTGGCTTTATACCGCGATCAGCGGGATCGCAACCAGCGCCGCGCCGATGCCAATGACCTGCCAGCTCGAAAGCGTCTCTTTGAGGACGCTGCGGGCCAGCACGACGGTTACCGCTGGATAGAGCGACGAGACTACGGACGCCACGTCGAGCCGCCCCGCATGAGCCGCCAGCAGAAAAAAGACGTTGCCGCTCACGTCCAGCGTTCCGGCCACCAGGATGATGGGCAGGGCGCGGCGCGGCGGATGCCACGCAGCATGCGCGAGCGCTGCGCCGCCGCTCATGACGACGAGCGATATGCCGCGTGCAGTGGCGAGCGGCCAGAACGTCGCGTCGTTGCTAACCTGGTCAATGAGAATGAAAAAGCAGCCGAAGCCCAGCCCGGCTAATGTGGCGAGGCCCAGCCCCGTTGTCTGGCGCTGTGCGTTTTCTGCGGGGCGCGACACCAGCCACACGCTCACCAGCGCCACGGCAAAGCCCGCGATCTGCGCGGTGCCGGGCAACCCTTCGACAATGGCGCTGAATAACACCGGCACGACGGCCCCCAACAGCGCGGAAAGCGGCGCGACGATGCCCATCCGGCCCACGGCAAGCGCCTGGTAAAACGCTGTCAGGCCGGTAGCCCCGGCCAGCCCGGCTGCGGCGGCAAATGCCAGGTCGCGGGGGGCGAGCCAGGGTTCGCCCGCTGCGACTGCGAGCGCGATGAGCGGGATCAGGCCCACGCCGTAGGACACGATCATGACGCCGAAGACGTGCGCCCGTTTGCTGGCAAACCCGCCGCTAAAATCGCTCATGCCCCACGAAAGCGACGCCGCCAGCCCGAAGCCCACCGCTGCAAATTCCGATCCAAAGGTCATTCGATAATCTCCGGTGATGAGTGATGAGTTTGGAGTAATAAGTCTGGCGCTCTACTCCGCGACTCATCACTCACGGCCCATAACTCGCTACTCAGCACCCGTACCACTGGTGTCAAGCCCGTTTGTGTGCTCCACGAGCTGATCGAGGTAGGCGGCGGCGCTGGTGGCAGTTAACTCGCCCACGTGCCGGAACCGCACGATGCCCTGCCGGTCGATGATATAGGTCAGCGGAATCTGCGCGACTTCGAACCAGCGGTACAGCGCCTCATCCGATGACAGGGCGACGGTCAGCGTCAGGCGGTAGCGATCCAGAAAATCGCGGATGTCCTGTTCGGTCTGCCCCTCCAGCGGATCGGTCACGGCGACGACGCGCACCCCATCCGCGCCGTGATCATCCTGGAACTGTTGGAGCAGGGGCATCTCGTGCTGGCATGGCACGCACCATGTCGCCCAGAAATTCAGAAACACAATCGATCCGCGCAGGTCGCGCAGCCGGATCGCTTCGCCGTCCAGCGTCGCCAGTGTGAAATCGGGCACGGGGGCATCGATCATGCGCTCCGTCAGGGTCGGGATCGTGGGACGCTGGGTGGCAGGGATGGGTGTGGGCGGGATGAACGTTACGGGTGGCGGGGTGGGGTACGCCGTGCTGTGGCGAGTTTCTTCATCGCCGCGCACCACCATGATCGCGCCGATGATCCCGATCAGCGGCAGCACCGCAAGCAGCAACCACCGCGTGCGGTGTCCGTTCCGCGATGCGTGGCGCGCGGGGCGCATGGCACGCCATGTCTGCCACAGGACGCGCATGAAGTGGATCGTCTGGTGCAGGGGCTTGATGTGGCTGGTCTCCCCGGCGTAGATGGTGCGGATCGGCACCCCGGCCAGCGTGTAGCCTTGCTGCACACAGGTGACGATCATCTCGACTTCAAACTCGAAGCCTGCTTCACTGCTGGCGAGCGTGGCTTCCATCATGCGGCGGCTCAGCAGCCGGTAGCCCGACTGGTTATCGCGCACCGGCTGGCCGAGCGCCCACGAAAATAGCCAGCGCCCCACCGTGTTGGATATGTTGCGCGGGAAGGGCATCTGGCTGAAATTGCGCTCGCCGATGATCAGGTCGGCGTGTTGGGTGCTGAAGGCTTCCAGAAACGCGGGAATCTCATCCGGGTCGTGTTGCCCGTCGGCGTCGAGCGTGATCACGGCATCGTACCCGTGATCCAGCGCCTGGCGAAATCCTGCCCCCAGCGCCGCGCCTTTCCCCTGGTTTGGGCGCTGGCGTAACACGGTCGCCCCGGCATTTTCGGCGACGATCGCGGTGTCGTCCGTCGAGCCGTCGTCCACCACCAGGACGGGCAGGTGCTTCCGCGTGCGCGCGATGACGGGGCCTACGCGCCCGGCCTCGTTATAGGCGGGGATCAGCGCAAGGATGCGCGCCGATCCCGCTGCGGAAGGGTGCGGGCCTATGCGCCTTTCTTCGGACGGCATGGCCTCATTCCAATAGTGCGCTCAACATCGATGACGAAGGCCACGCCCGCGCCCGCTTCGTCTAACCGTTCGGCTCCGAGGGCATCGCACGCGGCGTCAATCAACGCGTCAACCAGGTCATCGTCAACCACCGTGAAGATGGTCTGGTTGGTCTTTTCCATCTTGCGCAGCAGGCTCGTCATCGACACGAACAGCGAGATTTCAACGTCCTTGCTCTGTTCGCGGAGGCGATGCAGGCCGAGACTCTGGACGATCGTCACGCTGGGAGCGCCAGCAGCTTCCCAGGCTTCGGCAACGGTCAGCCCTTTTTCCACGTGTTCTGTGATCAAAACGACCAGTTTGGACATCTTCCGCTCCTATACATGTGCGCGTTCGGGGGATATCGACAGTTGTTCCGGTTCCGCATTGCGGAAAACCCAACGAACGAACGGCGGGGTCATCACTGTAGTAACCAGAATGACCAGGAAGACCGGCTCGAACAGGTCAGGATCGAGCAGGCCGCTGGCCAGCCCCAGGGCGGCGATGATCAGGCCGACCTCGCCGCGCGAAATCATGCACACGCCCAGCCGGAAAGCCTCGCCCCTGTTGAATCCGCCCAGGCGCGCGCCGATCCCGCTTCCGGCGATCTTGGACACGGCGGCCACAATCACCAGCAGAGCCGCCAGGGGAAGCTCGCTCAGGCCGATCTGTGTCAGGTCGGCGTGCAGGCCGACGTTGACGAAGAAGATCGGGACGAGGAAGGCGTAAGAGATGTGGTGCACGGTGCTGACGATCTCGCTTTTGACCCGGTAATGAGTCTGGCTGAGGCCCACCCCCGCGATGAACGCGCCGGTGATGGCGGCCACACCTCCCAGGGTATCCGCCGACCAGCCGAACACAAGCGCCGCGATCAACGCAAACGAGGGGATTCCGGAGGCAAGCTGGGGCATCTGGCGCAAGCGATTGAACAGGCGGGGCAG
Source organism: uncultured Anaerolineaceae bacterium (assembly GCA_964611395.1). Lineage (GTDB taxonomy): Bacteria > Chloroflexota > Anaerolineae > Aggregatilineales > Aggregatilineaceae > CAZSXY01. The sequence continues at coordinate 3,133 of CAZSXY010000006.1, read as the reverse complement.
CACAAACCAGGCTATCGCCAGTGCGCCGCCCAGGTATAGCGTCATGCGGACGAAAATCCACACCAGTGCGCCCAGCGATGCGTCGGTTTCTGGCCCCATCGTCGCGATCACGACCGACAGCAGCAGGATCGCCAGAATGTCATCCACGACGGCGGTGGCGAGCAGCCCCAAGCCCTCTTTCGTGCGCAAAACGCCCAGTTCCAGCAGCGTTTGCGCCGAAATGCTCACCGAGGTGGCGGCCAGTACAACGCCGATAAACACGGCGGCGGTCGTGTCATGACCGAATGCCAGCACCAGCGGCACGGCCATCGCAACGGGGAGCAAGGCCCCCAGGATGCCGCCCCACAAGGCCACACGGCCCACCATGAACAACTCGCGCAGGTGCACTTCCAGCCCGACGGTGAACATCAGGAACAAAACGCCCAGTTCGGCGAACTCTTCGAGCGTTTTCTTGAGCAGCACGGGGTCGTTGAATACGCTCCATTGCATCATGTCGAGCAGCGTCGGGCCGAGCAACACCCCGGCGAGCAGTTCCCCGAAGACGCGCGGCTGGCCTATTGCGCGGGCTGCAGCCCCGGCAAACTGCGCCGCGCCAATAATCAGTCCTAAAACCAGAAAAAGTTGTACGACCAGTGTACTTTCCACACGCGCTCCTTTCGTTCCCTGGTGGCGATACTCCCTTTGGCTAATGCTGTGCGGTAACCCCAGCGGCACGCCTTGCGTGTCCTGTCTACGACCGGCCAGTCTCGTAATGGTCAGGTGCGCTACCGGTCGTTGGTGTCCAATTCATCCGGTGCTGGGAATACGAATTCGTGCTTGTACCCAAAACGGCGTTCGTTGTCAAGCCAGCGTAGCCAGCGCGGACGCAAGACGTAGATCACGCTTTGGGCGATCAAATCGGCGAAGCGGTCGTTGACGAAGGGGAACTTGGCGCGGTAGACGGCCAGGGCGTGCGTGCGCTCGTCCTCGTCGATGACGGGCATCGCGTCTCCTTCGATCTGCACGCCTTTGATTCCGGTCCATTCCCAGGTCTGGGCAAAGATCGCGGCTGAGGCATCGTTCCAGCCGGCGAGGTTACGGCTGTGGCGGCTGTCAGGATCGGAGATCCAGTACAGGTTGAGGTCGTCATCGCTGGCGAAGAACAGGGGCGCAACCTGGGGTCGCCCGTCATCCGAACCGGCGGTGCCCAGGGCCATCGTAGACTGGCTGGCGAGGAATTGGCGCAGGGTGCGGCGCATGTCGGCGGGTAACACGGGGGGGTGTGTCATGGCGACTTGCCTTTCAAACCAAGCCACGCGAAATACAGGCCGTTGTCGATCCCCAACCGGAGCAGGATGCGGCCTACCGTCCCGTTCACAATGTCGTCGGCTGTCTGCGGGTGGCTGTAAAATGCCGGAACCGGTGGCATGATCGTCGCGCCGATCTCGGCGGCCCGGACCATCAGCCGCAGGTGGCCCAGGTGGAGCGGCGTTTCGCGCACGACCAACAACAGCGGACGCCCTTCTTTCAACTGCACGTCAGCCGCGCGTGAGAGCAGATCGCCCGTGTTGCTCATGGCGATGTTCGACAGGCTCTTGATGCTGCACGGGACGATGACCATGCCCATCGTCGCAAACGAGCCGCTGGCAACGCTCGCGCCGATGTTATGTGGCTTGTGGACGACATCGGCCAGCGCCTCAACCTCGCTGACAGTCCAGGCGGTTTCCTGGGTGATGGTGATACGCCCGGCTTCGGTCAGGATCAGGTGCGTCTCGATCTCCGGCGATTGCCGCAGTGTTTCCAGCAGGCGAATGCCATAGATCGCGCCACTGGCTCCAGAAAGACCGACGATCAATTGCCTGGGGTGGGACATAGCTTCTCGCCTATGGTGAATACGTGCCCCCACCGGCGGGGCCACGCCTTCGCTGCAGATACGGTTATACCAGATTTCGGATGCGTGTGGAACTCATGAACCCGGTTGGAGCCGGGACGCGGTGCGGGTGATGTCGGGCGTTGGTGAGTGTTGGCCACCGCCCGCTACTCCGGCTTGGTTCCCCAGTGGACGGCCATTGTGCCGAACATGAATCGCTGGAAGCCCACGTCCACCAACCCGACCTGGCGCATCAGCCCGGCCAGTTCTTCGGCGGTCTTGAAGCCGAGCGTGCTTTCTGGCAGGTATGTGTAAGCATCTGCCTGCCCGGTCAGTAATCGCCCCAACAGGGGAATCACGAACGTGAGATGAAACTGGATGAACGGGCGCAGGACGTTGCGCGGCGGCGGGGTCGTATCGAGCGTGACCAGCCGCCCGCCGGGTTTGAGCACGCGGAATTGTTCCGCCAGCGCGCCGGGAATGTCACCCACGTTGCGGAACAGGTAGCCGCTGGTTACCGCGTCGAAGACGCTCTCCGGATAGGGCAGGTGCAGCGTGTCGGCGGCCTGCCACGCGAGCCTCCGGGCGTGGTGAGGGTTGCTGGCGTTTCGCTCGCGGTGCTGCCCCACGCGCATCATCAGCAGCGTGAAGTCTGCCGCGATGATATGCAGATCGGGCATTTGCCGCTGCGCTTCAAAAGCGATGTCGCCGGTTCCGGTAGCGATGTCGAGCAGCCACGCGCCGGGGCGTAGGGCCGCCTGCTGCACGACGAATCGCCGCCAGCGGCGATCCTGCCCAAAGGTGATCAGGCGGTTCATCATGTCATAGCGCCGCGCGATGCGTCCGAACATATCTTGTACGTATGTGGCGTGATCGGTAGGAGTTCGTTGGGTCATGGTATGGCGTCGTCTCTCATGGGTTCGCCTATTCTCCACGTTCCGGCACGCGCCGTCGTTGTTCGCGATCCGGGGTAGGGGCTGGTTCCTTGCTAAGTGGATTCTACCAGACTCGGCAACGGTCGTCCGCTTTTCACGCGCCGAAGCTTGAGATTTTTTCGCAACTGCGTGTGCTTTTGGTATACTTGCAAGCGGTCTGCGGACCATAGAATGTTCACGATACACTTTGTGAGGAGACACATAATGCTGAAGCGTTTGATTTCTGTAGTGTTGGTGTTCTTGTTGGCGCTGATGGCCGTGCAGGTGGCTTTCGCGCAGGACGATGAGGAATTTACCGTCAAAGACCTGATCGACTGCGACGAATATGACCTGAGCGATCTGCGGATCG
>CAZSXY010000005.1:68402-74534 GCA_964611395.1 uncultured Anaerolineaceae bacterium | reverse complement strand
CGTGTTGACCGGGGGGATAGGTTATTTGAACCGGCGAAAATGATGTCATATGTTAGCCAGTGTCCCGCCCTGCCGGGAACATACGCATTGATCATGAAACTCGATCGCGAGGTTCGCCTTGCCGTGGGGCGACTCGGCAACCTGCATCTCTTGCCGGGTTGGTATTTGTACCTGGGCAGTGCCCGCGGGGCGGGGGGCGTGCAGGCGCGGGTGGGCCGTCACGTGCGCCGCGAGAAGGCGCAACACTGGCATATCGACGCGTTGACCGGCATCGCTCACGTTGAAAAGGTGTGGTACACAGTATCCCGTGAGCGGCTGGAATGCGTGTGGGCGCGGGAAATGCGGCAACTGCCGGGGGCGGTGATACCTGTTGCCGGTTTTGGCTCCTCGGATTGTACGTGTGAGGCGCATCTGGTCACACTGCCGGCGGCGCAGTTGCATCTTGCATGGGAAGCCATCGGGCAACCCGCTGAGGTCAGGTTTTTGGGGTGACTTCGAAGTCTAGGGTTCGCCCCAGCATCATGCGAAGTTGGGCATGGACAACGGGCAGCGTAACACATACCGCCGTCAGGGTGGGGAGGGCCATTAATGCGGCAAGCTCGACCAGGCGTTCCCGTAGTGTCCAGGGTGTTGGGCGGTCGGGGCGCAGACGCAGATCTGACCACCAGATAATCACCGCTACCACCGCCATGATTCCCAGCGCCAGGTTGGTGACGATGAAGGGGAAACTTGCCAGATGGCCTTGCCACCACTCCCGCATTGTGAGCGCCGGAAGTTGAGTCCCCAGCGCCAGGAACAGGCTTCCCGCTCCGGCTGCCAGGTTGTCGTGAGCAACCCGGATGAGTAACCCCGCACCTTGATGCCTGGGGTGCAATAGCTGGTTGGTCATGCGCTGCAACGTGTATCCGATCTCTTTCGCGCCCCAGGCATGGCGCAGCGTTTGCCGGTAGCGAGCTTTGATCGCCGCCCAGGGTGTGCGTTCTGTCACAACGTGGGCAAGAAAGGGGAGGAATACGGGGCGCACACGGGGGCGCTCGTGAAGCGTAAAGTAGGACTTGATGAACATGTGCCAGTCGTCGGCGATAACGCCGGAATCCCAGGAGCCAGCCTGGTCGAGAAGCCGGAGACTTGCTGAATATGACGACATGGGCAGCGCCATCCACCAGGGAGCAGCCAGATAGGCCAGTTCCCATGCTGTGGCCAGTGCGTGCAGGGGGCGCAGCAGCGCGTGGGATTGCCATACATTGCCGTGGTAACGGATGGGCGCTTGCCAGTAGGTGGTGTGTCGCTGGCGATCGGTGGCAAACAGGGTTGTCAGGCAGTCAAAATGTTGCGGATGCCAGACAGTGTCGGCATCCATCACCGTGACCACGACGTGACTGGCTGGAGTGCCGGATTCTGCGACGAGCTTGCGCCGCGCTTCATGCAAGGCCCAGGCCAGGTTATTTGATTTGCAGCGGGGGCTGGCAGGATCGCTTGACGGATGTACGGTGATCCAGAAGTTGGCAAATGCCCCACCGAACTCGCGTTGCAGCATGATCGCTTTGGCGCGCGATTCGGTTTCTTCCTCTTCCATGGCCAATACCACGCTCATGGTTGTTGGCGCGTACTCGTATCCGGCCAGGTTGCGCAAGGTGCGCCGGAGTAGCGCGGGGCTTTCGTGATAATTCGGGATGATGACCAGGTGACGCACTGCCTCTCGCGGCATGCTTTCGGCGGATGCTTGCCGGTGATATTCGCGCGACCAGTCGGTAGCTTCCCATTGCCTGATTTTCTGAAGTCCGTACCGGTAGGCAACGGCCGCCAGGACGAAACGGGCTGAGAGGTAAGATGCGAGCAGCGAGACCGCCGTTAGCAGGTGGTACGGCACAACCAATACACCGGCGCTGGCGACGGCGACGGCGCTCACGACCAATCCCCCGGGGATCATGTCATAGAGACGTGAGTGGTTCAGTTGCCGCGAGGTCTGAATACGTGCGCGACCTGTTTGCGATACATTGGTTCTAGATGACATGGGTAAATGGCTGCGCGTCTCATGATGGTTGGTAGGGCAAGCCCGGCGAGGATAGCAGATTGGTGGGGTCGGCGCAAAAACAAGCGTTCGACAAGACGGCGCGGGCCGGGGCCTATCGAGAGAAAACTCTATGCTCTACATGTGTTGCAAGATCAATGTTTTGTGATCAATAAATATCTTGTAAAATTAGGATAATGACTCTGAAGGTGCAGGATTGGATGTGGCTTCGCATGGCTACCAAGGTGTTGATCGTCGAAGACGATGTGGAGATGAATCGTCTCCTCGAAATTGACCTCAAGCGTCACGGCTATCAGGTGTACACGTGCACCAACGGCCTGGATGGTTTGCGCATGTTCCACGAGGTGCATCCGCATCTGGTTGTGCTCGATGTGGCGTTGCCCGGCATGGATGGCATGACTGTCTGCCAGCGAATCCGCGAACTATCCAACGTGCCGATCCTCATCATGACGGCCCATGCCGTGACGGAAGAGGAAATGGTGGAAGGGTTGAACCTCGGCGCAGACGAATACATGATAAAACCGCTGCGTAACCTTGAGTTTCACGCCCGCATGAACGCGCTTCTGCGGCGAGCAAGCGCGGACGATGCCCTGGAAGAACAAAACGTTCACTACGGCGATGACTATCTGGTGGTGGATGTCGGCGCGCGGCGCGTGAATGTCAACGGAGAAGACATTCGCCTGACGCCAACCGAGTTCAAATTGCTGGCAACCTTTGTGCGCCATAAGGGGCAGGTGTTGACGTTCCAACAGCTCCTGGAGCAGGTGTGGGGGTACGAATACAATACCGAGCACCATTATCCCCGCATCTACGTATCCCATTTGCGCCGCAAGATCGAACCGGACCCCAAGAACCCCACCTACATTCAAAATGAATACGGGGTGGGATACCGCTTTGTCGGCCAGTGATATCCACCTGCTTCACGCCAGTGGCATGTGAACTGTCGCGCTAATATGCGGCAGTTTTTTTGTTGTTGGGGTGTTCCGCCCTGCCTGATTATTTCTTGATACCTTTCAATCCTCTGGCGGCAGCATGTGCGATCAGACCGGTTTTGTAGTTGTAAACGGTCTGGCGTTTTTCGTTGTGAGCTTCAATGGCCAGCCGGATCAATTCGTCAACGACCTCGGAGGGTGACATGCCCTCTTCTTGCCAGAGATAAAAGGCCAGCGAACCCGGCATGGTGTTGATCTCGTTGAGGAAGATATCGCCGGTTTCTTCGCGCACCAAGAAATCAATCCGCGCAATGCCGCGCCCATCAACGGCCTTGAATGCTTTGGCGGCTGTTTCCTGAATCGTCTGGGTCATTTCATCAGAAAGTGGAGCGGGAATCTGTCGTTCAGCGCCTTTCATGCCAGCAGGGCCTTCGCTGCGCATGTATTTTTCTTCGTATGTCAGAAACTCTTGCCATGTGATCGGTCGCTCAAGCACTGACGTGCGAATGTCATAATTGCCCATGACAGCGCAGTTAATCTCGATGGCGTCTGCGACGGCCTGTTCAATCAGTATCCGGCGATCAAAGTTGGCGGCGATATTGATGTAGCTGCGGGCTTCCGTGGAATCGTTGGCACGGGCGATCCCAATGCTTGATCCCAGCGAAGCCGGCTTGATGAAGACCGGATAGCCGAGTTGTTCGTCGATCTGGCTGATGATGTCATCAGGGGCTTGCAGCCACTCGTGGCGCGAAAACGCAAGGTGGTTGACGACAGGGATACCGATGCCGGTGAGCACAGTCTTGAGCATGATCTTGTCGCGCGTGACGGCTGACGCCAGCACGCCAGCGCCTACATATGGCAGGTCCGCAAGTTCCAGCAATCCCTGAAGCGTGCCGTCCTCACCATGTGAGCCATGCACCACCGGGAAAACAACGTCGAGACGCCGGAGCTTGCTACGCCCGAACAAGCCGCTGACGGGTGAAACAATGAGGCCACCATGATGGGTGCTGGGCGAGATGATAACGTCTTTGATGCCCATCATTTCTGAAATGTCGTCGGACTGGAAGGTCTTGAGGTCTCGTAGCCCAGGGCCTGTCACCCAACGACCGTCGCGGGTGATATAAACCGGCACAACGTCATACGCGTGCGGCTTGAGCGCCTGCATTACTTGTTGGGCCGTCACGATGGAGACATCATGCTCGACCGAGCGGCTGCCGAAAACTACGGCCACTGTTTTTTTGCCAGAATCATTACTCATGCTGAACTTTCCCTTTGACACGTAGCGCTCGCCCCCTCAAACGCCTAAGCGTAAGTGTCGGGCAAGTCGTTCAAAAACAATACGGTGTCGCCCTCTTTCAATTCGCTGTGAAACCAGGCGATGGCTTCGTCCCGCGTATCGAAGATGAACAGGTGATTTTCATCGAATCCCGTTTCGCGGATACCTTGTTGGATGGGGCATGTCTGCTCGATACCTACAAGAACGATATCCGTGCATACGCGGGCCGCATGGCGACCGAGGTTCAGATTTTCTTGCTCGTGGAGCGGACCCAGTTCGACGATTCCCGGCGTAATTAATACACGACGGCCATCCTCGTACAGGGCCAGGACATCCAACACATTCCGTGCCCCAACCGGATTGGCGCTATAGGCATCGTCGATGACGGTGATGCCGCCCGGCAGTGTTTTTCGCTGCAGCCGGTGTTCCGCAGGCTCAAGCGTGGCCACTCGCATGGCGATTTCGGTGAGCGGCATCCCTAAGTGGCGTGCGACTGCCGTAGCGAGCAAGACGTTGGTCACGTTGTGTTTGCCCACCAGACGCGTGCGGAAGTGCTCGCTTTCTTGCATGAGCGTATCAACCACGTCGAACGCCAGCCCGTCCACCGTCTCTGTGACGTTGCGGGCAAGGAAGCGCAGTTGGGTGGCATGCTCGGCGTTTTCCCAGGTTACCGCGATGCGGATGTCCGGGTAACCGCGTTCGTACATGACCCGGACTTCGTGATTGTCCCAATTGAACACGCCGACTCCATCCTTGGGGAGCGCCTCGATGATTTCGTATTTGGCGCGAGCAGTCGCCTCGATGCTCCCGAATCGTTCGAGATGCTGGGGGCCTACGGCGGTGACGATGCTGATCTGCGGTTGCACCAGTTTACAGATGGCGCGAATTTCGCCCTCGACGTATGCGCCCATCTCAGCGATGAAATAGTCGTAGCGCTCGCCACTGCCAAGCTGTTCGTTGATGGCAATGCACACCCCCATCAGCGTGTTGTAGCTCTTGGGCGTGGCCAGCACGCTGTACCGTCCGCGCAGGATGTGCGCCAGGTATTCCTTGGTGCTGGTTTTGCCATAGCTGCCTGTGATGCCGATGACGGTAGGGCCGGCTCGGCGCAGGTTACGGCGTGCACGGGCAAGGAACATACGCCGGAAGCCAGCTTCAACCGGTATCATCAGCACATTGGCCAGCGGAAGCGCCAGCGGACACATATGGAAGACAACCAGTCCTACAACGGCGATGACGGCGAACTTGGTGCGCTCACTGAATGAGAATGCGGCGTGAATCGTCACGTCGGCCCCAACGAGCGCAATGAACGCCAGCGCGAAGGCCGTGATCAACAGGCGTGTGGCGCGTTGTGTAAGCTTAAACTTCTGCTTGACTTCTTTCGGCGGTTCCGGCCACGTCCCCAAAACAGCGGCGATTCCCCAGATAGCCAGATAGACCAGCTCCGTGTCCTGGCCAAACCAGTTCAAGGTGAGCGAGGTAAGCCCGGCCACGCCGACGAATACCAGGGTGCGCCACATGAGGTAGCGTTGGGGCTTCGCAACAAGCCAGCGCAGAAATCGCAGGCTATCATAGCCTTCGATCTGGAAATAACGCGCCAAATGCCAGATGCGTAAGATAATCCCGGCCAGCCAGAGAAAGAGCAAGGTTTCAACCATCTGGCCTCAGCTCCCATCTTTCAGAAAGTGATCCACAATGCGCAGGTAGTCTTCGATCCGTTCCAGGTACGAAAAATGCCCCGCTCCTCGGAGGACAATCAACCCTGCATCCGGGATGAGTTGCTCCAACTTTTGTCCCTGCCACAGTGGGGTGTCTGTATCCTGATCGCCCCAGATCAGGACAGTGGGAGCCTGCACGTTCACCGCATAGGGTGTCAGGTCTTCGGTGATCAC
>CAZSXY010000005.1:31206-68302 GCA_964611395.1 uncultured Anaerolineaceae bacterium | reverse complement strand
GGACAGTGGGAGCCTGCACGTTCACCGCATAGGGTGTCAGGTCTTCGGTGATCACGCGCAAGAATGTTTCACGAAGTTGCCCGGCGGCCAGGTAATCTTCGGAGGCATAGCGCCGGTTGTACCTGTCCTGCAGTCTGATGCGCAAAGACGTTAGTCCCAGGGCGTCGAGTGTGCGGCGCGCGCCCCGGGCCAGCATGTTGCGAACCTGCTGCCTGAGCGTGAGCGGTGTGCGCAGCCCGGCGCTGTCGGCCAGCACCATTTTGCTTACGTAGTCGGGGTGTTCCGCCGCCAGCATCAAGCTGATCCGTCCCCCGAATGAGTGACCGAGAATGGCTACCCGCTCAAGCCGTTGGGCGTGCAGATAAGCGAGTACAAACCGCATGTAATCGGCAACGCCCCAGGGTTCGGGGGGAGGTTCGGTTTGGCCGAAGCCAGGCAGGTCGATAAGATGTAGTTCGTAACCAAGCGTGCTCATGCGCTCGGCCACGGGCCAGAAGCTCCTGATGCTGCCTCCCCAACCGTGCAGTGCCAGCACGGGCAGTCCACTGCCCAGGACACAGGTGCCAGTCTGCAAACCGGCGATCGTCTGCCGTTTGATAAGGGGTTCAGTCACGGTTGAACTACCTCAATGTCTGCGCCAAGTTGAACCAGTTTGCTCACTACGTTCTCGAAGGTTCTATCGATCAGTTGGGCATTGTCAATGATCACGCTGTCCCTTGCACACAATGCTGCGCCAAGCAGGGCAAGGCCGGTGCGAACGTCCGGCGTGTCGAGATATTCGCCCCGGAGTTCGGATGGCCCGACAATCAGGGCGCGGTGCGGGTCGCACAGAACGATCTGCGCGCCCATAGAAGTCAGCTTGTCAAGAAACAGCAAGCGGTTGTCGAACAGCTTCTCGTGAATCAATGTTGTGCCGTGTGTTTGCGTGGCAATGACTGCTGTCATAGCAATCAGGTCGGAGGGGAACCCCGGCCACGGCGCGGTTTCGATGGGAACATCCAGTTCTTCTTCGCTCTCCGAGGCCACCAGCGTGTCGTGGGTGGGGACGAGCAGGGCGGTGTCGTTGAGCAGCATGCTGATGCCCAACCGGGCAAATACGCGCACGATCGTGTGCAGATGGCCAGGATTGATCCCTTCAACGGTTAGATTGCCATGCGTGATTGCACCGAGCGCGGCAACGCTTGCGATCTCTATATGGTCGGGTGAGAGCACGAACGACGCGCCGTTTAGCTGGTCTACGCCCTCAATGTGAAGCACATTGGAACCGATCCCATCGATGCGTGCTCCCATCGCCACGAGCAGGTTTAGCAAATCCTGCACGTGGGGTTCCGAAGCGGCGTTGTAAATGGTTGTGCGCTTGCCGAGAGTCGCTGCCAGCATGCTGGCCAGGGCGGTGGCCGTCACGCTGGTTTGCAACAGGGTGATCGTGCGCTGCGCCCACCGGTCGGCCCGAAACTCAATTACGCCACTGCTGGCACGGACGGCTATGCCCAGGTCGCGCAGGGCAGTCAGGTGGGTGTGCAGGCGGCTGAGCGGGTAAGAGACTTCCATGCGAGCGTGACGCCGGCGGGCCAGAATCGGTGCCAGGAAAAGCACCGCACCCACCTGGCTGGCAGCAAGGTCTTGATCGATTTCACGCGTATGCAACGACGGTGTTTGCAGCCGCACCTCTTTGCCTGCATGGGAAACGCGAGCGCCAAGCATTTGGGCTGCTGCGAGCATGTTGGACGTGCTCAACGTGTCCGGAACGTTCCTCAATTCAACCGGTTGGTCGGTGAGCAATGCGGCGGCAGTAAGCGCCAGGGCTGCATTGCTGTTGCCGGAAGATTGGAAAGTTCCCTTTAGCGGGCGGCCACCACGCACGACAATCCGCATGAATTTGCCTCCGAGTTCACATGGTGCGCTGTCCCGCGCACCCGGCAGGACATTATACCAGTTTGTGCGGTAGCTCCAAGCGTCGATCGAGGGAAGCATGGATCGCGGAAAAGTTGTGCGGTTTGCCACAACACGTTATGCTATTTGCGCACCCATTTACAAGATAATATTCTGTTTTTTGTCTTAAAAGGGTTGCTGGTGAACGAGTTTTGCACACGTTACGACTGGAACATGCTTATCCCTATCGACAAGCCAGGCATGCCATGCCTGTAGCCCCTGGTATTTCTGCTGGTGGCTACGTGGTGCGGGATGCCATTTTCATTTTTATGCTTCTAATAGTAGACTTTTGAGCATGCTTTTAATTCATTGTATAGTGAACTCGCTCGGCCAAGTGATTTCCAACATGCAGTGACGCGTTCCTTACAACACAACTTCCTCGCGGGAGGAGCCAGATTGAGCATTACTGCAAGCGTTTAGATTCAGGTGGTGCGTGCGTATCTGTTTCGGGCGTAACCATGCATAAAAGAAGGGAGGGCATATGCGCGGGCTAACCCGCTTATCCTTCAGGCAACGGATTGCTCTAGGCGGCGCGGCGTTTGGGGTTGTCCTGGTGGTTGTGGTGCTTCTGGTAATCATCTCCCAGACCAGCGCAGCCGATGAACAACCGATTGCCTTCAACCACAGCGTCCATGCCGGAAACGGCATCCAATGCCAGTTTTGCCACGTCGGTGTGCAAAAAGGGCCGGTGGCTGGCATCCCCAGCGTCGAAAAGTGCATGGGATGTCATGAATATATCGGGACCGACAATGAACAGATCGAGAAGCTGCGTGGCTACTGGGAACGCCAGGAGCCGATTCCCTGGAAGCGCGTGAATGATCAGCCGAGTTTCGTATATTTCAATCATTCGTCTCATATTGCTGCTGCCGTTAGTTGTGGCGAGTGTCACGGTGCTGTGGAACGGATGACCGTGGCGGAACCGGTGGCCAACATGAATATGGGCTTCTGCCTGAGTTGCCACCGTGAGCAAGAGAACAGTGATGCTCTGTTGGATTGCGTTGTCTGCCATCGTTAGGAGTGACTCATGACGAACATTACACGCCGCAATTTTTTGAAGATTGGCGCGGCCGGTACCGCAACTGCGATCCTGGTTGGCTGTTCTCAGGATTCCGAGCGTTGGGTTGAGCTGGAGCCTTACGTTCGAGCGCCAGAAGAACGACTCGCCGGCGTCCCAAGCTGGTATGCGAGTACGTGCCGCCAATGCTCTGCCGGATGTGGCATCATTGTCCGCATCATGAACGGTCGGGCCGTGAAGATCGAAGGCCACCCGGAGCATCCAGTGAACCGGGGCAAGCTCTGCGCTCGTGGACAGGCGGGGTTGCAGTTGCTGTACAACCCCGACCGGGTGACCGGGGCCGTGAAACAAGAGCAACGCGGTAGCCGCAAGTTCAAGCCGGTGGCATGGAATGAGGCCATTAACACGGTTTATGAGGTCGTAGATCGCGCGGGAGATGCCGTGGCGATCTGGTTGGGTTCGACCACGTCCGGTCATCTGGTGGATCTGTTTACCCGTTTTGCCGGGGCAATCGGGGCGCAGCCGCCGGTCATCTACGACCTGTACAGCGGGGTCAACGGCGCGAGCGTGCTGGCAGCAGCAAACGGCCAACTGTTCGACAGGGCCGCGTTGCCGGTTTATGACTTTGCGAGTGCTGACGCGATCTTTTCGTTCGGCGCTGATTTTCTGGGAACGTGGCTTTCGGCGGTAGGGTACGGTGTCAAATTTGGTGAATTTCGGAGCCAGAAATTTGGCAAGCGCGGCCTGCTAGTTCAGTTTGAACCGAAGATGTCAATCACCGGCGCGAAAGCCGATCGCTGGGTTCCGGTGCGCCCCGGCTCCGAAGCGTTGGTGGCGCAAGCCCTCATCAAGATCATGGCCGACGAGGCGTTCGGGTCACCCGAACGGGTTGCTCTGGCAAAGGCACTCGCTAGCGAGGTGGATATTGAGGCTGCGGCGGCAGCGTGTGAACTGGAGCCGAACGCACTGGTGGCTTTGGCGAAAGTGTTTGCCGAGGCGGAATACCCGGTCGCGCTCCCCGGCAGTTCGCTCACTGGCATGCCAGATGCCGTGGCGGCTGTGACTGCCGTACAGGCGCTGAATGTCATTGCAGGGAACGTGGGGAATCCCGGCGGCATGGATTTCACACCTACGCTGCCTGTGGACAACCTGGTAACTTCGCTGCCATCACCGTTTGCTGACGTTCAGGGGTTGGTTGACCGCATGAAAGCGGGTGAAATCCAGGTGCTGCTCGTGCATGGCGCGAACCCCGTTTATGACCTGCCGGAAGGAAGTGGGATTCTCGAGGCGCTCGACAATGTGCCCACCATCGTGTCGTTCAACGCTCTCGTGAACGAAACGGCAGTTCATGCGGACTATATTTTACCTGACCGCACGTATCTGGAGGGGTGGGGATACGACGTTGTTAAGGCTGGCTCCCAGGGTTTGCCGGTAGTCAGTAGCCAGCAACCTGTCGTTCAGCCGTTCCATGATGTGCGGGCAACAGGGGATGTGCTATTGACGATTGCTCGCGGTATTCCTGCGGCGGCGCGAGCGCTCCCCTGGACTGACGAAGTGGCGTTTCTCAAAGAGATGATCGCGGCGCTGCCGAAAGGGGCACACGGTGGCGAGGATGACGAGGTACGTTGGGCGCGATTCCTGCAACATGGCGGCTGGTGGCCCGAAGCTGCGCCAGAAGGTGAGCGCGTGACCGCTGCCTCCGGGCAGGCCATCGAAGTGGCCTCCCCAGCATTCCAGGGCGACGAAGGCGAGTACCCGTACCATCTCCACCTCTATTTGTCGGTGTTGTTGGGGGATGGCAATGGGGCGAATTTGCCCTGGTTACAGGGATCGCCGGATCCGATGACGACGGTTTCGTGGCAGACATGGGTGGAGATCAACCCGAAGACTGCCGCCGAACTGGATGTCAAGAACGGAGACGTGGTCACGATCGAGTCGCCGCACGGCGCGATCGAAGCGCCGGTGTATGTGTTCCCCGCGATTCGCCCGGACACCGTGGCTATTCCGTTGGGTCAGGGACATACCGACCTGGGGCGATACGCGAAACGTCGCGGCAGCCATGCCATGCGCTTGATCGGAACAGAAACCGGTGAGTCGGGGAACAACCTTGCCTGGGCAAACGTGCGAGTCAAAATCACCAAGACAGGGGACAAGCGTGCCCTGGCCGTCCTGGAAAGCACGATTGATGCTGCCCAAGAAGCGCACGTACCGTTTTAGTTAGCCCGTGCTGACGACAGAACTCTGCAAGCGACAGAGGAGTGTGGTGAATGTCAGAAGAACAGAACCATGGACACAAATGGACGATGATCGTCGACCTCGACAAGTGCACAGGATGCCAGGCATGTGTGGTTGCGTGCCACGCCGAAAACAATGTCCCGGTGTCCAGCGAAGAAGAGGTTGTCAAAGGCCGGGCCATGCACTGGATACGTATCGAGCGCTATTGGGAAGGCGAATATCCCAATGTGAAAGCGCGTTTTATACCGGTATTCTGCCAGCAATGCGGGGAAGCGCCGTGCGAGCCGGTTTGCCCCGTTTACGCTTCGTACCACAGCGAAGAGGAAAACCTGAATATCCAGGTCTATAACCGGTGCATTGGAACACGCTATTGCGGAAACAACTGCCCCTACCGCGCACGGGTTTTTAACTACTTCGCCCCACAATTCGACGAACCCCTGGAGCAACAGTTAAACCCCGATGTCACGGTGCGGGCTGCCGGAGTCATGGAAAAGTGTACGTTCTGTATCCAACGCATTCGGCGGGGGCGCGAACAGGCGAATGTGGAAGGACGCCCGGTTGAAGACGGTGAAATCCAGCCGGCATGCGTTCAGTCTTGCCCGGCCAACGCCTTAGTCTTCGGTGATAAGTATGACGAACACAGTCGCGTGGCGCAGATGCTTCCCGATGAGCGCCAGTTCAAGTTGCTGGAGAGCCTGGGCACCGGGCCAGCGGTCTATTACCTGAAAGGTGGTGAGACGCATGTTGGAGAGTAAAGCACCAAGCGGCCCCTATTGGGAACAAGACCTTCCTGACGACGAACATCTGGCTCATCAGATTGCCCATGGGCGCGAGCAACACCTGCTCCTCGATCCGCGCCCGCCTGCCGAACTGAACCAGGTAGTGCTGGCATCGATGCAGAAGACCGGGGTGAAGTTCTGGGTTGTGATCGGCGGTTTGGGCCTAATGACGCTGGCCTTTGTAGTGAGTTGGATCATCCAGATATTCAGTGGCTTGGGCGTGACGGGGCTTAACCGCTCCGTTATGTGGGGGCCATATATTGCGAACCTGATCTACTTCATTGGCATTGGCCATGCCGGAACGTTTATCTCGGCGGCGTTGCGTATGATGCGGATGGATTTTCGCCGTCCTATCGCCCGTATGGCGGAGACGATCACGCTGTTTGGGCTGGCGTGTGCCGGTTTGTTCCCGGTGATACATGTGGGGCGGGTGTGGAAGCTGTTCTACATGATCCCGATCCCCAACCAGCGCGAACTGTGGCCAAACTACCATTCGGCGTTGTTTTGGGATATGGTGGCCATCTCAACCTACCTGATCGGCAGCACGATGTTCATGTTTGCGGGCCTGATCCCTGATTTTGCGATGGTGCGCGACCATACGACGGGTTGGCGGCGGCGGGTCTATGGTGCGCTGGCGATGGGATGGCGTGGCACCGAAGGTGAGTGGCACCGCCTGGAAACTCTGAGCAACATCCTGAGCTACGTGATCATTCCGGTCATGTTTTCCGTGCATACGGGCGTGTCCTGGAACCTTGCCATGGCGATCCAACCCGGCTGGCACAGTTCGATCTTCGGCCCCTTCTTCGTTGTGGGGGCGTTGTATTCCGGTGTGGCGGCAGTGATCATGGTGATGATCATTATCCGCAAGTCCATGCGCTTTGGTTATTTCTTGCGTGATGAACACTTCAACGCGATGGGCATCTTCCTGATGATCCTGACTTTGTCGTGGATTTACTTCTATTTTGCAGAGTGGATCACCAACTGGTACGGCAATCTTCCCCTGGAAAAGGCCATTCAGGCGATGCTCACGGGGGAACTGGCTCCTTTGTTCTACCTGATGCTGTTTTGCAACATCGTGGTGCCACTGACGACGCTCTGGTCGAAGCGCGTGCGTGTATCGCTGCCAGCCATGTTCGTGATCGGCATTTTCATTCAGATCGGCATGTATCTCGAACGTGTGTTAATCGTGTCTGGCTCCCTGTCGCGCAACGAATTGCCGTTCAACTGGGTAGCTTACACGCCGCGACTGCCTGAGGTATTGATCACGATTGGTACGCTGGCATTTTTGGGGTTGCTGTACGCGCTGTTTACGCGTGTTGCTCCTATGATCCCAGTCTGGGAAGTGTATGAAGGCCAGGCACTACAGGGCACGCAGCAGCTTGGTCGTGCGGTGGTCAAGACGCGTTCTGAGGCGCACTAGGAGGGACCTATGACCGAGTTTATGTTGCTTGGATTGTTCGATAACGTGCCGACCGTGGCTGATGTCGTTGATCAGGTTCGTGATCTTGGCATCGAAGACAAGCAAGTGACGGTTATGTCCAATGTGCCCTATTCATCGCGGTTTTTTGGACGAAAACCGACGCGGCTATGGTTCGCTCCATTTGCGCTTGGCGGGTCGGTAGTCGGGGCATTGCTTGCTTTTTTCATCACCTTCATTACACCTCAAATGTATCCCATTTCCGTCGGTGGGCAGGGGCTGACACCCGTTCCGCCGACGGCGATTATCTTCTTCGAGTTCATTGCGCTGTTCACCATGCTGGGGGCGTTCGCTGGCTTCCTGCTTCAGAATCGCTTCCCCATCTTGACCCGGCAAATGTACGACGAGCGCATCACTGATGGCTACATTGGTGTCGAGGTGCGTGCGCCGGAGAATCTGACCGAGCAAGTGGTGAGCATTTTTGAGTCGCATCATGCCCGTGTGATCCAGCGCGAAGATGCCGCTGCTTTCCAACCCCAGAGCATACGCCACCTGTTGTTCTGGGGCGGGGTGGCATCGGCGGGTGTGGTGGCATTGGTTGTCCCCTTGTTGTTGTCCTATGATGTTGTCCGGCCTCCCTGGATCAACAAAATGGATAATACAGTTTCGGTGGGGGTACAAGAGGGGCCGCGCCTTGCCGCGCCAGCGGGGTCAGTGCCAGTGCAAGGCCCAGTTCTGATTGCCGGTCAGCCGGCGACCAAGCCTCTACCGGCAACCGAAACATCCATTCGTCGTGGTGAAATGCTCTACGCTATCAATTGCAAGATGTGCCATGGCGGGGGTGGGGACCCGAAAGACGCCGGCGTGGGTCGATACTTCCAGGAAATTCCCCCTTCACTAGGGGCACGTATAGCAGCGCTGTCTGATGATGATATTTTCCTTGTCATTACGCTGGGGAAAAACCGCATGCCAGGTCTTGCTGAGAATCTCGATCCTGGCGAAACGTGGGATATTGTCAACTATGTGCGCACGCTGAGTCCAGAGGCGGCAAGCGCTGAATAAGTGGGCAAGGGCCTTGTGTGGTGATCGGGCGGGAGCGCCTGGTCACAAAAAACGGAGGTTTGTTGTGTTCAAGCGAAGCTGGATTATTGTGTTAGCTTTCCTGGCGCTCGGCATAGTGCTAGGAGCGTGCGGCAACGCCGACCTAGCGGGCGATCTGACCCCTATTCCGACGCTGCCAAAGGGCGAAGAACCTGAGCTGATTGAAGCGCTTCAGCCCCAGCCGGAGACTGCTTCGCTGGCGGGCGATGACGAGTCCCTGAGCGAAGCAGAACTTATCGACCTGGGCGAAGAGTTGTTTGTCCAGTGCAGTGCGTGCCACGGCGTTGCCGATGGCGCGGGACCGGCGTTTACGGGAATGGGTGAACGGGCCGCAACGCGTGTAGACGGTTTGTCAGCGGCGGAATATCTGCGTGAAGCGATCGTCGATCCAGGCGCGTACGTGGTCGAGGGTTTCGCGGATATCATGCCGAAGTCTTACGGTGAGGAATACAGCCGGAAGGAACAGGATGCCCTGGTGGCCTACATTCTCTCCGCGTCGGGCGAGGGGCAAGAAGAGCAATCGACCGGGGAAGAATTGCCTGCTGCAGGCGACCCCGCCAACGGTGAACAGCTCTTTGCTGCGTCTTGTGGTGGGTGTCATGGCCCTGCGGACGGTGCAGGCCCCGCGTTGACCGGGATGGGAGAGCAGGCTGCGACACGTGTGGATGGTGTACCGGCGGCAGAGTACCTGTACCAGTCGATTGTTGACCCTGGAGCGTATGTCGTGGAGGGGTTTGTGGACATCATGCCCACAACCTACGGTGAGGACTACAGTGACGACGAACTGAATAACATCGTGGCGTACATTTTGACGCAATAAACGGCCTTTCCTGCAACGTTGCCTTACGTTGGCGAGAAACGCGGCGCTCCACACGGATTGTGCGGAGCGCTGTGTCTTTGTCCGGGGGTAATTGGTTCCCCTGATAGGCTCGTGGTAGGATAAACGCATTGTCAGGTCACATGCACAACGAGTGTTTTAACCATGCCCTTGGTTCGTCGCTACCTGTGGGGGGTTCTGTTGCTTATTGGCGTGCTCACCGGGAGCGCTGCCGGTGGAATCTTGCATGTGATCCAGGCACAGGGCGGGCTGACGGCAACTCCTAATATCAACTGGGTGAACGTGCCACAGGGTATGAATGTTCGCGCCGGACCCGGGATCGAATACAACGTAATCGGGGCTTTGCCGGTGGGTAAATGGGTGCAGCCCCTGGCTCGTAATCTTGATGGGGACTGGATTCTGATACGCTATCTTTACACGAGGGGGTGGGTGCACGTCGAGGGTGTAAGCTGGCGGCTTGATACGGCAGCGTTGCCCGTAGTCAAAGACGAGGAGCTAACGCCAATCCCGCGCCCTTTGAATTACAACACGCCTGGAGGGCCGACCTACACACCCAATGCCAATTGGGTCAACGTCGGGATTGACGGCGCATTTGTGCGTGCCGGGCCTGGTCGCGCCTATGTGATTCTCGGCATGCTCTTTACGGGGGATGTGGTAGACCCCGTGGCCCACGACCGCGAAGTGGATTGGGTGATGATCCGGTATGGCGACGGCTATGGATGGATCCGTTACGACCTGGTGGCCTGGGTAGATTCAATTGATTCGTTGGCTGTGGTCGATGTTCCGAATTTGACGCCGTCCTTCACGCCTGTGCCGGTGATGCCTTCGGATACGCCAACCACGACCGCGACGGATACGCCCCGCCCGACAGCGACGCGCACAGCGACGTTGACGTACACGCCGTCGGCAACGTTTACTGTCACGCGCACGGCGACCCCGACCCCGACTCCGACATCAACGGCTACCCGTACGGCTTCGGCGACGTTTCCCCCTACACATACACCCACATCCACGCCCACACCCACGCGCACGCCATCGGCTACCCCATCGAAGACCTGGACGGCAACTCCGACGTCCACCACGACGCCTACGCCTACAGCAACGCCGTCGATGACGCCCAGCCATACTGCTTCTGCTTCGCCTACGCCATCAGCGACGGCGACAAAAACGCCAAGCAGTACGCCGTCGGCGACGCCATCGGCGACTGGTACGCCAACCGCCCGGTCTTCGAATACGCCGTTACCCACGCCAACGCGCCGGGCGACGAAGCGGGTTTCACCAGAAGCCACGCCGAGTCTTGCGCCTGTGGCGGCGGCGGGTATAACGCCAACAACCGCTCCCCGACTGACCAAAACGCCGACTGCGACAAGAACGCCCCTTCCCACCAAAGCGCCAACAAGCACGCCATCCCCGACGCCTACGAAGTCGGCCACACCATCATCGACGCCTACGGCTTTGCCACCTGCCCCCACAGCAACCCCTGTGGTTGACCGGACGGAGCCATCGCGTGCGACTCCTGCGGGGTCTGAAGTGGCTATGATTGGGCCGGGTTCTGGCTCAGACCAACAAGCCGCGAGCGATGGTCAGGGTCCCGGCGCATCGGGGGCTGCCCCGGCAAGTGAACCTGTGCTGCTGGCTGAAGAACCAGGGACGATCGGAGCATATCTGTTAGCCGGGGGGGCGGTGGCGGTGCTGCTGCTGAGCTATCTCGGCGCATATGTCATTCAGGCGGCAAATCTGGCACGCTACCGTGAGGGCTTTGTGCTTGCTCAGTGTCCCGTATGTGAGCGGGGAGAGCTTACCGTCGAGGATCGGCGTTACCGTACTTTGGGCTTGCCACGAGTCCGGCGGGTGGTGCGCTGCGATGAGTGCCGGTCGGTCTTGCGACAGGTGGGGCGGGGTCGCTGGCGTTATGCGGTAGACGCCGCTGAGAATCCCGATTTGTTTGACGCTTACAACGGGCAGGTCATCTCTGAGCATGATCTACTGACAATGGCGATCCCCTTTCAAGGCCCGCCGCCCGAATACATTGAGGGCGACGAACCCTGAGTCTTCTGCCATCGTGAGCAGCCTTGCGACAACGCCCTTGCTTGCACAAGGACGAAAGGCTACGATCTTACTGACTTGACCTGTCATGTTTTGCTCGTCTCGGTTAGGAGAACACAGTGAGTCAACTCGTACGAACCCCGGAGTGGGTGAAAGATGCCGTTTTCTACCAGATTTTTCCCGATCGATTTGCGAAAAGCGAGCGGGTGATCAAACCGAATAACCTGGAAGCCTGGGACGCGCCACCAACGCCGCGCGGTTTTAAGGGTGGCGACCTTCTCGGTGTGACAGAGCACCTCGATTACCTGGTCGATCTCGGCGTCACGGCCATATACTTCAACCCGATCTTCCAATCGGCGTCCAATCATCGCTATCATACGCATGACTACTTTCGCGTAGACCCGCTATTGGGCGGGGATGACGCGCTGCGCGAGTTGCTGGATGCGGCGCATGCACGTGGCATTCGTGTGGTGCTCGACGGTGTGTTCAACCATGCGAGCCGGGGCTTCTTTCAGTTCAATCACATTCTGGAATGTGGCGCACAGTCGCCCTACCTGGATTGGTTTACGGTCAATGGTTTTCCTTTGCGTGCCTATGACGACGACAAAGAGCCGAATTACGCCGCCTGGATTGGGTTGCATGCCCTGCCGAAGTTCAATACGGACAACCCACAGGTGCGGGAATTCATTTATGATGTGGCCGTTCACTGGCTGGAGTTCGGAATCGACGGTTGGCGGCTGGATGTGCCCCATGAAATCGACGATGACGCGTTCTGGCGCGAGTTCCGCCGCCGGGTGAAGCAGGTGAACCCGGAAGCGTACATTGTGGGTGAAATATGGACCGAAGCTAGACGATGGCTTCAGGGAGACCAGTTCGACGCGGTCATGAATTACATCCAGACACATGCGGCGGTCGCGTTTTTTGGCGCGCGGACGCTGGCTCCGCTGTGGCTTGGTGGCACGTATCCACCGCCAAAGCCGATGGATGCGCCAGCATTTGCCAGGGCCATCGAAGATATGCTGGGCCTGTACGATTGGCAGGTCACAACGACTCAGCTCAACTTGCTGAGTAGCCATGATATGCCTCGATTCTTGACGCTGGTCGGAGAGGATAAGTCGGCGTTTTGCATGGCGATGTTATTCCAGATGACGATGCCCGGTGCGCCGACAATTTATTATGGCGATGAAATCGGGCTGACCGGCGGATACGAACCGGCATCGCGCGGGGCCATGCCCTGGGATGAGCGCCAATGGGATAGCCGGTTGCATGATTTTGTGCGGGATGCAATCGCGTTGCGCAAAGCGCACCCTATGTTGCGCCGGGGAACGTATCGGACAGTGGTCGCGGCAGGGGAACTTTATGCATTTGAGCGCGTATATGAAGGCAGACGCGTGGTTGTCGCCTTCAATACAGCGCTGGCGGAGACAAGCATGACCATACCGGTAGGAGAACCGGCAGCACAAGCGTATACTCTCTTTGGTAAGTGCCAGTTCGAGCTATCCGGTGATACACTTGTGGTTGCCATTCCGGCGCGAACCGGCCTTGTGTTCGCGATTGAGTGAAAGACTCTGTGGGCTGCAATGGCCGCCCAGGATGTGTTTTAATGACAACGTGTGAGAATGTTCAATGGATGCCCTGGCTCTGATACACGAAGCTGAACCTCGCACATCGGTGCAAGTTACCTTTTCTGACGGAACCGTCCTTGAGGCTCCGGTTGGGACAACGTTGGAAGCGTTTGTGCAGGCGTTTGAAAGCCGGCAGACGGAAAAACACGCATTGCCCGTAGCCGCCATTGTCGATGGCTTGTTGCGCGAGTTGACCATGCCCGTTAAGCGTGACGTCAGCCTCGAACTGATTCGCACCGATTCGGGCGACGGTGGCCGCATTTACCGGCGCTCACTCGCATTTCTGCTCACGGTGGCGACGGCGGAGATATTTCCAGGGACGCAAGTCATCATTGACTATGCGTTGCCGAGTGGAGCCTATTTCTGCAAGGTGCGCGGGCGACCGCCGTTTACCGAGGAAGAACTAGAGGCGATTCAAGCGCGCATGCGCGAGATCGTCGAGGCGAAAGAGCCGATCATTCGCCGCCAAATCCCGCTTGAAGAAGCCAGGCGGATATTTACTGAGTGCGGTGATGATGACAAAGTGCGCCTGATCGAGTTTCGCACGAAGGATTACCTAACGATTTATGAATTGCGCGGCGAAATTGATTATTTCTATGGCTACATGGTGCCCCACACCGGCTACCTGACGCTGTTCAATCTTCAGCTTGAAGACGATGGCTTCATCTTGTTGTACCCCCGCCGCGAAAGCCCGGACGTCATCCGGCCCTATAGGCGGTCGCCCCAGCTTACGGAGGTGTTCCGTCGCACCGAAGAATGGCTGAGCTTGCTAGGTGTTGAAGACATCGGCAACCTGAACCAGGCGATACGGGACGGTCGGGCAAGAGAGCTGGTGCTGGTCAATGAGGCATTGCACGAGCAGCACGTGGCGCAAATTGCGTCTCAGATCGCGGTCAGGCACGGCGATGGGTTGCGCATTGTGTTGATTGCAGGCCCGTCCTCGTCCGGGAAAACGACCTTTGCAAAACGGCTGGCCGTCCAGCTAATGGCTCACGGTCTAAAACCCTATACGCTGGAAATGGACCGGTACTTCGTGGAGCGCGAAAAGACCCCGCGTGATGAGAATGGCGAGTTTGATTTCGAGGCACTCGAAGCCGTTGATCTGGCTCTGTTCAATGAACAGTTGCTGGCGTTGACGTTGGGCCAGCCTGTTCATGTGCCGCATTTCAATTTCAAGACTGGGTTGCGCTCGTTTGAGGAACAACCGGTCATGCTGACATCCGATCAGGTGCTGATCATCGAGGGTATTCACGGCTTGAATCCCCGGTTGGTCCAGTCCCTTCCTATCGAGCGACTGTTTCGTGTGTATGTGTCGGCGCTGACGCAGCTCAATATCGACCGGCACAACCGCGTTCCCACTACAGATGTGCGGTTGATCCGGCGGATTGTGCGTGACGCTACGTATCGAGGCTATTCGGCGCTGGAAACCCTGTCGCGGTGGGAAAGCGTGCGGCGTGGCGAAAAGCGCAATATTTTTCCCTATCAGGAAAACGCGGACGTGATGTTCAATTCGGCCCTGGTATACGAGTTGGCTGTACTCCGCCCGATGGCCGAACCGCTCTTGCTCCAGATCGAACCTCGCCAACCGCATTACATCGAAGCGCGACGGCTGCTGGCGATTCTGAGTTGGCTGTGGCCGATGGACACAAGCTTTGTGCCTGATAACTCGTTGCTGCGTGAATTCATCGGCGGGTCAATTCTGCGCGATTATTTCCCAGGGCTGGCTCCCGCGCACCCTGACGGGGATGGAGTCGCTCCTGGTTGATGAAAGGGAGAATAGGCTACCAACGTGGCAGAGGATGTCCAACAACTTTCGGGTAAGCTGTTAAGCCAATACGAGGCGGTACGGCGGCAAGAGCACGAACAGATCACGGCGCTGCTCGAAACATTGACGCGCGTCGATGACATGCCGGAACGCGAAATGGAGCAGGTCCGCGATGCCCTGTTCCACACCAATCACCCCTTTTTGATGGTGATGGTGGGGCCATTTGGATCGGGCAAGTCGAGCATCATCAACGCTTTGCTGGGTGAAGAGGTGCTGGACGTGGGGCCGATTCCAACCACCGATCACATCGCGATCTTGAGGCATGGGGCCGAGGTGCAACGGACGCGGGCAGGGGACATCGAGACGGTGTTCCATCCCAGCCCCCTTCTGGAAAACTTGAGCCTGGTCGATACGCCGGGACTGGAATCGGTATTCCGCACGCACGATGAAGTGACGCGCAGGTTCCTGCACCGGGCTGATGTGGTGTTGCTGGTGATGATTGCCACTCAGGTGCTTTCGGCCAGCAACCTGGAATACCTGCAGGAGCTAAAAACCTACGGCAAACGCGTGATCGTGGTGGTCAACCAGGTGGACGTTCTCGAACCCGGCGAGCGGGAGCAGGTGCGTGAATTTGTGCTTGAACAAAGCCGTATGCATCTGGGCGTCGAACCCCAGGTCTGGCTTGTGTCGGCGCGAGAGGCATTGGAGGCGCAGCAGGAAACTCCCCGCGATGAGATTGCCTGGGATGAGAGCGGTTTTGCCGACATCGAGGTTTATATTCGAGAGACCCTGGGCGATGTCGAGCGCATTCGGCAAAAGCTTGAAACGCCGGTGCAAATCTGCCAGAACGTGACCAAGACGGCACTCGGTCAGGTTCAGGAACAGCAAGCTGCGCTCGATCTTCACCGAAAAACGCTGGAAAATATCGAAGCGCAGATCGAGCAGGGGCGGCGCGACCAACAGAAAACCGTTGACGACAGCCTGGAACTCATCGGCCAGACATGGGACGAGGCCATAGCACGCGGGAGCGAGGCGATTGGCGAGCTGTTCCAGTTCTCTCGTGGTATCGGGCTTTTCGTTGGCGGTTTAGGCGAATTGATCGGGCTGGGTGGCCTCGTCCGGCGATTCCGTCGCCAGACTCGCGCCGAAACAGCATGGGAGCGCCACAAGGTACGCGAGACCTTTCAACGAATCCCGGACGCAGTGGAAAAGCTAGGCCCGCGCCTGGAAGGTCGTGATCTGCAGGATATTGATGACCTTGTGGATTACACCCGTGCGGCTGTGCAGCAATTGCCCGAAAACCTGTCGGGGAAGCTGGTTGGCAAGATACAAAGTCCGCTGCGTTATGAGCGAAGTTTCTTGCGCAATGTGCGTGCGCCGCTTGATGACATTCTGCGCGAGGCGCAGCGCTTTGAGGTTCGCCATCTGGACCGGACGCTACGCAATACGCTGATCATCCTTGCGCTGTGGGAGATTATGACGGTATGTGTCGTGCTGGCGGCGGCTGCAGGAGCCTTTTCCAGCAACGTCCCCGATGCCGGAACGATATCACTGATCCTGGTGGTGGGTATCGTGTCGGTCATTGGGGGGCTGGTGCTGGTTCCGGTGCGCGGGTGGTTTTTGCGGAAAAATTTTGAGCGCCGGGTGCGTGGCTTTCGCGATGACTACCTGGCGATGCTGCGGCGGGCCAGCGAAGAACTCGTCGGGCACGGTGTGCAGCTTCGCCGCGACGCGACAGCGCCGTTTACCCGTCTGATCGTCTCGCAGTCCGAAGCGTTAAGCCAGTTGCGCGCAGAGCTAAACGAACACCAACAGGCACTCATCGCGATTCAACGCGGTCTGGCAGAGATGAAGCTTTCCCATCAGGCTTCGCATGGCCCTCAGGAGGATGAACAGAGTTCATGACAAGTATTGTGCTGGAAGGCCCTATCGCCGATGTGCGCGAGCAGGAAATTCGCCTGCTGCATGAGACGGCTGAAATCTTGGGGCAGATGGGTGATGAAGGGCGTGAGGACCGGAAACGCTTGCAGCAGAACGTCTCTGACCTGCAGGACATGTTTTTCCTGGTGGTGATTGTCGGCGAGTTCAATGCCGGCAAGTCGACATTCGTCAATGCGCTCATCGGGGACGAATTGCTGCCGATGGGCATTACG
Source organism: uncultured Anaerolineaceae bacterium (assembly GCA_964611395.1). Lineage (GTDB taxonomy): Bacteria > Chloroflexota > Anaerolineae > Aggregatilineales > Aggregatilineaceae > CAZSXY01. The sequence goes on along the minus strand of CAZSXY010000005.1, from coordinate 51,396 downwards.
CCCACCACCGACGTGATCGAGTTGGTACGGTGGTCAGGCAAAAAGCGATCAGATTTTACATGGCGCGAGCAGGGAGTTGTCCGCGAGTGGCTGCACCCGAACACGGGTGGCCCTGGTGTCGTCATCGTCGATACTCCGGGAACTGGCTCTGTCTTCCGCAAGCACGAAAACATTGCCAAGCGGTTCCTTAGTCGCAGCGACCTGGTGATTTTCCTTTTGTCGGCCAAACGCGCACTGGCCGAAACCGAGCGGTTGTACCTTGAGCTGGCTCGCGACTATGGCAAGAAGATCGTGGTCATCATCAACCAGATGGATTTGCTAAAGCGCCGCGAACAAAAGGAAGTGCTTTCCTTTGTGCGCCAGCAGCTTGACGAACTGCTTGATTTGCGGCCCGAAATCTTTATGGTGTCGGCCAAACAGGCGTTGAAGGAGAAGGGGGGCAGCCTGTTTTCCGGCCTATCGAATGATCCAGGGAACATGAATGCCGTGCGCGATTACCTGCGATCCATTTTTGCACGCGTCCCGCCCGCCAAGCAAAAGCTGCTGGCCCAGCTTGACTTTGTTGATAGCATCGTCCAAAAGTACGTGGCTTTGCTTGATGGCAAAATTGCGCTGATTACCAGCGATAGAGCGTTAGCTGAAGACCTGCGGGCGGAGTTGAACAAACAGGCGGGTTCGCTCGACGAGCAACTTGAAGCTGCCGACCGCGAGTTAGGGCGTGTGTTCGATGGGTTGCGCGAGCGTGGGCAGCAGTTCATCCGCGAGAATCTGACTTTACAGCGGGCGAGTCGCACGCTCGATCGTGACGAGATGCGCCGGGAATTTGAGAAAGCGGTCGTCGGCACGGCTCTTGACCAGATCACGGCAATCTCTGAGCAGTATGTCAACGAAGTTGTGGATAGCAGCCGGCGTTACTGGCGCAGTATCCTGGATCGCCTGACTGAGCTTGAAACCAGTCTGAATCAAGAGATTGGCGGAGTTGATGCGAGCAGCTACGCCGGACAACGGGCAGCCCTTCAGTCGGCGATCGCTGTGGCCGATGCTGAACTCAAATCCTATACCGACGATAGCCTGGCGGAAAATCTACGCAGTATGTTTCGTAGTAATTTGCTCGGCTTTTCGACGGGCTTTACTGCAGCACTGGGGGGGATCATTGCCGTCGTTCTGGGCGTGGCGGCCAAGGGCGCGGTTACTGCAGCAGCAAGCAGTATGGTCGCTACATTTGTTGTTGGACCAGCGTTGTTGGTCGGCGGTGGAGCAGCAGCCATGCTGTATTGGCGCAAGATCAAACGCGATGCCAACCGGGAATTGGATACGCGGTTGAAGGGGCTTCAGGCCAGTTACCGCGAAGCCATGGTTGATCTGACCAACCGCGAGCGCAGCCGCTTGCTGCAGTACGGACAGCAAATTCTCTCACCAGTATTTAGCCAGCTTGGCGTGCTCAGTGAGCGATATGAGCGACAAAAAACGGCCCTGCTAGAAGAAGCGGAGCAGTCGCAGCAGTTGCGGCAGCGCATTGAAGCAATCGACATTGTGACGCCTGAGTAACCGGCGTTCTCGCCCTCAATTGACGTGAATGACCTCAACCATGTGATCGATAATCATCACATCCGGGCGGTTTCGTTCGATCCAGTGCAGGATATTTTCCAGCTTGGATTCGCCGTGGGCGGCGCTGGTGCTGACAATGGCCACGCCCAGCGCCGACGACTGCCACACGTCATGCAAGTCCACTTCCGCAACCGCGATGTTGAAGGTTTTGTGCAGTCGCGCAATGAGGGATTTGAGGATGCCCCGCTTTTCTTTAAGCGAGGCAACCCCCGGTATGTTGAGTTCAATCGTGGCCGCAACAATCACCATAGCTTGTTAGAGGAAATCTTCCTCACCCGCTTCTTTGAGCAGATTTACGATGCGGCGGACATCCTCGGCCCGGTCGCGGTGGCAAACAAACAACACGTCGTCGGTGTCCACAATGACCAGGTCTTCGATCCCAATCGTTACCACCCGCTTGTCGCTGTAGACGAATGTGCCGGTGGTCTCCGACAAGATATGATCGCGGCCCTGGCCACGCGTGACGTTGGCATTTTTGTCGTGATCCAAGACATCATACAGCGTTTTCCAACTGCCGATGTCGCTCCATCCCATGTCCACCGGAATGACAGCCATATGCTCAGCGTCCTCCATGACCGCATAGTCAATGGACAGGCGGGGCATGTGTGGCCATGTCTTGCGCAGGGTGGCTTCGTAATGTCCGGTGCCGATGGCTCCCCGGATGTCCTGCAGGAGAGCGAACAATTCTGGCTGTTGGCGGGCATATTCGTTCATAATGCGCTCGACCTGGAAAATGAACATGCCGCTGTTCCAGCTATACAGGCCACTGGCCAGGAACGCTTCGGCGGTTTCACGGTCGGGCTTTTCGGTGAAACCTTCGGCGTGATAGACCTGAAAATCGTTGATCTCGTTAAGTAATGCGCCGCGCCGGATGTAACCATACCCTGTTGACGGGAAGGTGGGCGCAATGCCAAGCGTGACGATGTGACCGCGCGTTGCCATTTCGCCGGCAGTGGCGAGGACATGGCGGAATTTAGCCTTGTCAGCGATGTGATGGTCGGCTGTCAGAACGGCGATCACGGCCTGGGGATCGCGCCGCTGGATGTGAGCCGTTCCCAGTCCAACGGCTGGCGCGGTGTTCATGCCAAACGGTTCAACCACAAAGTTTTCCGGCGGAATCTGGGGGGTGCTTTCCTTGAGGTCGTTCACATGGTTCTGGCCGGTTACAACAAAGATGCGCTCAGGGGGTAGCAAAGGCGCAAGTCGCTCCACAACGATCTGGAACATCGAGCGATCTTCGACCAGGGGTAACAGTTGCTTAGGACGATTGTTGCGGCTGAGCGGCCACAAACGCGTGCCGCCACCCCCGGCCATAATCAGAGCATAAAGTGTAGCCATAAGTCTCCATCCGGTTATGATAATGACATATCAAGCGCCACGCAGCGCGGCGCAAATTCAGCAGCTAATCGAGGCGAACGTGCAATCCCCCTCCGTGCGCGAGCGTGTAATGCATACCATCCAGGCGGTGCACGATTCCTTTCAGTTCCATCAGGGCCAGCGCACTACTCACGGTTGTGATGGGCAAGCCCGATTGCTCGCACAGATCGTCGATATGGATCGGCTCTTCGCCGAGCAACTGGGATAGGGACGCCTCGACGGGATTGTCTGGAGCGATTTGCCGCACATGCTTGCTGGTTTCAACGGTTGTGCGGGTGAGGTTTAGCTCGTCCAAAATATCGTTGGCGTCAATGACCAGCTTGGCCCCGTTTTGGATTAACCGGTTGGTTCCCATACTCGTTTTGGCGGTTACGTTGCCGGGTACGGCGAACACGTCGCGGCCCTGGTCAAGCGCGGTGTCTGCAGTCAGGAGCGCGCCACTTGATTCCGGCGCTTCAACAACTACTACACCCAGCGAAAGACCACTGATCAGCCGGTTGCGGACCGGGAAATTCTTGGCTTCGGGAGGCGTTCCCAGGGGGAATTCACTAACCAAAGCGCCCGATTGCGCGATCGCTGCGGCAAGCTGGCGGTGTTCAGGGGGATAAATCCTGTCGATGCCACTCCCCAGAACTGCAATCGTCCTGCCGCCCGCTTCCAATGCCGCTTTGTGGGCCGCTGCATCGATGCCCAGCGCCAGGCCGCTCACGATTGTCAGTCCCGCCTGAACTAACGATGTTACCAGGCGGTAGGTCATGTCGCGCCCGTAGACAGAGGCCCTGCGCGTGCCGACGAAGGCTAACGCCCATTGATCCGCATCGGAGAGTGTGCCCTTGACATACAGGACAGGAGGAGAGCCGGGCAATTCGCGTAACAGCCGCGGGTAGTCGGGATCGTCCAGGGTCAAAATCACTGCGCCTGACGCATGTACGTCTGCGATCATCCGGTCCAGGTCTAATGAGCGGCGCGCCTGGTGCAAGTTTTGTAGCGCGCGCCTGTCCAGGCCAGCCTTTTGCAACGCGGTGTCATCGGCATGCCAGGCGCGTTCGATGTCACCAAATGTGTCGCGCAGGGCACGCAGGCGAACAGGGCCTATTCCCTTGACAACATTGAATCCCAGCCAGTACTTTCGTGCGCTCATTGCTTTCCCCTGCCGAACAGTGCCTCAGCATAGCAAGCGCAGGGAGGTGTGTCAAGCTGATCCAGGTGGCAAAATTGCAGGCGGGGTGGTTACTCGTTGAGGAGGCCGTCCATCAGGTGGACGATAACGCGATCTGCGGTCAGGTCGATGTCTATGATGCATTCGTCGATGGCGGGGAGCAGCACTTCGCCACGTGGCCCGTGGACAACGTAAACATCATTAGCGCCTGTCTCGATGATGTCGGTGATAGTGCCCAGGTGCTCACCTTCGGTGGTATAGACGTTGAGATTTATGAGCTGGAACAGGTAGAATTCACCGTCTTCAAGGGGAACTGCGTCTTCGACCGGAACCATTACGTATTGCTCGCGGAGCAGGTCGGCTGCGTTTCGGTCGTGGATGCCCTCAAGGTGGAGAATCAGGTGGTGCCGGTGCTTTCGCGAGCGAACAACTGTATACAAAGTCGCCGAAGCAGGATCGGCGGGGTCTGGCCCCAGAAATACCTGGCACTCGGCACTGAGGCGTTCAGGGTAGGCTGTCATCACTTCGATGCGCAGCTCACCACGCACGCCATGCGGTCGCAGCACACGACCCAATAATAGAAATGGGGGTGTCGAGTCAGGTGTCATAGAATGGCGGTAACTCTCAAGAACGCGCTTAAACTATGTCCAGCGTGGTCCGTTTGCCCTGTTTGGTGGCGACCACGCGAACGAGGACGCGCATCGCGTTGGCTACTCGACCGTTCTTTCCGATGACGCGCCCCATGTCTTCCTGGGCGACCTGCAATTCTAAAATAGCAGATGATCCGCGCGTGATTTCGGTGACCTGCACCTGGGACGGGTCTTCGACCAACGACTTGGCAATATACTCGATCAGCTCTTTCATCGTACCGATCCTATCATACAATCCGCGCAAAATGGCGGACCTGGGGCGCAAATGAAAGCCTGAATGCGGACAGCTTTTGACAGCATGCTGTCCGCATCACATACATGTAAGGGCTTATAAGCCATTTCCGGCCAACACCGGATTACTCGGCGTCCGCCGCCTCTTCAACCGTTTCGCTCTCATCGGCAGCCGGTTCCTCAGCCATTTCGTCGGCGGCCTCTTCTGCTTCGCCTTCTTCGACCGGTTCCTCAGCCGTTTCGTCGGCGACCTCTTCTGCTTCGGCTTCTTCAACCGGTTCCTCAGCAATGGCCTGCACAGCGGCTTTTTCGGCTTTAGGTCGGGGCGGGCGGCTGGTCTTGGGGCTGACCGGCTCGCGTGCAGCAGCTTCTGCTTCTGCCTCGGCAACCAGGGCCTCAAGCGACTCACCCTGGCGCAAACGCTCGTAGCGAGCCAGCGTGCCCAGCTTGTCCAGAATGCGACGCACAGGGTCGCTCGGTTGGGCTCCCACGCTCAGCCAGTGCAGCGCACGCTCTTCCTTCAGAGTCATGGTTGCAGGCTCTGTGCGCGGGTTATAGAAGCCGATAACTTCGATATAGCGTCCATCGCGCGGGCTGCGCGAATCCGCTACCACGATACGATAGCTAGGTTGTTTTTTACGCCCCACACGGCGCAAACGAATCCGAACCATACTTTTACCACCTATTCCTCACTGATGGCGACTGTATACAGATTGAGTCTGCCGCGTGCTGCTTAGAGGGCTTGGCAGGGAAAGGCTGCCGGACAACCGCAGCAGTCGCCGGGGGAACTCCCCCGCTAGTTAAAGAGACCGGGAATTCGCGGCACGCGACCTTTCCCGATCATTTTCATCAAGCGCTGCATCTCACGAAATTGTTTGAGCAGCGCATTGATATCCTGGACTGTAGTGCCGCTCCCGGATGCAATGCGCCGTTTGCGGCTGGCATTGAGCATTTTCGGGTTGCGGCGTTCTGCTGGCGTCATCGAGTAGATAATCGCCTCGACCTTCTTAAGCTGGTTCTGGGCTTCCTCATTGTCGATGTTCAATTGCTGCCGCAGACGACCCATTCCCGGAAGCATATCCAAAACCTGGCCGATGCTGCCCATGCGTTTGATCTGCTGCAATTGCTTGAGGAAGTCTTCAAGCGTGAACTTGTTTTTCAGCAGTTTCTTCTGAAGTCGCTCGGCTTCCTGAGCATCGAAAGTTTGTTCCGCACGCTCAATCAGCGTCAGTACGTCGCCCATACCCAGGATACGCGAGGCCAGCCGGTCGGGGTGGAATAGCTCCAACCCGTCGAGCTTTTCGCCCGTACCCATATATTTAATCGGCACCCCGGTCACTGCACGCATGGATATGGCCGCGCCGCCGCGTGCGTCGCCATCGACTTTGGTCAGGATCAGGCCGGTCAATCCCACGCGCTCGTTGAAGCCCTCGGCAATGCGGACGGCTTCCTGGCCGGTCATGGCGTCGGCGACAAGCAGAACCTCGGCGGGTTTCGTGCGTTCGCGGATCGCTTCCAACTCGCTCATCATGTCGTCGTCGATTTGCAACCGACCGGCGGTGTCGATCAACACAATGGTGGCGTCGGCTTCGCGGGCGGCTTGCAGACCGCGCTCGCAAATGGCCGGTGGCGATGCTGACGTTCCCTCCTCGTAGAAGGGAATGTTGACCTGCTTCGCAAGGGTCACAAGTTGGTCCACCGCTGCCGGGCGATACGTGTCAGCCGCGATCAGGAACGGGCGCCGACCATCCCGCCGCAACATCAGCGCAAGCTTGGCCGCCGTTGTTGTCTTGCCCGAACCTTGCAGCCCGACGAGCATGATCACACGCGGCGTCGGCCCGCTCAAGTTCAGGCGGCCCGGCTGTCCCAGCGTCTCCATCAGTTCTTCGTGAACGATCTTGATGACTTGCTGGGAAGGTTTCAGGCTTTTTTGAACTTCAGCGCCGATAGCCCGTTCTTTGACACGCTTGATGAAATCTTTCGCCACCTTGAGGTTGACGTCGGCTTCCAACAGGGCCATGCGTACCTCACGCATGGCGGCGTTGACATCATCCTCGGTCAACCGGCCTTTGCGCCCTAATTGCTCAAAGACGTTTTGGAGGCGATCACTCAGGCTTTCGAACATGCTAGCAGTCTACACCATTCTTTCGGATGCCAGCATGGAATTGTAAAGGATAGCCGGTTCCCCGTCAAGCCTCAGGGAAGCGGACGACGCCTGCGGTAGCCGGGTTGTGTCATCAGCGTGAATTGTTGCGCGTGGAATCCGTATCCACCAGGTCGGCAAGAAACCAGCGCTCGTCGTCGTTTAAATCGGCGGTGAGCAACAGCTCTGGACGCCGCTGCCACGTGCGACGAATCGCTTCACGCCGCCGCCAGCGTGCGATGGCTGCGTGATCCCCGCTCAAAAGCACGTCCGGCACAGAGAGGCCCCGGAACACCGCGGGGCGTGTGTAGTGCGGGTATTCGAGTAAGCCCATGGCGTGCGAGTCTTCTTCAGCGCCCCAGCGCGCACCCAATACGCCGGGTATCAGGCGGGCAATGGCGTCGATGATCACCATGGCGGCCAGTTCGCCGCCGGTCAATACATAGTCGCCGATGCTGATCTCATCGGTGATAACTGACTGGCGCACCCGCTCATCAATGCCTTCGTAGCGCCCGCATACCAGCACCAACCGCCTGTGTTTGGCAAGCTCAAATGCGACTCGCTGGTTAAAAACACGGCCCTGGGGCGTCAGCAGAATCACAGGCGACTCGCGATCGTTCCCGCGCACGTCTTCGATGGCGGCGACGAGCGGTTCTGCCATCATGACCATTCCACCGCCGCCCCCATAGGGCGTGTCATCCACCGTGCGGTGCCTGTCGGTGGCGTAGTCTCGAATATTGTGACGGCGGATTGTGAGCAAGCCTTTTTCCTGGGCACGTTTCAGGATGCTTTCTGTCATCGGGCCATCGAACATGGCCGGGAAGAGCGTCAAGATGTCGATTTCCATACACGCCTCGCACGCGTTCGCAAATATTAGCGGCTGGCTCAATCGTACCACTGCTGGTTGGCTACGACTATGCCGGGTTTTTAGCCTGTGATAAACTGGACGCCATGAGCGAAAAAATCGATCTACTGGTACACAATATCGGGCAACTTTGCGTGGTTCCTGCGCATGATCACGGGCCACAACGCGGGACAGCTCTGGGCGATCTGGGGGTGCGGTCGCAAGCTGCTGTTGCCATCCATCAAGGCGTTATCGTTGAGGTGGGCGACGACGCGACGCTCCGCGCAAACTACGATGCCCATCACCTGATCGATGCGAGCGGCTTGCTGGTCACACCGGGACTCGTTGACCCGCATACGCACGTCATCTGGGCAGGCGACCGGGCCGACGAGTTCGAACAGCGTATTGCCGGGGCCACCTACCAGGCGATCATGGCCGCGGGTGGGGGGATCAACCGCACAGTGCGCCAGACTCGGAGCGCCAGCATGGACGCATTAATTGCGCAGTCTCGCCGGCGGCTCGACGTGATGCTCGCGCACGGCACCACCACCATCGAGTGTAAGAGCGGCTACGGGTTGGACACGCGCACCGAGATCATGATGCTGGATGCGATCGTGGCGTTGAATGAGACACACCCGGCGGATTTAGTGCCGACGTTCCTGGGCGCTCATGCCGTTCCCCCCGAATATAGCAACGATCCCGACGCCTACGTCGATGTGATCGTTCATGAGATGCTTCCGGCTGTGGCTGTCTGGCAAGCCCAATACTGGCCGGAGGGGGTGTTTTGCGACGTATTCTGCGAAGTGGGCGCGTTCGATCTCGACCAGACCCGCCGTATCCTTCAGGCTGCGCGCTCGCATGGGATGGCCCTGAAGGTACACGTTGATGAGTTTGAGCCGCTTGGCGGGACGCGCCTAGCTGCGGAACTGGGAGCCGTTTCGGCTGACCATATTGTGGTGACGCCGGATGATGAAATCGAGGCATTGGGGCAGTCTGCGACGATCGCGGTGTCGCTCCCGCCCACGCCGTTCGGCCTGGCTCATACCCAGTACACACCGGCCCGAAAGTTTCTTGACGCAGGAGCGGCCTTAGCCATTGCCACGGATTGCAATCCTGGAACGGGGTGGAACGAAAGTATGCAGTTTGTGATGGCTCTGGCGACGCGTTATCTCCGGCTGACTCCGGCGGAAGCGCTGGCGGCGGCCACGATCAACGCCGCCTATGCCATCAAGCGTGGTAATATCACCGGCAGCCTGGAAGTGGGGAAGGCGGGCGATCTGGTCGTCTGGAACGTCCCCGCCTACCAGCACCTGAGTTATCGTTTTGGCGCTAACCTGGCCCGGACGGTCGTCAAGCGGGGGAGTGTCGTCTGGGACGCGCGACGGTGATCCGGTTTCCGGCATGGTGGTTTTTCCATGCTGGCCGAAAAGTGAGTGAACAAGATCGGGCCTGATTGCGTATAATGTATGTATAGGGCAGCTCTATTCCCCGCTTTTTGATTGTTTTTGATTGAATGGGCAATCAGTCATGGATGATGTCCTCCTGATCCGTCGTGCCAGGGATGGCGATGAACGGGCAGCCAGGCAACTTTTCGACCGGTACAACTTGCGGACCTACCGGCTGGCGCTTGGGCTTCTGGGTGACGAAGCAGACGCCGAGGAAGTGGCTCAGGACGCATTGACGTATGCTCTGCTGAATATTCACCGCTATAAGCCCGAATTAAGCAGTTTCAGCACCTGGCTGCACACAATCACGGTAAGCCGTGCGCGGGACAAGCGCCGGCGAAAGATTCTTCCCAGTATTTCGATGGCTCACTGGTTAGGCATGGGAAATCAGCTTCGCGACCATACACCCGGCCCCGAAGCATGTGCCATGCGTAGCGAAACCAAAGGTGGCTTGTTGGTCGCCTTTGATCAGCTTAGTCCCAAGCTCCGCGAAGCAATCGTCTTGCGATTCTATGCCGATTGCACGTATAAGGAGATGGGCGAGATCATGGGGTGCTCTCTCAATACCGCGCGCTCGCGACTGCGTCTGGCCATTGAGAAGTTGCGTACCCAACTGGAAGAAGAACAATACCGATGGTTGGCAACCGAAACCATTCGTTGAAGCCATGCGACCAGATCGACGATTCGACGCTGGAAGCGTACGTGCTCGGCCAGCTTTTGCCGGATGATGAGCAAGAGGTGCGCCGCCACCTGGAGACTTGCCCTCTTTGTCAACAGAAGGCCACTGAGCTTCGAACGCTCTTTCGGCAGATCGCCGACAATCTCCATCACGAACTCGACCGATCGCACCCCGGCTCGAAACTGAGTTTTGACCAGACGCTCCCGGAGTGGCGGAAGCCACCGCGCCGAACCCTTATACGGTACAGGATAGCCCGCCTGCTGCCCGGTGCGCCGGTGATGGCGTTGATCGGCGTGTTTGCCACTGTTTTCCTGTTTGTGTTTTCCTCGAACAACGCCGCTACGCTCCATAGCCTTGACCTGAATAAAGCCTACGATGGCCCCCCGGCAGTTGTTGCCGCTTCCACGGAGGAAGGACTCGTGGTTGTACAACTGTCGCCCGGCGAAATTCAGATGCTGGCTCATGTCCCCCATGTGAACGAGCCGCATAATCTCAAGTTGTCGCCCACTGGCGGTTGGCTGGCTTTTCAGGATCGCCAGACGCTGTATGTCATGGAACTCACTACGGACGGGTTCCAGGCCGAATTCCCGCTTATTGAGTTGGCGGATTGGGTTTGGTCTCCTGATGGTCGAAGTCTGGCGTTCACCGATGGCACGGGCAGGCTTGCGCTGCTCGATACAGGATCAAAGACCATGCGCGTGTTGGTCCCCGCGAGCGAGACGGTGTGGGGAACACCTGTATGGTCTCCGGATGGGCGTCAGATTGCCTACGCTGCGGTTGGTGCATCACCGGCCAGCAGCAATGACTGGCGGTGGCAGAGCGTCTGGCGCGTGGATGTTGAAACCGGCTTCCGCGTTGAGCTGGCACGCAACCCCGACCATGAACGAACGCTCGTGGTTCCTGCGGCGTGGATCGAACCGGGTGAGCGTTTGCTGGGGTGGGATGTCCATGCCGCGATTGAAGGGCATGCGCCGGAACTGTATTGGATTGACGCTGCCGGACACGCCATGAGGCCGTTGGGCATGAATACACTGGCGCAGGGCGTGCAGTTGATGTGGCCGGTCAGCGCTCAGGCTACCACGCTGGCTATCCGTGACGACAAACTGGTCGCGCTGTATCTGTCCGGCGATAAGCAACAACCGATTCCCGACCAGATACCCTGGCCTCGTGTTTTGGAATGGGCACCCAACGGAGCCTGGCTGGCCTGTACGGTGGCGGGTGCCCCCGAGGGCGAAGGGGTGTATGTATTTTCGTTGCAGGAAGGCGCGTTGCGTTCCATCCAGTTGCCGCCTGGGGCGCAGGAAAAAGCGGTCACCTGGGCCGGAGCCGAGCATCTGTTTGTCATTCGGCAGCAAACGAGCCGTTCGACCAGCCAGTTGTGGTTGGTGCCGTTGACCGGCAATGGCGAGCCATTGCGCGTAATGAGCAGCATCAGTCTCCCCAACGCCGGACAGTACAATGGCTGGCGCTGGGGCGATGTGGTGGCTATCCAGATCGTGCAATTCCCCGATTGACTCGATTGATCAGCCTGTGGCGAAGCTCAATCAAATACCACGAAGTCGCGGATCGCTTCGAGTTTGGCTGTTCCGATGCCGGGCACGTTGTCCAGGTCGGCAAGGTCTTGGAACGGCCCATTTTCTGTGCGGTAATCGATGATCGCCTGCGCCAGTGTTGGCCCGATGCCAGGCAACGTATCCAGTTCATCCACCGATGCGTGATTGATATGTATCAGCGGTGGGCGGTTAGGCGTGGGGGTCTGTATTTGATCGCCCGCCAGCGGGGGCACATAAATGAGATCGCCGTCATTGAGTATCTGGCTCAGGTTGATCCGGCCCAGGTCGGCGTTGTCAGTCGCCCCGCCTGCAGCGGCAATCGCGTCTTCCACGCGGCTTCCCGCCGGTAATGCCACGAGCAATTCGGGTTGCTTGACTTCCCCGGTGACGTAAACCGTATAGCTGCCGGGTGTTGGGGTGACGACAAATACAGCCATGCCGCCTGCTGACGCAACATCTCCATTGGAGACTCTGGTGGGGACATGGATGTGATCGCCATCGACCAGGAGTTGTGCCAGATTGACTCGTGAGAGGTCGGCGTTGGTGCTGGCCCCGCCCGCCGCCGCCAGGGCGTGGAAGACCCTGCTGCCGAATTCCAACGTTATGATTAGCTCAGGCGTGGCGACTGCGCCGGTGACATAGACCATGTACGGCCCCGGTGTTGGAGTGCTGGATGGGATCGGTGTCGGGGAAGGGGGCACGGTTGGCTCCGGCGGATTTACGGCAATCGTCACGGGCTTGGGGCGGCTGAGTAGCAGCGCCACGATGCCTGACAAGGTGGCAAGCGCCACAACGAGGAATATCAGGTACTTGAAGCGCTCTAAAAACGGTGCATTCTGTGAAGTCTGTGGCTCTTGAACGTCGTCCAAAATTTCATCCTCTCGCTGAATGAGATGATCCCCCTGGTATTGGCCCATCCCGGCGCGAATGACCAGGACACTGCGTGCCGATCATCCCCTTGCGAATACAGGTGCGGCTCGCGCCCGGCCTGAGCAAGAACAGGTAACTTGCGTCGTGTTGGCGGTACGGTTCCGTCAGCAAGAATTCCTGACGTTATGCTTCACTCATCTGGCGGTGTCCATAGCGGCAGCCTGAAACTGAACGTGGTTCCGACGCCTTCTTCACTTTCAAACCAAATGCGACCTTTCATGGCTTCAATTTCCATCTTCACCAGGTACAGGCTTAAGCCATATCCAAACTCGGCGATGATCTGAGGTTGGCGGGCACGCTGGAATGGCACAAACACGCACGACCTTTCTTTGGTCCGAATGCCGAACCCCTGGTCGCTGATATCGATTTGTACCGAGCGCATCTGCTCAGAGGGTGTGGCACGCACTGTAATGGGCGTGTCTGGTTCGCTGTACATGAGTGCATTGCGCAGCAAATCGCGGAAAATGTGGGAGAGATGATGTTTGCTGGCTTCGATGGTGGTTTCGTCTGGAATGTCGAGATAGATGCGTTCGCGGTGATCAACGTGCGGGTTTGATTCCTCAAGGAGGGGCGATTCAACCAGCTCCTCAAGAAGATCTTCAAGGAATTCAGCTAGTCTCACCGGGCGCGTGTTGTTGTTAACGATCCGATAGAGATTTCCTGTCCGCACATCTTCCAGCCGCTCTAGCAAACCGACCAGATTTTCCAGACGCGCCATGTGCACAGCCATGATCTCCGCGAAGCCGGCAACCTGGCGGGCCAGTTGATCGGCGGTGGTCGTTTCTTTTCGCCGGGCAATAACTCGTTTGATCAGTTCGGCGTGACCGCGCGTGCTGGTGATTGCGATGCGTGCCTCGCTTCGGAAAGTGCTCATAAGTTCCGTGAGGGCAGACCAGTCGGGGCGTTGGAGGGTCAATAGCGTATAAAGCGTGTTCTGCGGCCCCGGGATAGCGGACGCGGAACACGGGGTATATGTGCCAGAGAGGTAGATATGAAACCGAACCGGTTGGGCTTGCCGCGACGCCCTGGCGCGGATGTCGTCTGCGGTCAGTTGATCATCGTGTCCCGCATGGAACAGCATGCTCACCGCCGGCCATCCTGCGGCACGAACCATCGCCAGCCTGGGGCCGAGTATCGCGCGTGCGGCAGCATTGTCGAAGACCAGTTGATCGCGGTCGTCGAAGAGCAGGATGCCCTGATCTAGCCCGTCCAGGATGGCGAGCGGGTCTACGCCATCGAGGAACTCGTGATGATTATTCATGCAGCCTCCCGTCGCGCTACCTTCAATTATCGTCAGCCTGGTTTTCTTGTCCAGTTGCGCGATGGGCAACAAAAAACGGCAGTCTGATGGTAAGACTGCCGCCCATAACCTGTTGTGCTTGCTTAGCTTTGTCGCTCGCGTAGATGTGGGTAGAGCAATACCTCGCGAATAGTGTTCCGGTCGGTGAGCAGCATTACCAGGCGGTCAACCCCGATCCCGCAGCCACCACAGGGGGGCATGCCGTAGCGCATCGCACGCAAGTAATCTTCGTCAATGGGCGTTGCTTCGTCGTCTTCATCGGCATAAAGCTGGCCCATCTCGAAGAACCGTGCTTCCTGGTCAAGCGGATCGTTCAATTCGGTGAAGGCGTTGCCCATTTCCATGCCGCCGATGAACATCTCGAACCGCTCGACGTGCGTGTCGTCTCCAGGCACAGTCTTGGCGAAGGGGGAGATGTCGCGGGGATAATCCAGAATAAACGTGGGCTGGATGAGTGTCGGTTCGACGGCATCTCCCAACAGGTGGTCGACAAGTTTGCCCCAGGTCGCATGGGGGGACACGTCCATTCCGGCAGCTTTCATGGCCGTGTAAAGGGACGCGGCCTCAGGATGCTCCACATAGTCGATGCTGGTCTGCTCCTTGATGGCATCGCGCAACGTGATGCGCTTCCAGGGCGGGCTTAGATCGATGGTGTGTCCCTGGAACGTGATGGTTGTGCTGCCGGTAACCTGCTCAGCGACAAACGCAACCATCCGTTCGGTCAAGTCCATCATGCCGTGATAGTCGGTGTATGCCTGATAGAACTCAAGTTGCGTGAACTCTGGATTGTGTTTGAAGCTCACACCCTCGTTGCGGAAGTCTCGCCCTATCTCGTATACGGCGTCATACATCCCTACGAGCAGGCGCTTGAGATAAAGTTCGAAGCTAATCCGCAGGTATAAATCCTGGTGGAGCTGGTTGTGGTGGGTGATAAAAGGCCGGGCGGCTGCACCCCCATAGATGGGCTGCAGGATGGGGGTTTCGACTTCCAAGAAGCCTTCGCTGTCGAGGAAGTGCCGCAAGGCGTTCACAGCGCGTGCCCGCTTGCGAAATATTTCGCGAGTGTCTGGGTTCACGGCCAGGTCTGCGTAGCGTTGCCGGTAGCGTTCCTCAACGTCGGTGAATGCCCCGTAGCGTTCAACGGTTCCATCGTCGCGCACGCGCTCTTTGATCACCGGCAGGGGGCTGAGCGCCTTGGCAAGCAGGACGAACGCATCAACCATGACGCTTACTTCACCAGCGCGGGTGCGCATCATGGTTCCGGTTGCCTGTACGAAGTCGCCCAGATCGATCTGGCGCTTGATCATGTCGTAGGTTTGATCCCCCACGTTATTGATCCGGACGAACAACTGAAGCCGTCCTTCGCCGTCTTCGATATGCGCGAAGTACACTTTCCCCTTCAGGTTTTGGCGTACGATCCGGCCGCACACCGTAACCGTGACCGGTTCTGCTGCTTCATCATGCTCGATGTCCTCAAAGACGCGTATAGCAGCCTGGGTGGTATGCGTGCGTTTGACCCGGCTTGGGTAGGGGGCTATGCCTTGTGCGCGCAACTCGTGCAATTTGCGCAGTCGATCGTGTTCCGGCGTATTCGTGGGTTGCCACATCGATTGGCTTTCTCCTCGCAAAACAGCGCCCACGCTAGCGGAGGCTGGCATGGGCGGTGACGCAGACCGCTAGTGCTGGCTGGTCGGGTCAATCAATGGCCTTGATCTCAAACGTGATGTCACCGTCAGGCGCTTCGACGACGACCTTGTCTCCGACACGACGATCCATGAGCGCCTGCCCCAGGGGGCTTTTGTACGAAATTTTCCCGGCACGCGGATTGGCTTCGGCAGCGCCCACCAGAATGTATTCCTCGACGATGTCGGTGCCGACTTCCTGGATCGTTACTTTGCGGCCCAGCCCCACTGTATCTTTAGGCCCGCTATCTTCAATGATCTGGGCATTGCTCAGAATCATCTCCAGGCGCATGATCTCGCCCTCAACGAACGCCTGCTCATTCTTCGCGTCTTCATATTCGGCGTTCTCGACAAGCTCGCCACCTTCTTCAAGGGCAAGCCGAAGACGCTCGGCTACTTCCTGCCGGCGGACATTGCGCAGATAACTTAAGCGCTCTTCGTATTCTTTTAACCCCTCTGGGGTTAGGTAGTGGACATCATCTGCCATCCCACTCCTCCGTTTCCCTTTTCATGTGTGTACCAGGAAAGCCTGTGTGGACTGGCCGGTTCCTGGTATGCCGTTGTTTTCACATCGGCGAGGATTCCCGGCAAGGTTGCCGCACAGGCTCTTCGCAAAAGGTATCAGCTAATTACGTTAAGAAGTTCATGGTATAAAAACACAGCACCCGCTGTGCTAGATCCTCTTTAAAGTATCATTCGCTGCTTGTGTCTAAAAAACACAAAAACAAGAGACCGCCACAGGGGGCGATCTGGATTTTGCCTAAGGTAAGGTGCTTCATCTTAGCATAATTTAATGGGCTTGTAAAGCGCGAACGAAGCTCAAAATGCAGAACTGGCCCGGGGGACTCGGCCACTTCTTTTGGGCGAGAATTGCGCCGAACAATGCACGCTCACCAGCGAAAAAAGACCTTGACAAGTGTCTGAGGCGTAGCTAGAATGTGGTTCACCTTAACAAAGTAAACTGTGCCAACAGCTTGGAACGGAAGTAGTAGGCCATCATCACAGTGAACCGGGAAAAGTGCAAACCCGGTAACGCGCCTCGATGAGCGCAGAGGCTGAACTCGTCCGGGAGCTGCATAGCTGAAAATGAAGTAAGCTGTGCCGGGAGTGACCGTTAACCATATTGAGTGGATGGCACACCACACACCAGGGCCCATAGCTCAGTTTGGGAGAGCGCCACAATGGCATTGTGGAGGTCAAGGGTTCGAGCCCCTTTGGGTCCACTTTTCTTTTAAGCTCGTCTTGCCATCAACCAGGGTGGTACCGCGGAGTCCTCTTCGTCCCTGAATTATTAGGGAGAGTGAAGGGGATTTTTTATTTCTTGCGGTCATGTGGAATGACTTCTTGTACACTCTTGCTTATGAAGCGCTGTTATTGCCGTCCGTTGCAGCGGGCAGGTAGCACGGGGGCTGGGTGGATGTGCAAGCATACTGAGGAGTTAGGCGCTGTATCTCTTTTCATTCGATAAAACGTGACAACCGGTGTTCACGATCAATCGTGTCAGATTGCAGACGATGGGAGTAAGAGCATAACGATGGCGGATAAATATATGCCACAAGAGATCGAGGCGCGTTGGGCCGAACGATGGGAGCGTGATGGTTTGTATCGCGCGGTGATCGATATGGATCGTCCCAAGTTCTACGCGCTGACGATGTTGCCTTATCCAAGCGGTGATCTGCATATCGGTCACTGGTACGCGATAGCGCCTTCGGACGCGCGGGCGCGCTGGTTGCGGATGAAGGGATACAACGTGCTCTTCCCGATGGGGTTTGATGCGTTTGGCTTGAACGCTGAAAACGCGGCGATCAAGCGCAACATCCATCCCAAGATCTGGACGGAACGCAATATTGAGAACATGCGTCGCCAGTTGCGAACGATGGGGGCCATCTTCGATTGGGAGCGCGAGGCCGTCACCAGCCATCCCGAATATTATAAATGGACGCAGTGGTTCTTCCTGCAGTTCTTCAAGTACGGTCTGGCCTATCGTAAGAACGCTGCGGTTGATTTCTGCCCGCAGTGCAACACGACGCTGGCTCGTGAGCAGGTGTGGGGCGAAGATCGCCATTGTGAGCGCTGCGGCACGCCGGTGATCAAGAAGGAACTTGAACAGTGGTTCTTCAAGACGACTGCCTATGCCGAGGAATTGCTGGATCACAGCAAGATCGATTGGCCTGAGCGCGTCAAGACCATGCAGACCAACTGGATCGGGCGGAGCGAGGGCGCTCATGTGGTGTTCCGGACAGAGCAGGGCGATCCCATCGAGGTGTTCACCACGCGTCCGGACACGTTGTGGGGCGCAACGTTTATGGTGCTGGCTCCTGAGCATCCGTTAGTCGAGAAAGTGACCTCCGCTGATCATCGCGCCGAGGTCGAAGCCTATGTGGCCGCGACAACGCGCAAGAGTGAAATTGATCGCACCGCCGAAGGCAGAGAAAAGACTGGTGTGTTCACGGGTGGTTACGCGATCAACCCGGTGAATGATGAGCGTATCCCGATCTGGATCGCTGACTATGTGCTGATCAGCTACGGCAGCGGCGCAATCATGGCTGTGCCCGCCCATGACCAGCGCGATTTTGAATTCGCCCGTAAGTACAACTTGCCAATCCGCATCGTGATTCAGCCGGAAGGCATGGACGATCTCGATCCCGCTAAGATGACCGAGGCATGGCCGGGTGAGGGCGTTATGGTGAATAGCGGCCCCTTCGATGGCACGCCAGCCCACGCGACCGACGGCGGGAAGAAAAACGAAGCAGTTGGCGTGGTCACGAAATGGTTGGAAGAGCAGGGCATTGGGCACGCTTCCGTTAACTATCGGCTCCGCGACTGGCTGATTAGCCGCCAGCGATACTGGGGTGCACCCATCCCGGTCATTTACTGCGATTCCTGCGGTGTTGTGCCGGTTCCAGAAGAGGATTTGCCGGTCTTGTTGCCCGAAGACGTGGATTTCATGCCGACCGGCGAAAGCCCCCTGAAATATCACGAGGGCTTCCTGAACACCACCTGCCCCCATTGCGGTGAGCCAGCCAAACGAGAAACTGATACCATGGACACGTTTATGTGCTCGTCGTGGTACCAGTACCGCTATCTCAGTCCGCGCTACGACGGCGGGCCGTTTGATCCACAGGAAGGGGCTTACTGGTTGCCTGTTGATCAATACACGGGCGGGATCGAGCACGCAACGATGCACCTGATGTACACGCGTTTCTTTACGAAGGCCATGCGGGATTGCGGCGTGTTCGGCCCGACCAAAGACGCGGCCAGAGCGATGGGGCGCGATACGACCGGCATGTTCGATGAACCGATGCTGCGCCTGTTTAACCAGGGCATGATTTTGGGCGAACCGCGCGACGGTGACTTGATTGTGGCCAAAGGCGCGTTCGAGGGCGAAAAATTCATGGCCCATCACATTGCTGTTCTGGAATCGGTCGAAGGCGTGCCGACGACGGCAGAACAGGTCGCTGGTGAGGTGATGAATCGCGTCGAGACGACCCTGTATATTCGCACGCCGGATGGTCGTGAAGTGGTCGTCGATACCGGCGCGGATACGGTGTTTGATATCCCCGGCTTTGGCGGAGATGCCACGATCAACCAGATCAAGCACCACCTGGATGTTGAGAAGATGTCCAAGACGCAGGGGAACGTTGTGGCCCCGGACGAATTGGTGGAAGAATTCGGAGCCGATGTTGTGCGGGCTTACCTGATGTTTGCGTTCCGCTGGGACCAGGGCGGCCCCTGGGACAGCAAGGGGATTTACGGCATCGTGCGCTGGATGAATGACGTGTGGGGCTTAATCAATGGCGGCGCGCCTGATGGAAACCCTGATCCCGCCGCCGAACGCGAGTTGCAGCGCCGCGTGCACCAGACGATTCAGAAGGTTTCCAACGGTCTGGAAACATTCAGCTTCAACACCGCGATGGCTGGCTTGATGGAACTGAAGAACGCTTTACTGAAAGCGAATCGTGAGGCGAAGGTTGGGCCGGCAGTTTGGGACGAAGCCGTAAAAACGCTCCTGCTGCTGATGGCTCCGTTCACGCCGTTTGTGGCTGAGGAACTGTGGACGCGAACCGGTCACGAATACAGCATTCATAACCAGCCGTGGCCTGAGTTCGATCCTGAGTTGGCGAAGGAAGAGGAGATCACGCTGGTGGTGCAGGTGAATGGAAAAGTGCGTGACCGCATCCAGGTTCCTGCTGACATTTCTGAGGAGGATGCGAAAAAGCTCGCATTGGAGTCGACCGGCGCAAAACGTCACATGGATGGCAAACCGCCACGAAAGATCATCTTCATTGCCAAGCGCGGAATGGTGAACATCGTCGTATAGCCGCCACAACCTGCCACACTGTCCACAGAAAACTGGTGCTGCCAGGACGCTCAATCAACGTCCTGGCAGTGTTTTGCCGGTCAAGAATACCGGATGGTTCCAGGTAGGGTGCTTCAGGCGAGAGTGAAGCGCGCGCCTGACGCGTAATCATCCAGTTGTTCGGTGCTGCGGTAAACGGTTACGTTGCCCCTGCCGACCACTTCGCATGTTCCGTCCGGGTGATAGATCAGCGTGGTGGCCTGGTCTATGCCGATAAGCGTGACGCCAT
>CAZSXY010000005.1:6600-31106 GCA_964611395.1 uncultured Anaerolineaceae bacterium | reverse complement strand
TCCGGGTGATAGATCAGCGTGGTGGCCTGGTCTATGCCGATAAGCGTGACGCCATCTGGCAGGTCGGCCAGTAATCGTTCCGGGGTGAAGCGCATGCGGAAGAGGTTATGGTGAGTGAGGATTGCCAGTTGAGGGGCCAGCGCGAGGCCGGGGAGCCACTCGTGCCCAAACCAGAACATGCTTCCCATCGCCATGGCGCTTGCGCCCGTGCCCATGATGACGGCCTTGCGCAACAGGATGCGGTGCAACGCCTGTTCTGCGTGTGTACCGCGTAGCCGCTCGATCATATCAATGGCACTGCCATCGGTCAACACAACGGCATCGACTTTATCCAGGATTTCATACTCAGTGCGCGTATTGGCAAGAAGTTTGCTGGTGATGAGCTTGTAATCTGAGTATGTGCCCATCTGTTTGAAGTATCTGGTTGCTTCATACGCTACTTTTTGGGCTTTTTCAACGGCTGCGACGGGCAACACAATGACGCGGGGCTTGTGCTGTTTGGCGCGTAGATACCGAAGCCAGATACGATCGGCATCGCGGGTGTCCGTTGTGAAGGCATCGCCGCCGTTAAAGACCAGAAGTCCCTTCGCTTCCATCTTTCCACCACCTCAGTTGGCAAAATTAAACCCAAGTTGACCTGTAAGCCGCGTTCTGTCCCTGCGTCGCAGGGGGTGATCATCTATCTAGGACGACGGTTACCCGCCGCCTCAAGCAACCTACCCGGAACTGATCGCGGGACGGGCCGCCCCATCGTTCCTGCTTGGTCTTGCTCCCGGTGGGGTTTGCCTGGCCGCCTGTGTCACCACAGACGCCGGTGCGCTCTTACCGCACCGTTTCACCCTCACCCCTCTTGCGAGGGGCAATCTGCCTCTCTGTTGCACTATGCCGTCGGGTCGCCCCGCCTGGCTGTTAGCCAGCACCGTGCCCTGTGGAGCGCGGACTTTCCTCATCTCGCACGCGGCGAGACGCGATCACCCGGTCAACTTGGGTCTTTCATATTATACCACTTCGCCCCGGCTATTTGCCTGATCGATCGACACTTACTGCGTTGTTCTGGCGTGTGATGATCACCGGGTTTACTCTGCTGGCGCGATGACCTCCAGCCCGCCCATGTACGGACGCAGGACTTCGGGAACAACGACGCTGCCGTCTTGCTGCTGGTAGTTTTCCAGCACCGCAATCAACGCGCGCGTCATGCCCAGCCCCGAACCGTTCAGCGTGTGCACATAGCGGGGCCTGCCACCGCCCGCGGGACGGTAACGGATGTTCGCCCGCCGCGCCTGGAAGTCCTCGGTGTTGCTGCACGAGCTAACTTCCAGCCATTCCTGGCAACCGGGTGCCCACATTTCGACGTCGTATTTCTTGGCGGCGGCGAAGCCTAGATCGCCTGTCACCATTTCGACACGCCGGAATGGGATGTCGAGCATCCGGCAGACATTTTCGGCGGCCTGGGTGAGCGTTTCCAGTTCTTCGTAGCTTGTTTCTGGCGTGGTGAATTTGTACAGCTCGACTTTTTCGAACTGGTGGACGCGTTTGATGCCCCGCACATCGCGTCCGGCGCTCATTTTCTCGCGGCGAAAACATGGCGTGTGCGCGACGAAATAGAGCGGCAGTTGGCTCTCGTCCAGGATTTCGTTGCGGTACATGTTCGTCAGCGCAACCTCTGCGGTAGGCAGCATGTACAATTCCGACTCAGCGTCGAAGTACACGACATCGCGGAATTTTGGGAACTGCGCCGAACCAAACATGGCTTCTTCACGCACCATGAACGGCGGGTAAATCTCTGTGTATCCATGCGCCGACGTGTGGACGTCGAGCAGCCAGTTGATCATGGCGCGGTACAGGCGCGCGCCCATTGCCTTGAGGATATAGAACCGTGTGCCTGCCAGCTTGACGCCCCGCTCAAAGTCGATGATGTCAAGCGCAGGCCCCAGGTCCCAGTGTGGCAGGGGCGTGAAATCAAACTGCCGCATGTGGCCCCGGACGTCCCCGACGCGGTTTTCTTCTTCGCTGTGGCCGACCGGCACTGTTTCGTGTGGAATGTTCGGTATCCACAACATATGATCGTGCAATTGCTGTTCGATCTGCCGGATTTCTGCATCCAGCGCGTTTACTCGCCCGGTTAATCCTTTGAGCGCCGAGGTTAGCCCGTCCAGCGCATCTTTCACGGCTGCCGGGGAAGGGTCAACGTCAGCGGCAGCCTGAGGGGTGGCCAGCGCCTCGAGAAACCCGTCGATATTGCCTGCGGCCAGCGCTTCTACCGCCTGGCGCGCGCCGCCAATGATCTGGGCTGGGGATAGCTGTTTGTTGCCGCGAAACCGGCCCATTTGCTTATTGAGCTTGTTGCGGTTGGCCTTGATCGCTTCGACCTCGGTTAGCAGGGCGCGTCGCCGCTGATCCAGAGCGAGGATCGCATCGATCCGTTCGATGGCAGCTTCATCGTTCAGGTTGTGGAGTTGCTGCTTCACCCAGTCGGGTTTTTCGCGAATGAGGTTGATGTCAAGCATTCGAATGTCTCCTTCAGATGCCGGGGATACTTATGGTTACTGGTGGGGATTCCGCCGGTTGTCGTTGTTGCCAGGCGGCCTGGTAGAGCGTTTCTTGTGAACAGCCCAATCGCTCATCAATCGCAATATCGCCAGGGACGCGCCAATGAGAATCGTGCCAATAACCAACCCATTCCAAATATCGGGGGTCATGAAGTCGAGGTGCATAGCGTATTCTCCTGAATCAAAAAGCCCTCGCGCCCGGATACATTCCCAGGACGAGGGGCCTCGTGGTGCCACCTGGATTTGTCGGTGCCTCGCAGCACAGACCTCAGTGAGTCAGTGACTCGTGCGCGATAACGGGCGCACCCGGCCCATGTTTGGACCCGAAGTCGTTCGATGGGCGACGTGCTCAGGAGTGGATTTCCGCTGCTTGCGTACCGCCTCGCAGCATCCGGCGGCTCTCTGCTGACGTCCGGCAGCGTACTTGGCTCCATCAAAGTCATTACGTGGCAGTGTATCAGGACCGGCATATGCTGTCAAGGGCACTGCGCCGGTTCAAAAGTGCGTCCGGCGATCATTTGCGGCAAGGCGGTGGCCTGTTTGGGGTAGGGGATGAAGAAAAACAGGGGAATTTTGAGAAGTTTTGAACCAAAGTAAGGCCCAGGCGATAAGGAATACAGGGCAGCTTGTAATGATAGATTGGTGAATTTCTGAACAGGACCCAGGTCACCTGAATTTGGGGCAAAACAGCATTGTCAAGGATGGCAGTAGCCGCTATGATCGGCTGCTTGCTGCATCATGACGTTCTGACCTTACCCAGAAAAAATGCCCTCAAAGTGGTTTGGCTTTGGCTTGAGCCAAGGATAGAAGGGGAGAGTGACTTTTGACAGTCTTAATGGAGGTCAAAGACCTCACCACCCGGTTTCATACTGAGGAGGGGGTCGTCCATGCTGTCAACGGCGTGTCGTATACGCTCCATGAGGGAGAAACCCTAGGAGTTGTGGGCGAAAGCGGTTGCGGCAAGAGCGTACATGCGCTCTCGATCATGGGCTTGATTCCCCAACCACCCGGTGAAATTGTGAAGGGTGAAGTGATTTTTCGTGGGCGTGACTTGCTCAAGTTGTCGCCCAACAAGCAACGGTTGGTGCGTGGCGCAGAGATCGCGATGGTGTTCCAGGACCCCATGACATCGTTGAATCCTGTGCTAACGATCGGTCGCCAGATTACCGAGGCGCTGAAGCTGCACCTTGGCATGGACAACGAACAAGCACGCGATCGTGCGGCGGAACTTCTTTCAATGGTGGGTATTCCATCAGCGAAGAATCGTCTGGACGACTATCCGCACCAGTTTTCCGGTGGTATGCGCCAGCGTGCCATGATTGCCATGGGGTTGTCGTGCAACCCCCAACTGTTGATCGCAGACGAGCCGACAACCGCGCTCGACGTGACGATCCAGGCGCAGATCCTCGACCTGGTGCGCCGGTTGCGTGACAAAATTGGCATGGCGATGATCTGGATTTCGCACGATCTAGGAGTTGTAGCGGGCCTGGCCGACACGGTGCTGGTGATGTATGCTGGCTATATTGTTGAGCGTGGCTCGGCTAAGGACGTGTACAAGGACTCCCGCCACCCGTACACGGTCGGTCTGTTGGGGTCACTGCCACGTCTGGATCAGAAGCGCGAACGCCTGTTTTCGATCGAAGGAGCGCCGCCAGACATGCGCTACCTGCCTGCGGGGTGTCCCTTTGCCCCACGTTGCCCCTTCAAGATCGAAAAATGCGACCACGAAAATCCGTCTCTGGAGCGGGTTCCAGATGGTCCGCCCGATCACACCATGGCGTGTTGGGTAGATGTCCGAACACAAAAGGAGCACGGCTATGAGCGAGTTCAAGTCTGATACTGTTACCGAGGCTGCTCCTGGAATAACAGCCCAAGTTGGCAGGAAGGTACTGCTGCAGGTTCGGGGGTTAAAAAAGCATTTCCCGATCCGGTCTGGCATCGTGTTCCAGCGCGAGGTTGCGGCAGTTAAGGCCGTTGACGGCATCTCGTTCGACATCTATGAGGGCGAGACGTTGGGGCTGGTGGGTGAGAGTGGTTGCGGGAAGTCCACAACCGGGCGGACGATCCTGCAACTCCACCGGGCGACCGCAGGCAGCGTGAAGTTTGAAGGCGAAGAATTGACGACGCTGAAGGGTGAAGCGTTGCGGAAAATGCGCCGCCGGATGCAGATGGTCTTCCAGGACCCGTATGCATCGCTCAATCCCCGCATGTCCGTGGGCCGCATCGTCGCCGAACCGCTCGTTGTGCACAATATTGGCTCGCGAAAAGAACGCGAAGAACGTGTCGCTGAGTTGTTGGATCTGGTGGGTCTTAACCCCTACTTTATCCGGCGCTATCCGCACGAGTTTTCCGGTGGTCAACGTCAGCGCATTGGTTTGGCTCGCGCGTTGGCGCTCAACCCCAGGTTCATCGTCGCCGATGAGCCGATCTCCGCGCTGGATGTGTCGATCCAGGCGCAGGTTGTGAACCTGCTTCAGAAACTCCAAGAAGACCTGGGGCTGACATACCTGTTTATCGCTCATGACTTGAGCATGGTGCGACACCTGTGCGATCGCGTGGCCGTGATGTATCTGGGCAAGATCGTCGAGATTGCCCCAAGTGAAGAACTCTACACCAACCCGTTACACCCGTACACCCAGGCGTTGCTGTCGGCTGTACCCGTTCCCGATCCGGTAGTAGAGGAAACGCGGCAACGGATCATCCTGAAGGGTGATGTTCCAAGCCCGCTGAACCCGCCCACGGGCTGCAACTTTAATACCCGCTGCCCGGTTTCAATCGACGTGTGCCATGATGAAGACCCGGACCTGGTCGAGGTGCTGCCAGGGCATTGGGTGGCATGTCATCGCATTGTTTAGCGTCGTAATGATTACGAATGAACTCGTAACGATCGCACATGGGTTATGAGAGAGCCGTTTGTCCGAGCCTCAACCTGACAGTTACAACTCATGACCGGTCGATCGGCGATGTGAGTTAGGAGATATGAACTATGGCTGTAGCGGAAGGCGCAGAGCCAATCTCTCTTGAAGAGGAAGAACGCGGCGCATCGAACCCCTGGATCGATGCCTGGCGGTTGTTTCGCAGAAACAAGGCAGCGATGTTCGCGCTGGCCACGATTATCCTGATCGTGTTCATTGCCGTCACCGCGACGTTCTGGACAAATGTTGGGGTATTGGATGCTCGAACAGGTGCCCAGGCCCGCCATACGGTGAACCCGGTGAATGTCGAACAGCAAGACCCGTTCCCGGACCCTGGCTTGTGTGCACGCGACGGGCAGGACCGTAACCCCTATTGGTGTGGCTGGCTCACTTCGGAAGCGTTGGTCGATGTGCAGAACAACTACTGCTTCCGCCCGGAACCTGATACCACTCAGAAACAGTGGTGCTGGATCCTGGGGGCAGACAGCAATGGTAAAGACTGGTTGACGCAGACCATCTATGGAGCGCAGGTGTCGCTGTCCGTTGGGTTCCTGGGCGCGACGATGAGCCTCCTGGTGGGGCTTGTTTACGGCGTGATCTCCGGTTTTTATGGTGGTCGCATCGATAATATCATGATGCGCATCGTCGACTTCATGTACGGAATCCCGTATCTTGTGCTGGTTATTCTGCTTCAGGTGTACTTCACTGAAGTTGCGCGTGCTTACCAGGACTCTGGACGTGGCGGTTTCGTTGGGTTCATCCTGGAATTGAACAAGGATATGGGTGGTTTATTGTTCCTGTTTATCGCGCTTGGGGTGTTGAGCTGGATCGGCATGGCTCGCCTGGCGCGGGGACAGGTCTTATCTTACCGCGAAAAAGAGTTCGTGGAAGCTGCTCGTGCAGTGGGAGCCAGCAACCGTCGTATTATTTTTGTCCACTTGCTCCCCAATGTCATTGGCCCGTTGATTGTTGCCGAAACACTGGCCATTCCCGGTTATATCTTCACCGAGGCGTTCCTGAGCTTTATCGGACTGGGCGTGCAGCCCGGTACGCCCAGTTGGGGGGCAATGATCCAGCAGGTGCGCGAGACTGGCGGCTTCTTCTCAAATCGCCACATCCTGCTTGTGCCGAGTGTCGCGTTGGTCCTCACGGCCTTGGCTTTCAACTTCTTGGGTGACGGCTTGCGCGATGCGCTGGATCCGCGCCTGCGTGGTACGTAGCCGTGATGACTTTTGAATGAGGAGAAGACTGGACGTGACGAAGACAAATGCACGTACGTATGGGGCGCTGCTATTGGTCGGGATCAGCTTGATGCTGGCCACCCTGGCCTGCTATTCGGGGCAGATTCCCGGCGTGTTTGAGTTGACCCCAGTTTATACACCGACCCCACTTCCGCCCCTCACGGACGGCAAGTTCGATGTGCTGGATTATGTTCTGGTTCCTTTGGAGCCAGGACGTCCATCGTTTGCCTTGACGACCTACGCCGAACCGTTGTTGCCCAGCGCGATGAACTCGAGGCTTTCGTGCCAGGGGAATACGACGGCGAAGGTTCTCTATGCCGGGCAATCGGATGACGGTCGGAATTACTACCTGATCAACTGTGCCGGATCGGTGGGTTGGGCCGCCGAGGAGCGGCTGGCTGGCCCGCTGAAGTTGTCGCGTGAAGACCTTGCCATTGCGCTCGCGCCAGCGGGTGCGCTGGGCATTGAAATGCTCGACGATAACTTCCGGCCCATGCCGCCGAATCCCTTGATGTCCTGCAAGCCTGAGTCGATCGTTACCGTTGTGCAAGTGACAGCGGCTGATCCGGATGGCGATGGAGTCAATACCCCGTTCTACCAGATCGATTGCCCATCGGCTGCCGGGCCGATCAAGGGTTGGGTGACGGGCGATAGCTTGTTTGGCCCGATCGAGATCAATGTTGGCGACCGCGCGTTGGCCGTAGGCGCTGGTGAGGACGGGGATGTGTTCCTCATGGCGAATGAACCGGCTCCGGTGAGCGAAGACAATGTGGTTGTCAACGACTGCAAGCCGGGTGACATCCTCGAAGCCAGGGAATCCAAAGCGGTAGATGGTGCCGTCTATTATAAGATGGTGTGTGGTGATGTTGAAGGTTGGGTCGATGAAAGTCGTTTTGTTGGCCCACTGCGCTATGATCCCGGCACGTTGGCCGTGGTCTATATGCCGCCTTTGCTGGTATTCGAAGATGAACTGGCAGAACTCTTGGGTGAGCAAGGGGTTGAAATCGGCCAGGAGGAGGACACGGGCGACACTGAGACGGTGGTTGATCCCAGCCAGAGGAAAGTCGTTGAATACACGCCCCCGCTCTATCTGGCGGATTCTCCGACGGCCCCGATTTCGCAAGGCGAGAATGCCAACGTTGTCGGCAAATGTGAATCGAACACGATAGCTCGCTTAATAGAGTACGCTGCCACCGACAAGGTGTACTACCGCGTTCAGTGCGACGAATGCGTCGCCTATGAGGAAGATGACAGCGGACAGCGAATTTGCACGGCGTATGAGACGCGTGAGGGCTGGGCAGACCAGGCATATCTGGAAGGGCCAGTGCCATTCATGACCGGTGAGCGCGTGACTTTCAAGGCATCCAGCAAAGCCATCATGGCTGATGATGATGGAACGCAATATGCGCGTTTGCCGGCGAATCTGACCGGTGCGGCATCAATCGGTCAATACACCGAGTTTGTCGGACGTTGCCCGCTGGATGAGGGCTTGGAAATCGTTGGAGTCGTGGCCGAACAGGCGCGTACGAGCAGCAAGTTTAGCTTCTACTACAAAGTGTCTTGCATGGGGCAACGAGCTGTGACCGAACCTGTTGAGGAAGGCTCCCCCCAGACCGTGACCGCATACCTGGATGAGATGACCGAGATCACAGGTTTTGTCTCGGCGCGTGACCTGGAAGCTATGGCCGAATAGTGTGCCGTTCAGCACTGAACGCGAGAACTAAGAGCAAAAAGGACGTTGGATATGTCAGAAACGCATACAGCGACAGGCGGCATTAAACGAGTCGCCATGAATGTCCTTGAAACGATCGTGCGAATGATGGGCGGCGCGAACATGATGAAATTCCTGATTCGCCGTCTGCTGGCGGCTATCCCAGTGCTATTCGCCATCATTCTGGTGACATTCACGTTGTCTCACCTGCTGCCGGGTGGTCCGTTTAACTACAGCGGTGAGAACCGCAAAGTGCCTGAGTACCTGGTCAGGCAGCTTGAGGAAAAGTTTGGCCTGAACAAGCCCCTCTTGTTCAACACGTGGAATGACGGTTACTTCCCTGATGGTGACGACTGGAAGATCATCAGCAAGCGCACTGAAACGCATGTGCTGGGCGGAAGTAAAGAGGGCGGCGTTCAGACGGTCGAGAAAGAAGTTTGGCGGATTGACCTGCTGGACTCACAGTTCTGGAACTACATCTGGGGTGTGATGCACCTGGACTTTGGCCCTTCGCTGAACACTTCCCTGCGGGATCAGAACGTCAGCGTCAGTGATGAGATTTCCAAGCGCCTGCCGGTGTCTGTCCAGGTCGGTGTATTTTCGGTGATCCTGGGTTTTTCGCTTGGTATTCCCCTGGGTGTGCTGGCGGCGGTGTATCACAACACGGTCATTGACTATGTCGCCATGCTCTTTGCTGTTGTGGGGCAAGCAACGCCCGCCATTGTGCTTGCGCCCGTCCTGATTATCATCTTTGCAGTGGAGTTAGGATGGGTGCCTGTCGCCGACCAGCAGAACCAATGGCGCGAGGGGCCAGAGCTGTCGTTGTACTATCTACAGATTCTGGCCTTGCCGGTCCTTACTTTGGGCACCGGCATGAGCGCCTCGATTGCCCGTCTGACCCGTGCCAGCCTGTTGCAGGTGTTGCATGAAGACTACGTTCGCACGGCGCGGGCGAAGGGGTTGCGTGAGCGCGTGGTTATCTACGTCCATGCGCTGAAGAACGCCCTGATCCCCGTTGTCACCATCCTTGGCCCGTTGCTGGCCGGTGTGTTGACTGGTACGTTCGTCGTTGAGTTGATTTTCGTGATACCGGGCCTGGGCAAAGTCTTTGTCGATAGTGTAGCAGCACGCGACTATACCATGATCATGGGCGTCTCGATCCTTTACTCGATCTTCCTGATCATGGGGAACATCCTCGTGGATATCATGTACACCTGGCTGGACCCGCGTATCCGCTTCGACTAGAAACATCGGCGTTTGCTACCACTTAGCGCATGACATTGGGAGCACCTTCGTGGTGCTCTCATCGTTTTAGGCATGGGCTGGTTTCGCCGTGATCGGCGGCCCAGCGTAGGTTGTGGTTTCGAGGCAGGTCGCTACAATTGGATCAGAGCAGTCCGATCGACAAGACCACCGCTGATCGCTGCCTCTGGCAGCGCAGAGGGAGCAATGTGTATGTTCTATGGCAGAGTCGACGTATACTGGCCCGATGGTCCTGTGGAAAGTTACCGCCTGAATAAGGCGACCATCGCAGTCGGGCGTTCGACCGGCAACGACATTGTGCTCGATACGACAGCGATCTCGCGCTACCACATTACGCTGAGGTTTGAGGAAAACCAGGCCCTGCTGGAAGACCTGGATTCGGCCAATGGCACGTATGTTGACGGCGTTCGCCTGCGCCCTCACGATCCGTTCGCCTTGCGGGGCGGGGAAGAAGTCCAAATAGGCGATATCCGGCTGATTTTCCATCCGCCTGGGTCAACGGGCGTGAGTAGCGAGGACACCACCCAGCGGGTGATCCTTGCAAAACCAAACTACCGCGTGGAGTTGGATGGGCCGGATATCGCGGTAGCCCCCGGTGCGCATACCCAGGCGCGACTCACCATCGAGAACACGGGGGATGCAGCGGACAGGTATTTCATCGAAATTGACGGTTTGCCGAAAGGTTGGACGCGCGTCGATCGCGTCGAATTGGAGCTTGCTCCCGGGGAAACCGGGCAGGTCGTCATCAGCTTCAAGCCGCTCCGTCGCAGCGAGACTCGCCCCGGTGACCATCCTTTCATTGTTAGAGTCCGCTCGAAATCCGCACCGGCGGAGACGGTTGACGTGCCGACCGCGCTCCAGGTTTTGCCGTACAGCGGGTTCGGTATGGCGCTGGGCGAAACGCTTGTTTCGGACGGTCAGCGCTTTACTCTCTATGTGCATAATCAGGGGAATGCCCCGCTCCCCCTCGATCTTTATGGAACCGACCCCTCACACGCGCTGCGTTTTCAATTGTCGACCCCACATATTGAGCTTGCGCCCGGCGAAAGGCAGACGCTACTGGGCGGAATTCGCCCCCGCCGCCGCCCCGTGTTTGGCTCCGAGCGGAAGCGCGAGTTTGCAGTAGTGGCTCGTTCCAAAGACCCCTCCGGTTTTGTGGCGACCGTGCCCGGTGTTTATGTTGAACGAGGTCTGCTGCCGGCCTGGTTGCCGGTGCTGATCGTGCCGTTCATTGTGCTGGGAGTTTTGCTGGTCGCAGGATTTGTGTCTGTGGTTCTTGACCGCGCCGGGGATAGCACGGTCGCGCCACCCGTTATTGCTGCGTTCGATATATCTGATCGTTCGGTTTCGCTTGGCGAGGTTGTCGCGGCTACATGGCAAGTGACCGGCGCTGATTCCCTGGTGTTGGAGTGGGGGAATATTGCCGGTCTCGATCAGGTTCAATTGGATCCGAACGATACTTCACATACGCTTGTCTTCGATGATACGGGACATTACGATCTCACGCTGAAAGCCGGGTATCGCGGGGCGACGGTCTCGTCCACCGTGACGGTGGAAGTGCGCCCGGTTGTCACCCTGGCAGTGGCTGTAGCGGACGGGACGGAGCTGGTGCGCAATGTCACGCAGGATGTGCAGGTAACATGGACGGTGGGGGGAGCGCGCCGGATTGATCGTGCATACAGCGTGTGGGTAAAAAGCTCAGATAGAACGGATTATCTTCTGGCTCCGCCGTTGCCGTTGGTTGGCCAGCAAACGGTAGTCGTTCGCCCCAGTGGTGATCAGGCGGAGTGGTTGGTCACGCTCACAGCCGAAGGACGCGATGGGATTCTGTCCAGCATTACCCAAAAAGTCCCGATAGTTTATCCCGTTTGCGAGTTAGTCGCTGGAAAAACCATTGTCCGCAGTGGCCCTGGCGAGAGCTACCCCGCCATCCTGCCCCCCCAGCCGCCCGATGATGCTCCGGAAGGCGTGCTATCTTATTCGCCCCTCGCGCGTGATCCGGGTGGAGAATGGCTCCAGGTGACCATCGGTGTAGACTCGCGCCCTGGATGGGTTCCGCTTGCCGATTTCGTATGCACTAACTTCGATCCGCAACGTCTCATCGTCACCCGTGAGTACGCACCGCCTCCGCCCTCCATTACACCTTCACCACCGGTCGAAATGGAGGCGTCGGACGAGCCTGATGCGACGGCGATCTCACGCCCGGCGGCCCGCACGCCAACCCCCACTCCGCAGCCGATTGGGTAGGTGGCTCACCGGCGTGTGGATGGCATAGCACGCGGTAACCGGGGCCGGGACGCGCTGCACGCTGAGGCAACAACCATCATATCGCGTACAATAGTGTATAGAGGATACCACGCGCCACGGGGTATCTACTGAAAGCGTCTGCGTCAAACCATCTATCCCCCGTATACAAGAGCCGGATGGTTACGTGAACTACCGGCGGAATAACAGCCCCTGCATCGTATGTAGGTTGCGGGGCCGATTTGAAAAAGTGCCAGGGGAACATTGTGAAGCGCTCTGTGTTTGTCTGCTTGCTTTTGATACTCGCTGCTCCCATGTTGGTGGCCTTTTCGCCCCGCCAGCAGGGCGGGTATGGGATCGCAGTGACGGTCAATGCCGGATACGATGGGTATTACCGGCGCGAGCATTGGCTGCCGGTGCGTGTCAATATGACAAACAGCGGCGATGATTTCAGCGGGGCGATCCATGTTCGTGCCGGAGACGGAACGGGATTCTCTGACATAACCTATCGCACGCCTATCGACCTGCCGGGTGGGGCACGAAAGCAGGTTTTTCTTTATGTCTCGCTGGACAGCTTCGCCCGATCTATTTTCGTGGAAATTGTCGATGGCGATGGCAAACTGGTTGTGCGCGTGCAGGCCGAACTGCACGTGGCTCAACGAAGCGATCCCTTGTTTGTGGTGGTGACCGAATCGCCCTACGGCGCAGTTGATTTGCAGGACATCTCATTGGGAACCGGAACCCCGTACCAGGCTCGCTGGCGGATTGATGAAATTCCACCACTGGCGGAAGCGTTGTACGGTGTGGACGTGATCCTGATCCATGACGCCGATACGGGCGCATTAAGCGCGGAACAGGCGCAGGCCGTTGTCGAATGGGTCTTGTCCGGCGGTCATCTGATCGTGGCCGGGGGGGAGACGTGGCAACGAACCACCGCCGGATTAGCGCACCTGCTGCCCGTTGAGTTGCGTGGCACAGTCTCGCTTGATTCGCTGGCCGCCCTGGCAGACTATATGCGTTTGCCAGAATTTCCTTTGGCAGAACTGGTTACCGTATCGCAAAGCATTCCGAAACCGTCTGCCCGCGTTATGGCGGCGAGCGGGGATGTGCCGCTGCTGGTGCGCTGGGCCTATGGGGCGGGGCACGTCGATTTTCTGGCAATTGATCCCAACACCGAACCTTTGCGCTCGTGGAGTGGAAGCGAGGCGCTTTGGTACACGCTGATCGCATCGGTTGGGCCGCGCCCTAGCTGGTCACAAGGATTTCGTGATTGGGGAATGGCGCGGGAAGCTACACTGACCTTGTTTAAGACGGTGCTTCCGGGGTTCTTGCAGTTATGCGGCTTCCTGGCAGCGTATATTATTCTGATCGGGCCGGTGAACTATGTTGTGTTGAAGCGACTGAACCGGCTTGAACTGGCGTGGTTGACGATCCCTGGCTTGATTCTCGTGTTCGGCATGCTGGCGTACAATGTTGGCTTCAATTTAAGGGGGAACGTGCCGACGATCAACCGGATGACCGTCATGCGCGTGTGGCCCGGATACGAACAGGCGCAGGTCGCCTCACTGATCGGCGTTCAGTCGCCCCGCCGCACCGACTATGACATCGCTGTTGAGCGTGGCTATACGCTCCGTGCGCTGCCTGATTATGGAGTTGGCCTCAATGTCCCTGCGACCATCTCACAACTCACCCGCCATACCGCCGAGGCCATCTTGATTGACGCGGGCACTATCGCGAGTTTTGTGGCCGAAGGGTACGCCCCTGTGCCACGCATTGACGCGACGGCGACGTGGCACCTGGGGGACAGGCGTACCCCCCGCATCACGGGACAGATCACCAATCAAAGCGAGGCGTTTTTGCGTGATGCCGTGGTTCTGGTAAAGGGTGAGGCGCGTTTTTTGGGGACACTTGCGCCCGGCGCGAGCGCGACGTTTGATATTCAGCTTGGCCCGCAAGACCCGGCCCCTTTGTCTCTTGGCAACGCCTGGCAGCAGCGATCGCTGTATGCCAGTAACCCCTGGCGGTTTTCGTCAGCGGTACCGGGATGGTGTTTCACGTTTCGCGGTATCCCCCTGACGATCGCGGATGTAATGCGCGGCGAACGGTTTGCGTGTGCGTCCACCGGCGTCACGCACCATGAGCAAGAGATTCGCCGGAGATACCGGTTATTGGCGTCTTTGGCCGTGGACTATGAACTGAGCGGGGGGCGCGGCGACCGGGTGTATGTCTTCGCCTGGGTCGAGGAACCGCTGGTGGCCGTAGAACTGTTGGATAAGCCGCAGCGCACGGAGGATACAGGGCTGATCATTGTTGAAATGCCGGTGGCGGTCGTGGCGGAGACCGATCGGGTTGAGATCCCGCCCGCCCTCACCACCTGGATCATTACGGGGACTGACGATCCGCGTGTACAGGTAGATATTACGCCACATGCGTTTGAGGTGAGCGACACGACAGATGCGGTGTTCCAGTTTATGCCGATGCCGTTGATGCGCTTGGCGCGCGTCGATGAACTGGATATCAAGTTTCGGGCGCGCGGTTCGCTGGTTGTCGAACTGTGGAACTGGCGCTCGCAGGTTTGGACGGCGATTCCGCTCAGCGAGGATTCGCCCACAACAACGCTCACCAATGTGACGGCGTATGTTGGCCCCGAAAACGCCGTTAATGTGCGTGTATCCACGCAAGGTACAACGGCGTACAATGATGTGGATTATGTGCAGATAGCTTATCGAGGCCGCCTGGCGAGGTGAGGTCAAGGACATGGCTGCTGGTGACTTAATCATCGAAACACACGGCCTGGTTAAGTGCTATGGCAAGTTAGAGGCCGTAAAAGACCTGTCGATCCAGGTGCCGCGTGGCGCGATCTATGGGTTCGTAGGCCCGAACGGCGCAGGCAAAACAACCACGATGCGCATCCTGACGACGCTTATCGCGCCAACGGCTGGCGAGGCGTATGTGGCCGGTTACCCGGTGACCAGGAAGCCGCGCGAGGTGCGGCGTGTGGTCGGGTACATGCCGGATTTCTTCGGCGTTTACGACGATATGAAGGTCTGGGAGTATCTGGATTTCTTCGCCGCGTGCTATGAAATACCTGAACGCGACCGTCCCGCGCTCATCGACGATCTGCTGGCGCTGGTCGACCTCAGCCACCGGCGGGAGGATATGGTGGAAAAGCTCAGCAGGGGCATGAAACAACGCCTGAGCCTGGCGCGTACGCTCGCGCACGATCCGGATGTGCTTATTCTGGACGAACCGGCTTCTGGCCTTGATCCCCGTGCTCGCATTGAAGTGCGCGAGTTGCTGGTTGAAATGGCAAGCATGGGCAAGACGATTTTCTTCTCGTCGCACATTCTTGCTGACGTGTCTGAAATTTGCACCCATCTGGGTATTATCGAAAGCGGGCGCATGGTTGCGCAGGGGACGGTTGACGAGATTCGGCGTAAGCTCATGCCGTCACGCGAAATTACGATTACGCTACTCGATCAAGTGGAATCAGCGAAAGAAATCTTGAGGGGCATTGACGAGGTGAGCGATATTCGAGACCTGCCGGACGCCCACGGGCGCAAGCGCATTCGTGTTGACTATGCCGGAGATGACCAGGGCTTGAGCGCCTTATTGCAGCGCTTGTCGGCTGCAGGAATTCCGGTGGTGAATTTCTCAGAAGAAACGCGCGATCTGGAATCGGTCTTTATGCGTGCGACGCGTGGCATTGTCTCCTGATGCGGAATGTGAGGGTACTCATGGCAGTGGGTTCGCGCCTGA
The DNA here is from genome assembly GCA_964611395.1 of uncultured Anaerolineaceae bacterium. GTDB lineage: Bacteria > Chloroflexota > Anaerolineae > Aggregatilineales > Aggregatilineaceae > CAZSXY01. Next base: position 15,424 of record CAZSXY010000005.1, on the reverse strand, counting down.
CACCCAGGCGGCTATGGGGCAGTGTATGGCGTACGCTATTCGATAACCCCGTGATGCTAAAGGAGCTGCGGGGGCGGATGCGCGGTGCGCGTGCGTTCACCGTGCTAACCATCTATTTGTTGCTGCTAGGGACGTTCACGGTGCTGATCTATGTGGCGGTCACAGAGTCGGCAACGAATGTCAGCGGCCAGGCAACGGTTGGCGAGATTGGGCGGACGTTATTTGGCGGAATTGTGGCCATCGAGATGCTGTTGGTGGCCTTCATAGCGCCAGCTTTCACATCGGGCACCATTAGCGGAGAGCGGGAGCACCAGACGTTCGAGTTGCTGCGCACAACGCTTCTACCTCCACAGGCGTTAGTGTCCGGCAAGCTGTTATCATCCTTGCTGTATGTGTTATTGTTGCTGCTGGCGGCAGTTCCATTACAGAGCATTACGTTTTTCTTCGGTGGGGTCGCCGAAACGGAAGTGATCCTTGCCTTCGTTATCCTGCTGAGCACGGCGTTGCTGTTCAGCGCGATAGGCATCTGTTTTTCGGCGCGATCCAACCGGACGCTCTCGGCAAGCATCATGACCTATGCTGTGATAATGTTCATTTTGTTCGGCGTCCCCGTCGTGCTGGGCGTGGGGATGCTGGTGGCCGGTTTTTCATTCGATGAGGTTGATGCGACATCAACGCAGATCATGATGCTGTACGTTGCCGGCGCGATTTTGAGCACGAATCCGGCGGCGACAGCTTTGATTACCCAGTATTTGCTGGTCAACCGGCAATCAACGGCCTTATTTTCGTATACACTGACAAATGGCGAAACGATCACCCTGGTGTCTCCGTGGATACCATTTGTCGTGATTTATCTGGTGTTGACGATGGTTTTTCTATGGTTGGCGGTGCGGGGCGTCAAAAAAACGGCGGAGTAGCGTGCGGGGTTAGGTGTTCGTGATTCGCCCCGGAGAAGCGGTGAAGGTGTGCGCATGAATGCTGTCTTGCTTGAACATACTGCCCGGCATCTGACGCGACGCGTGCAGCATTGGGATCGCCGTCTGCGGCTGGTAACCAGCATGGCATGGGGGCCGCGTGGACTGGCAGCCGGTTTGTCCGCCGGGATCGTCCTGGCGGTTGGGTCGCGACTGCGGCCCTGGCTTCTGCCCGGCGAGATTCTGGTTTTGACCGTTTCGGTGCTGGTAGCGCTGCAAGTGGCTTTGCATGGGGTGATCTGGTTGTGGCCGCATCCCGTCGCGCGAAGTGCGCGTTATTTCGACCTGCGTTTTGGGTTAAAGGAGCGAGTAAGCACCGCATTGGAGATCGCTGGCGGAGCAATTGAGGCGTCGCCCCTGCTTGCTGAGCGTCAACTCAACGATACAACCGCCATCGTCTCGCGCGTGCGGCCCCGCGCTTATCTTCCGTTGCGGGTGCGCTGGGGTGAACTGGTGATTGTCGTGGCCCTGGCGATCGTGTTTGCCATCCTGCTATTGACTGACAACCCTCAAGTGCGCGAGGTGTTGGCGCGACGGGAACTCGAAGATGCGGTTGAGGCGCAGGTTCAGGAGCTGGAACAGGCGCTTGGGACGATTGAAAACGATCCGTCGCTCACGGAACTCGAACAGGAGGCGCTGAGACAGCCGCTCCAGGAGGCGCTCACTATCCTGTCTCAACCGGATGTGTCACAACAAGAGGCTATTGCGGCGCTGGCTGAAGCACGCGAAGCTCTGAACGATCTGGCAGACGGGTTGCTGCCCGACGATACCACTGTGTATCAGGCTGCGGCCCGCGAGCTTGCCGGATCCGAACTGACAGCGGGCATGGCGGAAGCACTGCGCAAACCTGACCTGGGAGACACAGCGGAGGCCTTAGATGACCTGGCGCGTGATCTCGACGGGACTGAGCTTGATGCAGAAGCCCGGCAGGCATTGGCCGAACGTCTGGAACAGGCTGCCGACCGTTTGCAGGAACAGAACCCGGCGCTTGCTGCCAGGCTCCGCGAGGCGGCAGAGGCATTGCGGCGGGGTGACGTGGAAGCGGCGCAAGAGATATTGCGAGAGGCTGCCGAATTGTTGCGCCGCCAGGAAGAATTCTTGCAGAATACTCCTCTGGCTGAGGCGGCGCGTGATGCCCAGCAGCAAATGACGGCGGGGCAGCAGGAACTCGCCCAGGTTGGGCAAGAACAGACTGACCTGGCGGCAGGTGAGGAACAGCAATCCCCACCGCAGGCCAGCCAATCGCAACCGGGGACACAGCAAGACAGCCAGGCTATTCAGGCAGGTGAAGGTGAGCCGCAGGCTGGGGCAGACAGCGGCATCCCGCAAGAAGGCGAGGGAGCCGCACCGGGGCCTGCCCAGGGCGATTCGCAAAGCGGCGTGCCATCTGGCGAACAACAGGGGGCCGCAGCGGGTGGCGAACAATCCGCCGAGGCGGGCGATCAGTCACCTGCGGAGGGGATCGAAGACGAGAGTTCCGTCGGTGCAGGCGCGGGCGAGGGCGGCGCTGGCGTCGATACGACCACCGGCATTCTCAGCGAAACGGGCGCTGGCGAAGTTCCGCCGGCGGAGGTTCCTGAGGGCGGGTTCTACGAGTATGAAGCTCAGAACGAGCCATCTACGATTGGGGGAGAAAGCGACCAGGCCGTCGATGTGAGTGGTGAAGTCACCAACGCTGAAGCGCTGCCCGTTCTGGAGGGGGAATTCAGCGAGAACCCGGCTGGTGAATCGCGGCTGTCGTATTCCGGTGTGTTCGAGAACTATAGCAGAGTCGTCAGCGACGCGCTTGAGAGCGGGCGCATCCCATTAGATCAACGTGACGTGATCCATGACTACTTTTCATCACTTGAACGGTAAACCTGGCGCAGGAACCGGGGGAAGGGGGTAACGTGCATAGCGAGATGCGATGGTGGGGACGTGTGTTCCTCATGACGGTCTTGTTTGCAGGGTTGACCGGGTGTATCCAACCGGTCAGCAACACGGATTTGACGCAAACGGCGCTGGCTCCATTTGCAGCCATCAATACGCCAATAGTAACGCCAGTTGGTGCTAACCCCGCCGGGTCTGTGGCAAATGGGGGGGTGCCGACGCCAGCGCCTTTAGCGATGATATTGCAGTTTCTCCAAAGCCAGGGCGACGCGACGACGGAACTCCAGGTGTGGTATGACCAGCCGCAGCAATCGGATCGCCTGCAAGGGTTTTCATATAGTGCCATCAGTGGTTCGCCTTGCGTTGGTTTCGTGCTGACGGCTTTTGTAAATGGCTTCTGGCAGCCTAACAACGGGGCACGTGTCTGCGCCGAATCGCCGGGCGTGGAAGCGCTTGCCGCCGTTACATTTTTTCTGACATCAGATGGGCAGCCGTACACTATTGTGTTTGGTCGGGTTGAAAATCCGGCAGTTTCAGCCATTGCCGTCATGTATGACGACGACGTTAGCCAGCAGGCCAACCCTTTGAAGGGTGGTTTTCTACTATTACGACCGGGCGTGGTCGGTGTGCGGGTCATTACCGCGGTGAATGCCGAGGGGAATACCGTGATACCTAATATTCCTCAATCACCCGTATAACAGCACACGCCCTGCTGCGCTCACCACCGGACGAAGATTGGACAGGATTACTCACCGAAGGACACAAGCAGATGAATGATGGCATCAACTCAGTACAGATCGGTGTGGATGACTTTCACCAGACAGCGCAGGCGATTGTAGCTGAGGTGGGTAAAGTTATTGTCGGGCAGCATGATGTCGTGCAACAGGTCTTGATGTGTATCATTGCGGGCGGACACGCTTTGCTGGAAGGCGTTCCTGGTTTGGGCAAGACGATGCTGATTCGGACGCTGTCCGACGTGCTGGACCTGAAATTCTCGCGTATTCAGTTTACGCCTGACCTGATGCCGGCAGACATTGTCGGCACGAACATCATGGAGGAGGGCGAGGACGGCCACCGCTATTTTCGCTTCGAAGCGGGGCCGGTGTTCGCTAACCTGATCCTTGCCGATGAGATTAACCGGGCCACACCCAAGACCCAGTCCGCGTTGCTTGAAGCCATGCAGGAAAAGACGGTCACAGTAGCGAACGAGCGTTATACGTTGGGTGCTCCGTTTTTCGTCCTTGCGACTCAAAACCCGCTAGAGATGGAGGGAACGTATCCCCTTCCGGAAGCTCAACTTGATCGTTTCTTGTTCAAGATCGATGTTTTGTTCCCCTCAACGAACGAACTGGTTGAAATCATGGCGCGCACAACAGGCACAGATGTGCCCCGCGCAAAATCAGTCGCGGACGGTGAACGGATCGTCGCGATGGGCGAACTCGCGCGGCAGGTGCCGGTTGCTTCACACGTCAACCAGTACATCGCGCAGCTTGTTGTGGCGACACACCCGGAAGAAGATGGGCAAACCAAAATGGTCAAGCACTATGTGCGTTATGGAGCGAGTCCGCGCGGGGCGCAAGCCCTCGTGCTGGGGGCGAAAGTCAACGCGCTACTCGACGGGCGCTATAACGTGGCAGTGGATGATGTGAAGGCTGTCGCTCACGCTGCGCTTCGGCATCGTCTCTTGCTGAACTTTGAGGGGTTGGCTGAAGGTGTGCGCCCCGATGACATCATCACTGACCTGCTAGAACGCGTGCCGGTCCCGGTGGAAGGGTAGACTCTTGAGTCTGGCAGAGTGTGTTGAGTCCATACTTTCAGAACCCTCCTCCGATGGCCTTTGGGCATTACACCCGTATTTGCTGGCGATCAAGAGTCCTGAGGCCGAGTCTGCCCGTGAAGTTGCGCGACTCTTTTATTGTTACCTGAGTTGTGTGAGCCACAAACTGACTTCCAAAGACTTGAGTTCGCGGGCGGCGCGTTTTGCTGCAGGTTCGGTGGGCGTTATTGCGTTGACGGATGTGCTGAACTCCCTTCGTTCGGATCGCAGAGGGACAATAAATCACTTGTTGTCAGGAGGGTTGGCTGCCACACTTGAGACGCTGTCTACTTTCCAGCATGTCAAAGCATGGGGAACCGAATTTGCATCGGTTCATGAGGATGCTGTCTGGCATCTCTATCAGCTGCTGTGGGAACTGTCCGCAGAAACTCAGCCTGAACTGCCGGTTGAACGCCGCGATGCCCTGATCAATAACCTGCTTTCGATTGTTCGCAAACCTGAAGTCGCTGCCGGTGTTCGCGTGGCGATCGTCATTCGACTGTTTCAGATATTGCTGGTTATTCGCGTGGCTCCCTTGCTGCATGACGCGGAGAAAGAAGCGGAAACTGCACCATGAGCCAAACGGTCGCTATTCAGACACGCAACCTGTGCAAGACGTTCGGGTGGCGGGCCAAGAAACGCGTTGAGGCCGTCAAAAACCTGGATCTTGAAGTTCAAGCCGGGCAGGTTTACGGATTCCTCGGCCCGAATGGGGCGGGAAAGTCAACGACGATTCGCATATTGCTCGACCTGGTTCGGCCCACATCCGGCGATGCGTACATTTACGGCCAGGATGTGCGCCGCCAGCATACCATTCTGCGACGTGTGGGGGCACTGGTCGAAGGCGCTGCATTCTATAACTTCCTGAGCGGGCGCAAGAACCTTGAAGTGTTCGCCCGGACGGCAGGCCACTATGACCCGGTGCGCATTGATCAGTTGTTGGAACAGGTTGGGCTGGCTGACCGCGCTAACCATCGGGTCAAGGGATACTCTACGGGCATGAAACAGCGCCTGGGGTTGGCCGCCGCGCTGCTGAGCGATCCCGACCTGCTGATCCTTGACGAGCCGACCAACGGTCTTGACCCGGCAGGCATGCACGAGATTCGCGAATTCATCCGGAGCCTGGTTGATGAGCAGGGCAAAACAGTATTTCTTTCCAGCCATTTACTCGGAGAAGTGGAGCAGGTTTGCGACCGGGTGGCCATTATTAATCTGGGGGAGATCATACGCGAAGGGTCTGTGGACGAGTTGTTGTCTGGCAAGAGCTATCTGCGCGTCGAGGCTTCTCCCTTGCAGCGAGCCGCCACAGTTCTACGCGAGCACTGGGATGTTGTCGCTAACGAAACGTGGCTGACGGTCAAAGCACGTCGGGATGATGCTCCGCATGTCGTTCGATGCCTGGTTGCCGCCGATGTGAACGTGTTCCAGGTTTCCTCGCAGCGCCAGAGCCTCGAAGAATACTTCCTCGCGGTCGTTCAGGAGAGTATGCGTCATGCGTAACCTGTTTCGTGCCGAGTGGGTCAAGATCGCCGGGAATCGTTGGGTGGCCGGGTGCATGGTCTGGATTTTCCCGGCGGGGGCCTTGATATTTTTGATCGTTGCTGCGCTCGTCCTGCTATTTTCCTCCGCAGCACGCACGGGTCTTCGTGAGGATGAGATGATTTTGTGGACGGAGCAGGCGGTTAGCATCTGGAATATTCCAAACAACCCGATCGGACGGTTGATCTTGCTGGGGTTTACGGCGGTTATCTTTGCCGGTGAATACCAGTGGCATACCTGGAAAAACGTTGTGCCGCGCCAAAGCCGAACGGCGCTTGTGCTGGTCAAGTTTTTTGCGTTGGGAGCTTTTGTGGTGTTGGCATTCGTGTTGATGTCCATTATTTGGACGCTGGGTTGGGGCGTACTGACGCGCATTGGCGAGACCTCATACGGCCCCCAAATCACGCGACACGTGCTCAGCGATTTTGTGCAGGATTATGCATTAGCCGCTTCGTTGGCCTTTACGTCAACCATTATCGCGGCGGGCTATGCAGCCCTGGCGGGAATGTTGACCCGTTCGATTCTGGGGGGCGTCATCGTTAGTTTTGGCATTACCTTTGTCGAAAACCTGTCAATCCTGGGGTTGATGATCATTGGCTGGTTCCTTGACATCCCCAAGATTGTACACCTTTATCGTTTTACGCCTGGATATAACGCCGTAAACGTCGCGAACTGGATCAACGAGCACGCCCCGAACACCATGCGACCTTCGGATGAAGGGGTTTTCGCCAGTATCGTCTTTTCGGATAGCCTTGAATTTTCATTGGGTGTGCTTGCGGCGTGGGTGATTGGTTTGATCGCCCTGACCGTGTTCCTGTTCCAGCGACAGGATATTACCTCGTGATAGCTTCCCGTTCGCCGTTTCGCGCGATCACCACCGTGTGTCAGTGAGAATCGTATGGCTCAGCGTATCTTCGACGAAAAAACATTGCGCAAGCTCGATCGCCTGTCCATGATTGCCAACCAGGTGCGTGCCGGCGCGATCAAAGGTGAACGGCGCAGCTCCAAGCGTGGCACGAGCATCGAGTTTGCGGACTATCGCAATTATGTCAGGGGCGACGATCTGCGCCGTGTAGACTGGAACATTTACGCGCGTCTGGATCGCCCCTTTGTGAAGCTCCTGGAAGACGAGGAGGATTTGGCGGTCTATATCCTGCTGGACGCGTCAGCAAGCATGGATTGGCCGCGTGCAGGTGACCGGGATCATCATAAATTCCTCTTTGCGCGGCGCTTGGCGGCTGGCCTGGCTTACATTGCATTGGGCGGTGGCGATCACGTGACGGTGGCGATGCTTCGCAGCGATGGCATTCGCAGTTGGGGGCCCTTTCGCGGGCGAGGACATACGCTCAACCTGCTGGTCTGGCTGGAGAACAGCCATACGCGAGGTGCGCTGGACCTCAGCGCGGCGCTCAACGAGTTTGCGCTTCATACGGCTCGCGCCGGGGTATGTGTTGTGCTGTCAGACCTGATGACACCAGAAGGTAGCGAGGCGGGCTTCAGGGCCGTCCAGGGGCGGGGGCATGAACTGACGGTGATCCAGACCTTGTCGCCCGACGAGATCAATCCGGTGATTAGCGGTGACGTGAAGCTGATCGACGTGGAGACCGGTGTGCCGCAAGAAGTCACGGTCGACGCCGCGATGGCGGAACTGTATGGGCAGCGTCTTCAAGCGTGGCAGGCAGACATTGGTGCCTATTGTACGCGACGGGGTATTCACTACATTCCGGTAGAGACAAGTGTGCCCTGGGAACAGGTTATCCTTGCGCAACTTCGACAGGCACGAGTGGTGCAATGAGGCTCTTGTCCAGAACAGCACATCCTGGTTGGCGTCATCGGGCGCTCCTGGTTGTTTTGTTGATCGGCGCGTTTGGGCTGCGGCTATGGGATATCGAGCAGCCTAGCGTCTGGCATGACGAAGGCTGGTCGATACGGGCGATACGCGACCCGATTGGCACGCCAGATGACAATACACCCCCGGCCTATTACATGCTCATGCATGTTCTGTGGTCAGGTGCGGGTGATTCGACACTGGCGCTGCGCTATGGATCGGTGCTGCTGGACATGATCACGCTTGCACTGGTAGCGCGAGTTGTTGGCCGGTGGATGCACTGGGATGCAGGCATTCTGGCGATGTTGTTCCTGGCTTTTTCGCCTTTGCTGTGGGCCTATGCCCGCGAAATTCGGGCGTACGTTGCCGTGCCGCTGTTATCGTTGCTGCTGCTCATGTTGTCCGATCGGCTGCTGGCTGGGGAGCGCACAATATCTCCGCGACTGTGGGGCGCGGTGCTGGTAACCGAATTGTTGCTGCTATACACCCACAATCTGAGCGTGCCCGTCGTCGGATGGTTGAACCTTGTCGTGGGGGGCGTGTGGCTGGCTCGCCGACGATGGCGTCGCCTGACACTTTGGGTTTTGGGTCAGATGGTGCTGCTGGTGGCGTATGTGCCCTGGTTGGTGGGGCAGTCACCGAGCGGCACGCCGATCAACACGCCGCCGCGTTTTGCCCTGGGGGCGGTGTGGGACGTCTGGCGCGGGTATTTCGCCCCGCTCCCCGCCATGATTGGCGCGGAGAATGTCCTTGAGGTCGGAAGCGCTGTGCTTGGCGTGGTTTTTCTGCTCAGCATTG
>CAZSXY010000005.1:2335-6500 GCA_964611395.1 uncultured Anaerolineaceae bacterium | reverse complement strand
GCGGTTGCCGAGTACTACGCGGGTTTGCCTGAGGATGCTTTGATCATCATTCCGTACGGGTGGGAACCGGCGCTTGAAGTGTACTACGCCGAACGGGTTGGGCTGCGTGCAACGATCGTAGGCATTGACCTGCACAGTTCTGCCGACACCATGATCGAGGAAATCAATGCGGCTCTGGCTAGACGCTCCGGCCCCGTTCGGGTCGAACTGTTGACGTGGTTTCAGTTACCGGCGGATATACGTGGCATGTATGGGTGTCTGCTTGAGTCGGCGGGGCAGCGGGTATCAACATTCACGGTACAGGGCGTTAGCTCGACGGCGTATACCATTGAGCGCCCTCTTGCATTGTCCGCGATGGATTGGCCGGTGGTCACGTACGGTTCGATTGATTTCGCGGGCGGCTCGTTGAGCGGGGCACGCAATGTGTGCCTGCAAACCCGCTGGACGCTACAACAGCCCACTGCTGATGACTGGCGGGTCTCTGCGCGCTTGGTGACGACGGATCCGCCGGGGTGGATTATTGCCCGCAGCGATACGGATATACGCAACGATGAACAAGTGCCGACTTCCGCCTTGAAGCCGGGGGATGCGGGAGAAGCATACAGCTTGCTTCGCTTTCCGGCGGGGACGCCACCGGGTAATTACGCCGTCCAGGCTGTTGTTTTCAGTGAGCAACACCCGGCTGGCCTGGATCGGTTAGTTGGCGGTATTCCTGCCGGTACCAGCCTGACGCTGGGTTCTGTTCAACCGGTTGGGACTACAGGTGTGCTACCTGTCGAACGGCCACCGATTGAACAGAAGGTCTCGCTTTCCGACGGCGTCTGGTTGATCGGACATGATGCACGCGGCGGAACGCTCAGCGCCGGGCAAGAATTGCGTATAACGTTGCACTGGCAGGCCGAGGAGTCCTGCTGCACGGACCGGCCTTGGGACGCCGCAGCGCTCACTTTGCGGGGCGATGGGTGGCGTATTGCTCAGCCGGTTGCCGCGTATTCTACCTATAGCCTGGATTGGCATGCCCTTGTCGTGCCCGCCGAAGCGGTGGGGCCTGCCAAATTAGTTTTAGAGGTCGAGGGGCGCGAACCGGTTGTGCTGGCTGATTATGTGGTTGAAGCAACCGATCGCCTGTTTGCGCCGCCCGCGTATGACATTCCCGTTGTAACGGCATTTCCCGGTGTTGCCGTTTTAGAGGGGCTGAACGTGAAATCCGTGAGGGTTTCACCTGGCGAAGCGCTCGAACTGACCCTGGTCTGGCATGTGGCCGGCACGCCCGAACGCTCGTATCGCGTATTTACGCATTTGTTGAACGATGCCGGACGGGTTATCGCTCAGCATGATTCGGTGCCTGTAGCAGGCGACAGACCCACGACGAGCTGGGTGCGCGGGGAGTACATCGTGGATCCGTATGCCCTGGTGTTCAACGAGGAAGGACGATTGTACCAGGGAGCGGCTTATTTGGAGGTCGGATTTTACGATCCGGAAACTGGCCAGCGTGTGGTGACGGCCAGCGGGGCGGATCACATTGTTGTGCCGGTGGAGATAACGGTCGAATAACGCAATGTCATTTCTCACACCCCTGGCTTTTGCACTGGCGGCGCTCGCGCTGCCGATCGTGCTGCTGTACATGCTGCGCTTGCGACGCACCGAGATGCCAATCTCAAGCACGTTTCTCTGGCAGCAGCTCGTTCGTGATCGCGAAGCTAATGCTCCCTGGCAGCGTCTACGATTCAGTTGGTTGCTCCTGCTGCAATTGTTGATTCTGGCTGCGCTGGTGCTGTCCCTGGCACGCCCGTTCGTGGACATCAAGACGATCACCACCGGGCGCATCGTTCTGTTGCTGGATGCTTCGGCCAGTATGCAGGCAACTGATGTCCAGCCCAGTCGATTCGCCCAGGCGCGTGAAATCGGCCTGGATCTCGTGGACACATTGGGTGCAGACGACACGATGACGGTGATTCGTGTGGCTGATGTGCCTGAGGTGCTGGCTGCCGCTTCGCGCGACAAGCTGGTTCTTCGGGAGGCGATCCGCGAGGCGCAACCCAGCGATGCCAGCGCCAATTGGATTGCGGCGATGACGCTGGCCGCCGCTGGGGCGGTTGGTGTTGACGAGTTGAAGATCGTTATTGTCTCCGATGGTGGTTTGCCCCCGGATGTGCCGCCGGTGCCGGGGGATGTGCGGTTTGTGCCGGTTGGCGCACATGGTGCGAATCTGGCCATATCGGCATTGGCTACAGCTTCCCTGCCGGGGCAGCCGCCCCAACTGTTCGCCCGGATCAGCAATTACAGCGATGTCGAAACCGATGTGATTCTCGATGTGCGGCTGGACGACAGCGATGTGATCTATACCGCCCGCCGCTATACTGTGCCGGCTCGTGGTCACGTTGATCTTTTCGAGATTGAACTTCCTCAAACCTTTGATACCCTGACCGCCCAATTGACGTTGCCATCGCGCACAACGGCACGCGATTATTTGAGCGTGGATAATCGTGCATTTGCTGTGCGCGACCGTTCGGGGGCCGGGCGTGTGCTGCTGGTCACCGAAGACAACTTTTTCTTGCAACAGATTTTTCGTAGTTTGCGGGGCGTCGAGGCATTTCAGATTGCACCCTCGGAAGCGCTGCCAGCGGACACATTTGACCTGTACGTGTTTGATGGCGTGTTGCCGGAAGCGTTGCCTGATGGCGATCTGTTGCTGGTGAATCCTCCATCCAGCACCGAATTTTTCACCGTTGGCCCGGAGCGCCAGGTAAGCGGTGCTATCACGGTGCGCAAAGATGATCCACGCACGCGCAATCTGGACCCGTATATCGAAACGGTAAACCTGCGTTCGTTCCGCGAACTGGAGGCAGGTGACTGGGCGACGGCGCTGCTTCAGGTCGATGGGTATCCACTGGTCGTAGCAGGTGAAGTTGGCGTGCGGCAAATAGTGGTGCTGGCGTTTGACGCTCGCTATCCGAATACCGACATGGTGTTGCAGCCCTCGTGGCCGATTCTGATCGCGCAGTTGGCCGCGTGGTTTTCGCCGCCGCGCATCACGGATGTATTGGAGAGCCTGCCGCCGGGCGCGCCCGTGTCCATCCGCTTCGTTGAAAATGCTGATGAAGCGGTTGTCGTTCGTCCTGATGGGAAAACCGCCGCCCTTCCGCCCAGCGCCAGCGAAGTTATCTTTGCCGATACGCTGACGCCCGGATTGTACCGTGTTGAGCTGCGCAAAGACGGCGAAACCATCAAGACCGAACAGTTTGCCGTCAACCTGTTTGATCCTGCCGAAAGCCAGATTGAACCGCGCCCAAGCGTAGTGATTGGGACGGTGCGCGTTTCGCGGGACGCACGCGAAGAAACAGGACGCCGTGAGTTTTGGCCCTGGATCGCGGCGCTTGCTTTGCTGCTTTTGGCCGTCGAATGGTGGGTTTATCACCGTTCGCTGCGACGGATTCCCCGTGTCACGTTGGTGGGTTTTGGAATCGTGCGCGACCAGGATCGCGGGCGTTTGCTGGCGTGGAGGCGGTGGTTGAACCGGCGAAGGTCACGTCGATCTATCCGTTCACACTAATGAACCGTACCGTTGAGGCTGGTGGCGTATGAGCTTTACCAATCCCAATGCATTGTTGTTGCTGCTGCCCTTGTTGCCGGTGCTGATCATCATTGGCTGGCCTCGCTTGCCGTACCGCCGCCGTAGGGATACGCTGAGCCTCCTTGTTCGATTGCTGGTAGTTATACTGCTGGTTTTGGGTTTAGCGGGAATCCAGGTGCAGCGCTTGGCCGATAAACTGGCCGTTGTGTTCCTGGTGGATGTGTCGGATAGCATCTCACCCCCCATGCAGAATGTGGCCATCGAGTATGTGCGCGACGCGGCAGAAGCAATGACCGCGTTGGATCAGGCGGCGGTTATTGTGTTTGGGGCCGACGCCCTGGTCGAAATTCCCATCACCGAGACGTTGGAGCTAGTCCAGATTGGCTCGGATCCCGTGCGCTTGAATACCGACCTGGCCGAAGCCATGCGGCTGGGCTTAGCCCTGTTCCCGGCTGATACGGCGAAGCGCATGGTCATTTTAAGCGACGGGAAGCAAACCGTCGGGGACGCGGCAGCCGTTGCACGCCTGGCAGCGGCGACGAATGTCCAGATCGATATCGTGCCGCTTTTGCCAGACGATGAAAATCAACA
>CAZSXY010000005.1:0-2235 GCA_964611395.1 uncultured Anaerolineaceae bacterium | reverse complement strand
CGACGAATGTCCAGATCGATATCGTGCCGCTTTTGCCAGACGATGAAAATCAACAAGGGTCAGGACCCGAAGTGATGGTATCCGCGATCGATGTGCCGTCCAGTGTCAACGAAGGCGAGCGCTTTGATCTTACGGTAACGCTGGCTACCAACCGTGTTGATAGCGCCGCCGAACTTCGCGTGCTGTCAGGTGGACGGGTCATTCGCCGGCGCGAGGTGGTGCTTCAGCCGGGGCTAACCCACGAGGTGTTCGAGATCATCGTGCTGGAAGCAGGTTTTGTCGATTTCGAAGTGGTGCTCGAACCGCGCGGAGCCGATACGTTCTACCAGAATAACCGGTTGTCAGCGTTCATGGAGATAGTTGGATCGCCCCGTGTCTTGCTGGTAACGTCCGAGGCCCGCGAGATCGAAAGTTTGCAAAATGTGCTCGAGTCGTTTGGCCTGCTGGTCGATGTGCGCGGCCCGCGTGAGTTACCGATCGGGTTGGCTCCATTAAGCAGCTACGACAGCATTATTTTGGCTAATGTGTCTGCCGCCGATCTGGCGGTCGATCGGATGGAGTTCCTGCAGGCTTATGTGCGCGATTTAGGTGGTGGCCTGGTCGTGATCGGTGGGCCGCATAGCTATGGGGTGGGTGGTTATTTCGAAACGCCGTTGGAGGCCACGCTGCCGGTCGAGATGCGCATCCGTGACCAGGAGCGCGTCCCGCAACTGACCCTGCTGTTTGTGATCGACCGGTCGGGGAGCATGGAGATTTCCAGTTCAGGCGACGTATCTAACCTGGAGCTGGCTAAAGAAGCGGTAGTGCGTTCGTTTGACCTGCTCAATGACAACGACCGGACGGGCGTGCTGTCGTTTGACATCAGCGCTTATTATGTTGTCGAAATCCAGCCGGTAGGCGATGAGACGAACCGGCAGTTCTTGCGGGAACAGGTCGGATCGCTGCGTCCAGGTGGTGGCACGAATATCCGCCAGGGCATTCTCTCCGCGGATCAGGTCTTGCGAAATGACCCCTCTGAACTCAAACATATCATTCTGTTGACCGACGGCGGGGCTGATTCAAGCGGGATTGATCTGGCGGTCAACCGGATGTTTCAGAATTACGGTATTACGACCTCAGTTGTCGCGGTCGGGCAGGATTATGCCCGGTGGCTCGAAGACGTGGCGCGTGCCGGTAACGGCCAATTCCACCTGGTCTATGACGTGTCCACGATCCCGGCCATTTTCACCGCCGAGACCTTGCTCGCGACTCGCTCCTATATCTTTGAGGACGAGTTCGTTCCGGTTATCACGGCGCGGCATCCGGTGGTGGATGGTTTCGATAGTACACCGGCGCTCAGGGGGTATATCGCAACAACTGAGAAAGAGACGGCGACCGTGATCATGCGTGGCCCCGAAGACGACCCGATTCTCGCTGCCTGGCAATACGGCCTGGGGCGGGCGCTGGCGTTTACATCGGATGCCAGTTCCCGTTGGGCTACTGACTGGATTGGTTGGGAAGGTTACGCCGATTTTTGGAATCAGGCCGTGCGCTGGACGATTTCCCAGGGCAGCGCTAGCAGTATCGAGGCGCGGGTAATCGAGCGCGGCGAGGGCGCGGTTTTGGCTGTTGACGCACGCGACAATCGCGGCGGCTTCTTAAACGGCCTGAACTTGAGTGCCGCGATCGTCAATACGAACCTGGATACAACCGTGGTAACGGTACAGCAGACAGCGCCCGGCCACTATGAGGCAACATTCACGCCGGAAGACGAAGGAGCCTATTTCATCACGGTTGCGGGGCAGCCTTCTGATGTCGCCAACGAGTTCGCACCAGCGGCGGTGCTCCAGACGACGGGTTGGGTGTTGAGCTATTCCGCGGAGTACGCGATGGAAGATGTCCGCGCGGGACAGGATTCGCCGGACAAGCTGCTCCAGCGGATCGCCGAAATCACAGGCGGGACATCGCTCAAGAATAGTCCCTCACGTGCCTTTGCCCATGACCTGAAACAAGAACGGGCCGCGCAACCCCTCTGGCCCTACTTTCTGCTGGCGGCGTTGTGCCTGTTGCCCCTGGATGTTGCTGTGCGCCGTCTGGTGGTGACCCGAAGCGATCTTGAGAAGATTCGCGCTGTTTTGCCGGGCGTGCCAGCGCCATCAGGGGACGCACGCCACGAGGTAGCCCAACGGTTTGGCCGCCTCATGGATGCAAAAAGACGCGCGCGAGATAGCCAGCGTATTTCGTCACAGGATGTCG
>CAZSXY010000004.1:25682-74674 GCA_964611395.1 uncultured Anaerolineaceae bacterium | reverse complement strand
TTTTTCTACCCGCCCTGCGGTCTCAGCACAGAGCGCTGACTGTCTCGATCAGCCGGTCGCGCACGGCCGGGTCCGGCTCAAGGCCATCGAGATCCATTGCCAGCAGGATGCCGCCTATGGCCGGTGGCGCGGTCAAGCGCACCGGATTCGCGCCTGGGGCAAATGCTTTTACTTCGCTGATCAAGGTGTCGATCAACAGGGTTTCGCGGGCTTTGATCACGCTTCCGGCCAAGACCAGATCAAACTCGTCGTCTTCCATCCGCAACTTGCGGATCACCCACTTGGTTCCCTTCGCGATTTCGCGGGCGGCGTGGAGCAAGATGTCTCGCGCGACCTCGTCCCCCTCGCTGGCGGCTTCGAAGACCAGGTGAGTCGCCTTGACCAGCTTCAGCCCCTCGCGGGTGGTCGCGTAAAGCAGGCTTTCGACATCTGGCTTATTGGCGAACGCGGCCAGCTTTTCGCTCAGACTGGTGGGGGGACCCATCCCCGCATAGGCCCTGGCGACCGCGGCCAGCGCTGACGCTGTGATTTCGTCGCCGCCGCCCCAATCGCACCATGAAGGGCCAACGCCCAGCGTGCGCGCGATTTCCCCGGCGCGATTCCGTCCGGCCTTGAGCGTGCCTGTGCCTACGATGATCACGACTCCCCAGGGATTGGCTGTGCCAGCGCGCAGCGCGACGAAGGCATCGTTGACGCATTCTTTGGGGCCGGACACGCCTAACCGATCCACGACGGTGCACAGCAGTTGCTTGTCGCTGGGCCAGTCGATGCCCGAAAGCCCGTAGGCTGACGCCTGCACATCGTGCCGCGACAGACCGGCCTGGGCGAAAGCATCGGTAAGTGCCGCGTTGAGCGCTTCGTAGGCCCCTTCCAGCCCCACGAGTTCCCACCGGCCATTACCCGCGCTGCCAAGCGCCAACGCCTGCCCCTTCTCGTCGGCGAGTAGGGCATGGGTCTTTGTGCCGCCTGCATCGACTCCCAGGTAGATTGGCATACCATTTCCTCGCGCGGTGCTTGCCTAATGCCACTCACCAACGTATTCGCGGTGCGCTTCCAGATAGTCCGCAACCAGCGCCTCGGCCAGCGAGAATGATCCGACCAGGGGATGCTCAAACAAGGCTTCGACCGCCAGGCCCCGATCGCGGTTCAGGATGGCCTGGGTGGCGAGCCGTTCGTACCGCTTGACGGCGCGCATCAGCAGGTACTGGTGTTCGGGGATTTCTCCGACCGGTAGCGGGTGCGGGCCACCGTCGTCTACCAGGCAGGTAATTTCCACGACGTCATCGTCGCGCATGCCTGCGATGGCTCCGGCGTTTGGCACATTCAATCCTGTGCGGTGGGGGACGCCGGTGCACATGGCCTCAATGCATCCCAGCGTCACCCCCGCGTACCCTAATTCATCATCGAGCGGTTCATGAAAATGCTGTGCAGTGGATGCATCGCGCACGGCGTGGTTCATATAGGTGGCTGTGCGTGCGGCCATCACCCGGTGGTGGATGCGCAAAGCCTCGTCGGGATTCTGCGTCGTGCGTAGCTCGTGGAGCAGGCGTGCGCTCAGGCGGGCAACTTGCTCGCCGCGCGTTTCTTCTTTGGCCTGTAACTTTGCCAGCACTTTGTCGCGGTAGTAATAGTAGTGCAGGTATTCGTTGAGGAACATCCCCACGCGTTCGCGCAGCGCCGCGTCGAACAACTGCATGTTGCTGGCGGCGATAAAGGCCGGGTCGTGCAGCAGTTCTGGCAGGCGGTTGGTCCCGTTCACCACTGCCGAGCGCGTCCATGAGAGGTGGTTCAGGCCGAAGACCTCGGTTTGGACGGCGGCTTCGGGGATTCCCAGGTAGTGAGCAACCTGTGTTTGCGCCCCGTTTGCGCTGTCGCACACGCCGATGATGCGTTCGAATCCCGCTTCATGTACTGCTTGCGTGACCAGCCCGGCAGGGTTGGTGAAGTTGTGTATCCAGGCATGGGGTGCGACTTCTGCGACCAGGCGGCAGTAGTCGAGAATAACCGGGATGCTGCGCATCGCCATCGCGAATCCGCCGGGGCCAGTGGTTTCCTGGCCGATGACGTTGTGCAGCAGCGCGACGCGCTCGTCTTTGATGCGACCGGCTTCGGCCCCGACGCGAATGGTCATGATGACATGATCTGCATCTTCCAATGCGGCGCGTGCATCGGTCGTCAGGTGTAGCGCGAAGGGGGCTTCATACCGTTGTACAAGCGTCTGGCACAACCCGCCGATCAAGGCCAGTTTTTCGTCATCAATATCCATTAGCCACACATCTTGCAGGTCGATGCGTGGCGCGTATGCGACCAGCCCCTTCATCATGAACGGCGCACGCACACCAGCCCCACCGATGATCGTTAGTTTCATGTTTGTATAGTCTCCGCGCTGCCTATGCACAAATTGGGTGGTCGCGGCTTACTGGCGTACCTGTACAGGTACGCTGCTGCGACCGGTTCTTGCTCACTTCTCTACAAAAGGATCGTTGGGTACGAGGATGTCCACGGTGAAATGAGACTCGGTTCCGGCTGTCTCTCCTTCCTCCACGCGCACGTGGTATCCAGGAACGATTGTGTTCCTGCTAAGCTCAATGACCTGCCCGTCATCCAGATAGGTGATCTGCTGTTTGACCAGCAGCGCAGCAGGCAGTGTCAGTTCCAGCAGGGCGGCTTGTTCGTCGCTGGCAAGGATGGCTTCGATAGTGGACACGCTCCCAACCAGAGTCAAGCCGTATTGGTTGCGCAACGTGTCAAACAGCGATTCTTCTTCGAGATCAATGTCGAGGATGCCTTCGCAGAGGTGATGAGGCAAATAGCACGCCAGGATCGAGATCGGCTTGCCGTTGCCGAGGCGCAAACGGCGCAAGTAGACAAGTGGCGTGCCAACCGCCACGCCAAACACCTGCGCCAGTGCACGCGATGCTGGCACGATGCGAGCGTCCAGCAGGCGCGTTGCGGGCTGCATCCCCAGGCGCTTCATGTGCTCTTTGTGACTGACCAGCGATCCCATTTCGGCGGGTTGCTTGCGTTGGGCGACATAAAGGCCCTTGCCTGCAATCGCATAGATGACGCCCTCGTTGACCAGCTCGGAGATCGCCCGGCGCACCGTCATGTGGCTCATGCCGTATTTTTCGCATAATTCCCGCTGCGAGGGGATTTGATCGCCGGGCGCAAACTCGCCACGACTGATGGCCGAGGTGATGGCTTCTTTGAGCTGGGCGTAAAGCGGTAGTTGCGGGTTCATTTGAGCAGAGTCAAAACTGGTCTGTTTCTTCGCCTGTATACTGATATATACCAGTATATATCTCAAAAATCAAGTCATCCAGACATCTCAAGACGGAAGCTGCTCAACAAGCGTTTGTGAGCGATACGCCTGCCGGGCAGATGCAGCGCTCCTTTCGCCCACTTTCGCGTGGGGTTTTATGCCCTGCCCACGAGGGCGATTATGCTGGGGATGGTTGAACGATTCCCGGTGCGGGGACTTCCTGCGAGCCGAAACACGTGCGCCACAGAAATTGGTTGGGTTCTGTGGCGCATCAAACTTATAAGTCGTGGCGGGCAGAGTCAGGCACCAAGCAGTTCTTTGGCCTTACGGACGGCAGCGGATGCGTCCGGTGCATAGCCGTCAGCTCCAATTTCTTCGGCATAGGTTTGGGTCACCGGTGCCCCGCCGACCATGACGATTGTCTTGTCCCGCAACCCGGCTTTTTCAATCGCATCGATGGTCGATTTCATGTTGGGCATCGTGGTGGTCAGCAGGGCAGACATGGCTACGATTTGTGCGCCGTCCTGAATGGCTGCTACAAACTGGTCGGGTGACACGTCAACGCCGAGGTTCACAATTTCAAACCCGGCCCCTTCGAGCATCATCGCCACCAATGATTTGCCGATGTCGTGCAGGTCGCCTTTAACGGTGCCGATCGCCACCCTGCCAATGGGTTCGACGCCTTGCTCGACCAGCAAAGGCTTGAGCACTTCGAGAGCAGCCGACATAGCGCGCGCGGCAATGAGCATTTCGGGCACGAAGTATTCACCTTCTTCGAACAGCCGGCCTACCTCGGTCATGGCGCTGATCAGACCTTCTTGCAGGATCGTGTTCGGGTCTAGCCCTTCGGATAAGGCTTGCTCCACTTTTGGAACGACGACCTTGGCCTGCCCGTCGATAACAGCCTGACGGATTTCCGCAATCAAAGACATTGTTTTTCAACTCCTTGAACTATGCACAAGATTATGCGATAGGATAGTTGCGGTACTCGTTGACCGCGTCGTATAACGCCAGCAGATTTTCAACCGGCACGCCGGATTGCACGTTGTGGATGGTGTTGAACACGAAACCACCGCCTGGCCCAAAAATGCGCAGGCGCTCATGGACTTCCTCGCGCACCTCGTCGGGCGTGCCGAAGGGGAGAGTTTTCTGTGTGTCTACCCCGCCACCCCAGAATACAATTTGATCGCCGAATTCTTCCTTCAGGCGGCGCGGGTCCATTTCGGCTGCACCAGTCTGGACCGGATTGAGAATGTCAAACCCGGCTTCGATGAAGTCTGGCAGCAGGCGGTATATCGAACCGCAGGAATGAATCATGGACTTCCATTCCGTGTTTTCATGGATCCAGTCGTTCACGATTTTGTGGAATGGCTTGTACAGGTCGCGATAGGCTTTGGGCGAGATGAATGGGCCGTTCTGAGAGCCGAAGTCGGTGCCCGTGGTGAATACGGCAGACACCTTGTTGCCCACAACCTCGAATATCCTGGCGAGATTCTCTAAAGCGATTTCGCACTGGCGTTCGAAGATGGCATACACGTAATCGCGGCGGGTGACAGTACTGATATACCATTCTTCGATATCGCGGATGCCTTTCGGATATTTCATCCAGGGGGCGGGGACAAGCGCGATATCGCCGAAGCCCGTTCCGCCGAAGTTTGCCAGAATAGCCTTGTCTGTTTCGTTGTACAGACGGTCTGCTTCCCGGCGGAAGTAATCTAACTCTTCGTCGGTGATGGGTCCAAATTCTTCGAGGTTGTCTTCGACGTTCAGATTATCGTCATCGATGGGCGGCTGGCGAACAATGGTATCGAAATAGTATCCACCTGCCGGCATGCGCCCGCTCGGTGGAGCGGTTTTATCGCCTTCTGGATACTGGAGAATATCGCCATTAGGTTCTGGTTCCGTGTTGAAACTGCCAGGGACGAGCATCGGGGTTCCATCGTGCAGCATCCAGGGCTTCCAGCCTTCCTTGTGAAAGCCAAAGAACGTGCGCGTGGATTCCAGCGGGACGACATCCACGCCAAGGGCTTCGAGCAAATCCGTTTTAATTTCGCCGAGCATCTGGTAGGGTTCCACCAGTTTGACAGGAGTTCCGGGCTTATCCAGGCCCAGCGCTTGTCGTAAGAGATAGACAGAGCTAATCTGCATACCGGTGACGACAGATCCGCCCAGATCAAGGGGGACCCTGTCGGGTTCCTTATGGTTCAGCGCCAGGGCGACGCGTTCGCGTGAGGTCATCATAAGAGCACTTCTCCTGGGGTAAACTCTCTAGCCTTGATTCTTCGCTAACCTCCAATCATATGCCATCATCCCCGCTTGCACTAGTAGTACCTGTACCTTCTGGAGCCACAAGATAGGCCAGCGCCAGCACGATGATGCCGATTCCGGCGTACATGATGCCCCGGTTGCGCCGAATCTCGGCCTTGTCGGTATCTCGCCGGATCATAGCCAGCAGCATCAGGTCGGTTTGGGGTGCGTCCCGCAGATCGATCTTCTCTTCGCCGTCTACTTCGATGGTGGGGTACTGGCTGCGAAGAGCGTCGGCCCTCTGGTTGAGGTCATCGATGGTGCGGTTGGCATCGTAATAGGTGTACGCGCCATAGGCCAGGATGACAAGCCCCACGACCGCGAACACCCACATCACCGTTTTGCGTTGCTGGCGATTCGACCAGAACGCACGTGTGCCGTTCATTAACGTTTTAATGGTATCCATAGGTGGTATCCACACAATCTACATGTATAGTCAATCTCATTTGATAGTATAGTAAGTGTGAGGCGCTTTGCCAGATTGCGCAGAACTTGACGCTTCTTGTATAATGAGTTTGCTTCCACACATTTCATGAACAATCATGGTGCTATGTATCAGGTTTGCTGATGAAATAGCAAAGGAGGTGGTTACGCCTGGACAATGCATGGTATTTCTACACGAACGCACCCTTTGGTGCAAATTACTCGTTCGTCGACAAAAGAGTTTAAATAGGAGAAATTCGACATGTCGAAAAAGCGGACTCTCGTAGTAATGCTCTTGATCGTTGGCATTTTGCTCACTTCCATTGGTGGCGCAGCAGCTCGCCAGGAAAAGCCTAAATTCTTCCTGATCGCTCATGGTGGCCCCGGCAACTCGTTTTGGCTGACGGTGATCAAGGGTATGGAAGATGCTGCGGCCTTCCTCGATGTTGATGCCACCTGGCTGGGAGCAGACACCGCCTCTAACGAGGCAATGGTAGGCTTCTGGGATGATGCCCTTGCCGCCGAGCCCGATGGCATTGGCACCACTGAGCCGGTCCCGGCGCTGATCGAGGACGCGGTGAACCGCGCAGTGGCTGCTGGCATCCCCGTGATTGCCTTCAACACGCAGGACACTCGCCCCGCCGGTGAGCGCCTGCCGCACCTGTTCTACATCGGCACCAGCGAATTTATCGGGGGCCAGGAAGTCGCCCGCCGCCTGCTGGCCGACCGTGAGATCACCGGCGTGCTGTGCCCGATCCAGGAAGTGGGCCACATTGGTCTTGAGGCACGCTGCAACGGTGTTGAGAGCGTGATGGCCGAAGAAGGCATTGATGTGGTGCGTTTCACCATCAACTACAACGTGCCCGAATCGGCTGGCCTGATCGGTGATGCGTTCGCCGCGAACCCCGACTTCAACGCCATTGTGACCCTGGGGCCAGACCCGGCGCACTCGTACTATCAGTACGCTGAGGAAAGCGGCGTGACCCCGGACCAGGTTATCCATGCCACCTTCGACACCAGCCCGACCATCTTCGAGAAGATACAGGAAGGTGTGACGTTGGTGTCTGTGGATCAGCAGCCGTATGTCCAGGGCTTCGAAACCGTGATTTGGCTGTTCCTGAACAGCCAGTACCTGCTCCGTCCGGCCAACGACATCTTCACCGGCCCGAACATTGTGGATGCCAGCAATGTGGGCCGCGTGATTGCGTTGAACCAGGCGGGCTACCGTTAAACCTTTGACGAAATCGTCATGTGTGCATGGGAGGGGCGATGCTCCTCCCATGTTTTGCAACGACCGGTACTCATAGTAACTGTTGAGGGGACGATCAACTTTGGCTAGGGAAATCTCATTAACAGAGCATCGAGAGGGGCGCAGCAGACTGCTTGCATACTGGGAACATGCCCGTGAGGTATGGAGTCGCTCCCCTGAGTCTGGCGCTATCTTTGGTTTCCTCGCCGTCTTCTTTTTCTTCTTCATCGCTACCTGGGTTGATACTGGCTGGCCGCCACAATTCACCGATCTTCGCACGGTGGCTTCGATCACAACGAACGCAACGTCACAGGGTATTATCGCCGTTGGCGTGACCATGCTGATGATCGCTGGCGAGTTTGATCTGTCGGTGGGGTCCATGCTGGGGTTGAGCGCGCTGATGTTTATCATCGCCGCAGACAACGGCCCGGCGGGCCTGGTCGACCTCCTTCCGTTCGGGATTGGGGAGCGATTGATTGAAAACTGGGGCATTTCGGATGCGGGGATGCCTGGCCTGCTGGCGATTCTCGTAGCGCTGGCGACAGGCGCGACTTTGGGGTTGATCAACGGTTTATTGTTGGTTGTGACCCGAATCCCATCGTTCATTGTAACCCTGGGCACACTTTACATTTACCGTTCGGTCATGCTGAATATCATTCCCGGCGGCACGATCGCCCGGTATGAACGCGACCCGATGGTATGGAGCTTTCACCCCCTGGTGATCATCGGGTTGGTTGTGGCGGCAGCGGCCCTGGTAGTGTTCTTCCTCCTGCCAACTGCCCGCAAGAGCTGGCAACGTGGGAACGCCATGCGTGGGGTGCGGTCAACTGGCTCAATGATCCGCCTGGGGGCCACCAGCGCCGTTATGGCGGCAACCGTCATTGTGGCGGTTCGGCTGATCATCTACTACGGCAGCGATCTGGACACCACTGTTCAAGCGCCATTCTTCGATATTCTGAACGGGAAGTTCAACTTCATTAAGGAGAACTTCCGGGCGTCAATTGCATGGTGGGGCCTGTTAGCCATGATTTTCACCGTCATTTTGACCCAGACGCGCTATGGCAACGCCGTTTTTGCCACCGGTGGTAATCCTGAGGCAGCGCGTGCTCAGGGGATCAACGTCACCCGCGTGAAGGTGATGAGCTTTGTGATCTCAGGGACGCTCGCTGCAGTGGCCGGGATCATGGAGGCGGCTCGCTTCAAGGTGGTTGAACCGCTACGTGGCACGGGGTACGAACTGGACGTCATTGCGGCGGCAGTGATCGGTGGCACGCTGCTCACTGGCGGTTACGGCAGCATTTTCGGCTCGGTGCTGGGCGTTTTGATTGCCTTTATGCTGAAAACCGGGCTGGTGTTGATTGGCGTCGAGGCCGCTTGGTTCCGCGGGGTGCTTGGTATCATCATGATTATCGCCGTCATTATCAATACGAATATTAGAAGGCAACGGTAAGATGGCTGAAAACGGAAATGGTGCTCCTCTTGTCTATATGGAGAATATCACCCGGCGTTTCGGCCTGATCGCGGCGCTGCAGAATGTCAATTTCATGGTTGACCGGGGTGAGATCGTCGGACTCCTGGGTGACAACGGGGCGGGGAAATCTACGCTGATCAAAGTGCTGACCGGGATTCACCCGCCCTCCGAAGGCCAAATATACTTCGAGGGTCACCCGGTTGACATTCCGTCCCCCAAAGTGGCCCGCGCTCTGGGTATCGAAACGGTATACCAGGACCTGGCGCTCGTCAACTTGATGAGCATTTCGCGTAATTTCTTCCTGGGTCACGAGATCATTCACCGGCGTGGCCCCCTCCAGTTTCTCGACAAGGAGCGCATGAATGAAGAAACCGTGCAGGCGCTGGGGGACATTGGTATTGTGGTTCGCCGCCCAGAAGAAGAAGTGCTCCGCATGTCCGGTGGCGAGCGCCAATCGATCGCCATTGGCCGCGCCAAGTATTTTGGGTCGAAACTGCTGATCTTGGATGAGCCGACTTCGGCGCTATCGGTTGGTGAGACCAAGAAAGTTCTCAATTACACGAAGGAAGCCAAGCGGGCCGGCCTCGGCGTGATTTTCATCACGCACAACATTGGGCACGTGTACCAGGTGGCCGATCGTTTCACGATCATCAGTCATGGTCACAAAGTTGGAGATTTCCTCAAGGGCGAAGTCGACCAGGAAGCGATTTCCAACATGATCATGGGTGGCCCGATCCCTGAGCATCTGGTGCCCGTCGTTAAAGAACGTGAAGCCAAGCTCCGGCAATTGCACGAGTCCATGGTGACCAGAGTAGCTCCGATTGTCGTGGATCAGCGAGCCAGAATGCAACGGCGGAATATGGTCGTGTTGGGCGCTGTGATTGCTGGGATCATCCTGCTGGCGCTGTTGATCGTTGGCACTGGGGCGCTGGTCACCATCGAACCCACGTCGACACCCACGATTGTGCCAACGGTGAACGTGTCCGAGATTCCTGAGGATATTCGGGCGTTGCAAGAACAGTTGCTGACCGATCCTTCACCTGGGCAGCGGGCCATTGCAGCATCAAAGCTCGGTGCGCCGAAGAACCACCACCCCTCTTCGGTTGAGCCGCTGATCGAGGCGTTGCAGGACGAGGCCATTGAAGTACGGGCAGCAGCGGCAAAGGCGCTTGGTAAACTCGGTGACCGGCGGGCCATTGACCCGTTGCAAGAGTTGTTGCGAGACAACCAGTCCTCGGTGCGTGATGCCGCATCAGAGGCCCTGCAAAACGCGTTTGGTCTGTCGTGCTCGGCGGCTGAGGGCTGTAAAGAAAAGTGATTGGCCATCGCCTGTAGCGCTTGTGGGTGGAATGGGGCGCAAGCCCCATTTTTGCTAGTTGGCGAGTGCTGTTCGGCATGTATGAGGTGTTATGGGCGCACGAGCAGGTATTTTGAGGAGGTGATCATGCCGGCTAATTATAAGGCTGAGCTGGTGGGGGTGCTGGGATATCCCGTTGCCGAGAACCCCACCGGCGTTATGCAGGAAGCCGCGTTTAATGCGATTGGATTGAACTGGCGTTACCTGAACATCGAGGTCAAACCGGCGGATTTGGCGGATGCGATGCGCGGAGTGCGTGCGTTTGGCATGAAGGGCATCAATTTGACGATCCCCCACAAAGTGGCCGTCATGCCATACCTGGACGAGGTAGCGCCGGACGCCCAGGTCATCGGTGCGGTGAATACGGTTCGGCGCGAAGGGGATCGCTTGATCGGCGAAAACACCGATGGCAAAGGCTTCTTGCGCGGCGTGCGGCAGGATGCAGGAGTCGATCCCAGGGGCAAACGGGTGGTCATGCTGGGCGCGGGCGGGGCTGCGCGTGCCATTGCCACCGAACTGGCCCTGGCTGGCGCTGCTGAAATCCTCGTGATCAACCGGACGCCGGAGCGAGGCCAGACGATGGTGGCCGATCTCAAGAAAAACACGGGGGCGAACGTCGCGTTTGAAGTCTGGCGCGGGACATATCGCGTGCCTGCTGACGTGGATGTGTTCGTCAATGCCACGTCGATCGGGTTGTACCCGGATGTGGACGCTCTGCCCGATGTCGATTTGAGTGGGGCGCAATCCGGCATGTTGGTGTGTGATGTCGTGTTCAATCCGCCCGAAACGCGCCTGTTGCAGGCGGCGAAGGCACAGGGTTTGCCGGTTTTGGATGGGTTGTCCATGCTGGTCTACCAGGGAGTGATTGGTTTTGAGTTATGGACCGGTCGCGAAGCGCCGGAGTCGGTGATGAAAGCGGCGTTGAAGCGCGCACTTGGGGTCTGAACCCGTAATCTCCGCATCGCGCACGCAGCTACCGCTGCAAGGCGCTTGGCGCATGAGTTTTCAGGAGCGAAGACGATGTCAGAGTTTCCTGCCGGTACCGTTGTCCGGGTGCTGCAAGAAGATTGGGCACCGTTCCACAACCTCTTTCGCAGCGCAGAGCGCTTCAAAGCGTTGACCGGCATCACCGTCGAAGTGACCTTGAGCCACATCCCTGAATTCTGGGAGCTGATGGCAAGGGCCTTCAACGACGACGATCCGCCGTTCGATCTGGTGGGGTGCGACGAACTGTTGCTGTTGCAGTATGCCCGTGGCGGCAGCGTGGAACCGCTAGACCGTTATATTGCCGCCGATGGCTACGCGTTGGACGACTTTGAGGCCGCTGCGCTGGACGCTGTTAGCCTGCAGGGCGTCATATATGGCATTCCCTATTGCGATGTCTCGAACGTATTGATTTACCGCCACGATCTGTTTGAGCGCTACGGTATCCCTGTGCCCCAGACAATGGATCAACTGGCAGAAGTGGCGCATGAAGTCCAAACGGCGGTGCGCATAGATGGTCAAACGGATTTCTACGGTATCACCCTGCGTGGTGCGCCAAGCTGCGGCCTCAATTTTTGGATTCTCGGCTCAACCTGGGCACCGTCGTGGGGGGTGCGATGGTACGACGATGCAGGGCAGCCCGCCTTTAACACGCCGGAGTTTCATGCTGCGCTGACTCATTACGTTGATCTGCTGACCCAGACTGGCTCCCCCGGATCGGAGACAATGGGATTCGTCGAATGCATGCAATGCTACCGTGATGGGCGTGCCGCGATGGTCATCGAGCCGGCTAATGAAGCGTCGATCGTATATGATGCTGGTGGGCCAATTGCCGACGGCACTATGACCACGCTGGTGCCCGCCGGGCCGAATGGCACGCGCCACGCCGGGTTGTACTGCCCGCCGTATGCCATTCCAGCCCGCTCCAAAGTGAAACAAGCTGCCTGGGAACTCGCTAAATTCCTCTGTGCCCCGGAGCAGTTGGTCGATGATGCCGAGCGTAGCGGCTTTGTTGAGGTATCGCGCCGGTCGGTGCTGTCGAACCCGCGATTTGTGCGGCGCTTCAGGCCGGACCTGATCGAGAGCACACGCGCCACCCGCGCCTTTGCGCGCGGCGAACGCCCGGTAACCCGCCATTCCTTTGAATTTGGCGACATCGTGGGAGAAGAAAGCACGCGGGCGCTGACAGGCGAACAGACGGTACAGCAGGCGCTTGATCGCGCAGAAGCTCGCGTCCGGGCTTTAGGCTCGCCGGACTAGAAGCGGAAACTGCCTGTGAGAATCATTGCCGCCGTGAGTGTGCCCTGGCCAGCCGGTGGTTGGTGTGTCACGGGCGCTTTTCCCGCTCAGCACACAAACTCACCCGACAGAAAGGCGGCTGTACGCGGGTCGCGCGGGTCGTCAAAGAATTGATCGCCGGGAGCAATTTCGATCAGTTCGCCTTCCAATAGCAACGCGACGCGAGTAGCAAGCCGCCGTGCCTGGAAGATATTGTGCGTGACGATGACCACAGTAGCGCCATGATCGGTGTTCTGTTCGCGGATCAGATTTTCGATCAGGCGGACGTTGGCGGGGTCGAGGTTGGCGGTGGGTTCGTCCAACAACAAAACGCGCGGCTCCAACACCAGCGCGCGGGCCACCGCGACCCGTTGTAACTCGCCACCTGAAAGGGTGCGAGGGCTGGCGTTTGCCAGTTTGTCCAGGGCGACGCGCTTCAGGGCGGCATCGATACGCTGGCGTCCATTGCGATTGCCACGCAATCGTAGTCCAAAAGCGACGTTGGCGCGTACACTGCGCGATAGTAGGGCGGGCTGCTGGAACACCATGGTGATTTTGCGGCGTTCGTCGATGGTCGCGGTGTGGTACGTCATGCCGTGACCATCCTGGTGGAACACGACCTCGCCCCGCGAGGGCGCTTCCAGCAGTCCCAACAACCGCAACAACGTACTCTTGCCCGCGCCGCTCGGCCCCACGACCGCCAGAACCTCCCCTTGCCGGATGTCCAGTGACGGAATGCGCAACACGGTGCGATTGTCGTAGACCTGGTGTACGTTTCTGAGCGAATAGATTGTGTTACTCATGACTCAGAATATTTCCCCTGCCCGATCATCATCAATGAATTGGCCGCGAACGACAGCAGTAACAAGATGATACCAAGCGCCAGCGCGAAGTCGAACTTGCCGCGCCGTGTTTCCAGAACGATGGCCGTCGTCAATACCCGCGTGCGCTCTTCGATGTTGCCACCGACCAGCATTACCGCGCCCACTTCTGAGATTATCGAACCAAACCCGGCGATGATGCCAACGATAACGCCGAAACGCGCTTCCTCAAGAATCGTCCGGACGATTTGCCAGCGGGTAGCTCCCAGTGACCGGACCTGGATACGCAGGGCTGGATCAACGCCCATGACGCTGCTCATGGTGATTCCGACCACGACCGGCACCGCCAGGATCGTTTGGGCTGCGATCATGGCTTTGATCGAGAACAGCCATTGAAGTTCCCCCAGCGGGCCGCTACGCGAAAGGGACATATATACGAGCAGGCCAACGACGACCGGCGGCAAGCCCATTCCGGTGTAAATAAGCGCCATCACCAACCGGCGACCGGGGAAGCGGTACAATGCCATTCCCGTTCCGAAGGGCACTCCGATGAGCGTGCTGATGAGCAACGCGCTCATGGTCACCTGGAGGGACCGCAAGGTGATCTCCAGAACCACCGGATCGAGCGCAAACAGCAGCCTTATGGCTTCTTTGAGAGCGTCCAGCATCGAACGTCGCTTCTCCCACTATGGCGAGTCTGTCGCATGGCTTGCTTGCCATGCTATGGCATTGGGCTGAAAGATGACCTGCCCGCGCACTGTGAACGACGCGATCAATTGCTGCGTATCCAGCGACGTGATCCAGTCTACGAAGCGCTGAGCCAGTTCCGCGTTCACCGACGGGTGGGTGGCGGGGTTGATTGGGATCACTCCATAGGGATTGAACAGTACCGGATCGCCCTCGAAGAGAATTTCCAGGTCAAGCGCCTCGGCTTTACGGGCCAGGTACGTGGCCCGATCGCTGAGCGTATAGGCCTGAAGTTCATCCGCGATTGTAAGCACGGCTCCCATTCCCTGCCCGGCAGAAAAATACCAGCCTGCATCGAGCACCGCCGACGTTTGATCCCAGATCGCCTGTTCTTTGATGTGCGTCCCGCTGTCATCTCCGCGCGAGACAAACCCCGCGCCATGATCGGCGATCCGCTGGAACGCCGCTGCCGCGCTGGGGGCGCTGGCGATGCTGGCGGGATCACTGGCGGGGCCGACAACGACAAAGTCGTTGTACATCACATCGTAGCGTGCCACGCCGTGACCCTCAGCGACGAACGCCTCTTCGCGTTCGCGGGCGTGGACGAGGACGACATCCGCATCGCCGTTAGCGCCCAGCCTGAGAGCCTGGCCAGTGCCGACGGCGATCACATCAACCGTCACATCGTACCTCGCCTCAAAATCCGGCAAAATGGCGTCCAGCAACCCTGAATCGTAGGTGCTGGTTGTTGTGGCAAGCACCAATCGATCCGGGTGGCGGCTGTTCCCAGGTGTAGTGTCGGACGCGGGTTCAGACTGGCATGCCACCAACCCAAACGCCAGCCCGGCGACGACGGCAATAGCCGGGACTCTCATGCCCTAATCGTTTGTTTCGCCGGAATCTTCACCTTTCAATCCCTTGCGGAATTCGCGAATGGCTGCGCCCATTTCGCCGCCAATGCGGGAAACACGCCCAACGCCAAACAAGAGTACAACAACGGCCAGGATAAGTAAGAGTTCAGGTGTGCCCAGGTTACCCATGTGAATCTCCTTTGGTGCTCATGATGCAAAAATAATGATACACGCTCAAATGCAGAACGGACAGGCGAAATGTTATCGAACCCCCGCCGATTCGCCAACTTTGATGACGTGACAGGCTTCACCCGCACCGGCGCGGCGGGAATGCGCCACTGTGCCCACGCTGGCGGCTCAGCGCAAAACGAGTGATGATACTCGCCGCCAGCATATGCCAAACCCACACCATGGCGATGCAGCCGAGCCGATCATATTGGGTTGGCCCGGCTGCATCGCCAGAAAAACCCACTGGGGTAAGAAACGGGGAAGGAGGGTTAGTCGCCCACAGCGACCACTTCCGCTTTGGGCGCAGTTGGATCGCCCCGGTAGAGCTTTCTGCCCAGCCACAAGGCCACGTACACCAGCCCGATCAACACTGGAACCTCGATCAACGGGCCGACGACCGTCGCCAGCGCTTCACCGGATGTGATTCCGAACGCGCCAACCGCCACTGCAATCGCCAACTCAAAGTTATTGCTGGCTGCCGTGAACGATAATGTTGCGGACTCGTCGTAATGGAAGCCCATCCGGTGCGAGATATAGAAGCTCACCGCGAACATCACGCCGAAATACACCAGCAGCGGGAGGGAAATACGCAATACATCGACCGGATTGTCGACGATCTTTTCACCCTGCATGCTGAACATGACTACGACCGTGAACAGCAGCCCGATGATCGCTGTACGGCCCAGGCGCGGCGCAAACTCACCGTCGTACCACTCGCGCCCACGCTGGCGGATCAGGGCGAAACGGGTGATGATGCCTGCTGCCAGGGGGATGCCCAGGAAGATCAGCACGCTTTTGGCGATATCCCCCATCGTCACGCCGACTTCAGCCGTATCAGCGCCAAACAAATCTGGCAGGAATTTCAGGTAAAAATAGGCCAGCGGGCTGTACATGATGATCTGAAACACCGAGTTCAGCGCGACCAGCACAGCGCAGTCTTCGTTGTTTCCCGCCGCCAGCATATTCCAGATCAGCACCATGGCGATGCAGCGGGCCAGGCCGACAATGATCAGCCCGGTGCGGTATTCGGGGTAATCTGCCAGGAAGAGCCATGCCAGCGCGAACATCAGCGCCGGGCCAATGATCCAGTTTTGAAGGAGCGAGACGCCGAACAGACGGTATCGGCCGCGCAGCTTGCCTAATTCCTCGTACTTCACTTTCGCCAGTACCGGATACATCATCCACAATAGACCGACCGCAATCGGGAACGAAACCGTATCGATGCGTAGTGAGTCGAACGTGTCTTGGACGCCTGGGAAGATTGACCCGGTGATGACGCCGGCGGCCATCGCCAGGAAAATCCACAAGGGTAAGAACCGGTCAAGCAGAGAGAGTCGCTGAAAGACTGCCCCCGTTGGAGTGGTTGTGGGGTTGGTGTGTGAATTCATAACACTGTTCTCCCAAAAGTTAACAACTGGTTGGTCATCAGTAGTTTCTCCTGTGCTTTGCCCATGATGCTCCTCTACACGGCGTGGGAATAGCCTGAAATGATGCTTCATTAGGCTGGCGACGGTTCACAAGGCCGCCAGAACAATACCAAAAATATACCCCGCCAGCGTGCTGAATACCGTGACCAGGCTGACGTAGACAGCCGTCTTGGTGCGCCCCATGATTTTTCCCGTCACGAGTATGCTTTGCAGGCTGAGTTCAGGGTCAGCCAGCAGGTAGGCCAGCAACGGGCCGCGATGCATCCCCAGGTCGAGGAATGCGCCAGCCACTGGCACTTCCACCAATGTGGGGAAGTACATGAATACCCCGAACAGCACGCCGATCAGGTTGGCCCAAATCGTATTACGCCCGGCCAATTGCTCGACCCACGCTTCAGGCGTGATTTCACGGAACATACCGGCAAAGAACACGCCTACGATCAGTAAAGGGAAAATCTGCTTCACAAAGCGCCAGGTTTCCCATAGCCAATGGGCCAGCTCGTCGTGCTCCAGACGTTTCGCCGCAATATAAGCGAGCGCGCCCAGTAGGATCCCCTCTGCGAAGAAGCGACCGGTGAAGTTGATGACAATGCTGCCGGACTCGGTCGTAGGGGCTGCCAGAAGCAACGTGATGGTTACCATGGCAAGCGCGGCCCAGGTCCAACGGTTGAACTCGGTCAGGACGTTGCTCATGCCCTTCCATGCGACCGGAGCAATCAGCACCAGCATCATGATCAACACAGCGCCCTGCAGCGTCAGGCCGAGTGCGTCAAGCGTATCCTGTACCCCCTCTGACATTTCAATCGGGAGTGTGACCGACGCAACCGTGTTCTTGAGCAGGCCAATTTGCAGCGTACCGGCGATCAACACCGCGATCAGCAGTCCGAACACCCCCCACAGTGCGGGGCGCATGGTAGCCTTCTGCTCGAACATGGCGGCGTTAGCGGGGTCTGCTGCGGGTTGTTTGAAAAGGGCGGCCATGACCATGCCGATGACAATGCCGAAAGTAATCGCCAGCACGATGCGGGCCAGCGCGATGTCCATGCCGATGGCTGAGCCGGTGTAGCTAATCGCCAGGATGTTTACCGCCGGACCGACGAAAAGAAACGTGATCGCCGGGCCGAGTCCTGCGCCACGCTTCCAGATTCCGGCGAACAGGGGCAGGATTGTGCAAGAACACACGGCCAGGATAAATCCCCCAAGGGCGGATGCCGGATAGCTGATGACCTTAGGCGTTTTGGGGCCGAGGTAGCGCGTGACGACCTCTTTGGGCATCAGGCCGCTGAGGTAACCAGCGATGAAAAATGCCGGAATTAGGCACAGGAGAACATGTGCTGCCAGGTAATCCAGCAGACCGGTCCACCCGGCATTCAGCAAATCGAGGATCAAATCCATGCTCTCAACCTCACTGTATTCACAGAAATGAATGAAGTAGTATCTGAAAAATGCCCTGAACAGAAGCAGGGCAACAGATAGGTTTACTTACCGCCGGATAGTGCGTTTGCAAACCATGTCATGATTTCCGATGGATCAGGAATGCGTCCCTCACTGACGACCTTCTCGTTGATCACCAGCCCAGGTGTCTTGAGTACATACTCGCTGATGCTCACCGGATCGGTGACTTTTTGCACTTCGAAATCGCCTTCTGGGTGGAACATGGCGAGTGCCTGGCGGACATTAGCTTCGACCTTCTGGCAGTTAGGGCAGCCAGAGCCCAGTACTTTGATGGTCAACATCGGTCAAGTCTCTCCTCAACAATCAAGGCATCTCTATATTGGATGTCGCGGCAGTGCACCGGGGGCAGGGGCAGGAGTCCAGCACATCGAAAGCGTCTTGCTGGATCGGGCCAAGCGCGACGTTCAAGATGGATTCGGTTAGCCCGTCGGTCAACCGGTAGAACACTTGCAAACCGTCTTTTCGCGACTCGACCAGGCCCGCGTTACGCAAGACCATTAATTGCTGTGAAATGTACGCCTGCCGCTTGCCGAGCGCTGCCTCCATGTGACATACGCACACCTCACCGTTGCGCAGCATGTCCAGAATTTGCAAGCGGACCGGATGCGCGAGGGCTTTGAAGCGTGAGGCCATATCCCGATAATGCGTTGTCATGGTGTGGCTTCCATATTCCAATATTTGAATGTAATTATAGGCGCTGCAAAGCACGCGGCAAGGGGCAAATGTCACTGTTTTGGCGTGATAGGTGCCAGTGGGGATGAAAAATTTATTAATATCGCCTGGCCGAGCGGCCAAAACGATTTTTGAGGTACAATAACCTCATCTATATCGGATTACCCTCAATGATAGTTAACCAAGGGGGCTTCAATGACCAAAACGTTCGAATCAATGTTGCCTGAAATCCTCAAGAAACAGCAAGAGGAGATTTTTTCCAAGTGGATGGACGAGCAACTGAGCGCAGATACGTTGCGGCTGGATCTGCTGAGTGAAGAAGAACTGCGCCAGCAATCACGCACTTTTCTGGGCCTGGTGGTGAAGGCTGCCCAAAGTGGCAACCTCTCCGATATTCATGCGTCAGAATGGCAGGCCGTTCGCGATTTTCTGGTTCAGGTCGCGCGGACACGGGCGGAGCGAGGTTTTACGGCATCTGAGACGGCCACGTTCTTAATGTCGCTGAAGCACCCGCTCCTCGACTACCTGCGTGATGAGCTATCCGGCGAACCCGAACGGCTGAGCGAGGAGTTCTGGGTTGTGACCGTGCTGCTCGACAGGCTGGCGTTGTATGCGACGGAACTTTTCCAGCGAGGCCGTGAAGAAGTCATCAAGCGCCAGCAGCAGGACTTGATGGAATTGTCGACGCCGGTCGTGCAGTTGTGGGAAGGCGTGGTGGCCGTGCCACTGATCGGAACGTTGGACAGCATCCGTACCCAAATGGTCATGGAGAACCTGTTGCAGAAGATTGTTGACACGGGTTCTGACATTGCCATCATTGATATCACCGGTGTCCCGATGGTGGATACGCTGGTGGCCCAGCATTTGCTCAAAACCGTGGCTGCCGCGCGATTGATGGGGGCGGAGTGTATCATCAGCGGCATCCGTCCACAGATCGCTCAAACCATCGTCCAATTGGGGGCGGAGTTTACCGGGGTGCGCACCAAGGCCTCGCTGGCCGGCGCGTTCGAAGTAGCGCTCAAGGAACTCAATTTTACGATTCAACGCGCCAAAGAGTAGGCGATTTTATCTGTCCAGGGGACAGCGAGGAACTTAACAATGGAGCGTATTCCTATTCTGAAGATGGGCGATCTGCTGCTGGTGACCCTCCAGTTCGAAATGCATGATCGTCTGGCCATGAATCTTCAGAATGATCTGATGGAACAAATACAGAAAACAGGTGCGCGAGGTGTGTTGATTGATATCTCGGCATTGGACATCGTGGACTCGTTTACGGCACGCATGTTGGGGAACAGCGCCTCAATGGCGCGGATGCTGGATGCCGTAACGGTGGTGATTGGCATGCAACCGGCGGTGGCGATCACGCTGGTCGAACTGGGGCTATCCCTGGAAGGAGTTTTGACGGCGCTCAACGTCGAGAAAGGAATTGCTCTTTTGCGCAAGACCCTGGGGCCGCTTGCCGGAGATTCCGACGATGATCGATCTGATGAGGAATGATGTCGTGCCGATCCGTGCCGGTGACGACCTTGTGCGGGTTCGCCGCGTTGTGCGGGATTGGAGCGCGCAGCTCGGCTTTCATGCGGTCAACCAGACCAAGTTCATGACGGCTGCCAGCGAACTGGCCCGCAACGCCCTCGTGCATGGCGGCGGCGGCGTGATGCGCATTGAGCTTGTCGAAGGTGGTTTCGCCCAGGGGTTGCGGTTGACCTTTGAAGATCACGGGCCGGGGATTCCAGACGTCGAACTGGCGCTCACCGACGGGTATACGACTGCTGACGGCCTGGGGCTGGGCTTAGGTGGCGCTAAGCGGCTGGCCCACGAGTTTGAAATTTCCTCCACGCCAGGGGAAGGCACAACAGTATCGATCACCATGTGGGCCTGATCGCCCGTTTTAGTGGGACACATGAATTTCCGTAAGGGCAGTGGAGGGAGAATGGGTCAATTTGCCAGCAGCCTGTTACCCCAAATCATCTTGCCCATAGAACATGGCGACCAGGTGGGGCATGCGCGGCGCGAAGCAATCCGCATGGCACAGGCCCTGGGCTTTAACGAAACGCTCTGTGGCAACGTTGGGGTCGTCGTCACCGAGATAGCGAGCAACCTGGCGCGTCATGCCATTGGCGGAGAACTGATCATTCGTGAAACGGGTTGGGGGCCGACCAACGGTTTAGAGATCATTTCCGTAGACCAGGGGCCGGGCATGGCCTCGGTGACTCGCTCTCTACGAGATGGCTACTCTACCCGTGGCGGTGCCGGGATCGGGTTGGGAGCCGTCAAGCGGCTGGCCACCGCGTTAGACGCTCACTCAGTACCAGGTATTGGCACTGTTCTCGTGGCGCAGTTTGGGGTGGAGCCACCGTCGCCACGACGCCGGTCGTTTGCGCTGGATGTGTCGGCGATCAGCCTCCCCTTGCCCGGAGAGACGGCTTGTGGTGATGCCTGGGCTGTCTGGCAAGAGCCGAATCGCACGGTCATCATGGTGGTGGACGGCCTGGGGCACGGGGAATTGGCCGCCCAGGCAGCGCAGGAAGCGGTGCAGGTTTTCCAGGAACACCCGGAACTGCCCCCTGCCAGACTGATCAAAGCGTGCCATGACCGGATGCGACACACGCGCGGCGCGGCGATGGCGGTGGCGGAAATCTATCATCGCACCCATGAGATATGGTATGCTGGGGTTGGCAACATCAACGGTAGAGTTTATACCGGTGCTACAAGCAAGGGGATGGTGTCCTATTCCGGAACGGTGGGGCACACGATCCGCAAGATCAACGAATTCACATATGCGTTGCCGCCTGGCGCGGTACTGGTCATGGCTTCGGATGGGGTGTCCAACCGGTGGGAGTTTGAAGATTACCCAGGGCTGGTAGTCCGGCAACCTGCCACTATTGCCGCCCGCTTATGCCGAGATTTTCGACGCACAACGGATGATAGCACGGTGTTGATCGCGCGTTGGATGGGGGACGTGCCATGAACGTGGAGGATTACAGGTAATGACCAGAGTCCCCATGTTGGTTCAGGAAATCCGTTACGAGCGTGATATTGCCAGTTTGCGGCGACTGGCGCGGGATATTGCGACACGCCTCGGCTTTGATTCGCAAGACAGGGTTCGCATTGCGACCGCCGTGTCCGAGATGGCACGCATTATCTTCGTGTTTGTCGGACGGGGAAAAGCCGAGTTTTTGGTGGAGGAGCACGCGCTCGTTCAGCATTTTGTCCTGCAGTTTACCGGCCCCGATCCGGCCAAACTCCAACAGCTTGGGGAACCGGCAGAACTCCCCGCCGAATTGAAACAGGGCGTGGATAACGCCCGGCGCTTGATGGATCGCTTTGGGGTGGAAACATTGCCCGATGGACGCCTCAGCGTTGTGTTGGGCAAATCCTTGCCGCGAAACCTTGATGAGCAGGCCCTCTCCGCCATTGTCCGCGAAATGGCCGAACTCCCCCCCGACGACCCCTTTGAAGAAATTCGCCGCCAGAACCAGGAACTGGCCGAACTATTGCAGCAACTCCGCGAGCGGCAGGAGCAGCTTACACGGATCAACCGCGAGCTGGAAGATCGCAATCGCGGCGTCACATCGCTGTACGCTGTGCTGGAGGAGCAGACGGAACAACTGCAAGATGCCAACCGGCTCAAGTCCCGCTTCATCTCACAGATGAGCCACGAATTCCGGACGCCGCTGAGTTCGATTATTGCCTTGACGCGCCTGCTTTTGGGACGGTTGGATGGTGATCTGACTCCGGAACAGGATCACCAGGTGACGCTGATTCAGCAGTCGGCGCAGGAATTGCTCGACATGATTGGGGATTTGCTCGATCTGGCCAAGATCGAAGCGGGGAAGCTCAGCGTAGAACCGACCCAATTCACCCTTTCCGAGTTGTTCAGCAGCCTCAGGGGCATGTTTAAGCCGCTGCACAGCAACCCCGATGTGGCTCTCATTTTTGAAGAACCGCTCCATTTTCCTGTCTTTCGAACCGACGAGCGCAAGGTAGCGCAGATTCTGCGCAATTTTATCTCGAATGCGCTCAAGTTTACTGAGCGCGGCGAAGTGCGCGTCGTGGCCGACCTGGCTGATGGTGGGCAGGTCGCGATTTTCTCGGTGTCCGATACGGGCATCGGCATTTCGCCCGAAGACCAGCAGCGCATCTTTAAGGATTTTGAGCAAGTCAAAACCCATTTACACAAAGTCCATAAGGGGACGGGCCTGGGGTTGGCGCTTTCCAAGCAACTGACCGAGGTGTTGGGAGGAACCTTGACGCTGGAAAGCGAGCCGGGCAAGGGATCGACCTTCAGCGCGATCATCCCGCTGACATATCCCGGCATCGCGGAGGATATGCCGGAGGTGGTGCAAGAACAGCTTGGCCAGGAAGGCGCGGCGGTGTTGGTGATCGAGGACGACCCGGAAGACCTGGCGTTGTACGAGGAATATCTCAAAGATTCGCCTTTTCGGGTGATCCCCGTTCAGACATTGGCCGGTGCGTGGGAGATACTCAAACATCTGCGGCCCGCCGCGATCGTGCTCGACATTCTGCTGGCGAACGAGAGCGGGTGGGACTTCTTGACGGAGCTTCGGAGCAACGAAGCGACCAGGGATATACCGGTGATTGTTGCCACGGTTGTCAGCGGCGAGCAGGAGATGGGGTTTGTATTGGGGGCTGATGAGTACATGCTCAAGCCCATAGTGCAGGACACGCTCGTCGAGCGTCTCGACGCGTTGAGTCACGGCGAGACCATTATGATCATCGACGACGACAGCGCGTGGCGCTATACATTTCGCAAGACACTTGAAGGAACGCCGTACCAGATCATTGAAGCGGCGAGTGGCCCCGAAGGATTGCGGCTGGCTGCGCAAAAGGCGCCCGGCCTGATCTTCCTGGACCTGGTGATGCCTGAAATGAGCGGGTTTGAAGTCTTGGAGAAACTGAAATCGGATCCGGCTACACGGTCGATCCCCGTCGTTGCCTATAGCTCGAAACGATTGTACGATGCTGACCGCGAGCGACTGATGCAACAGACGGTCGCGGTTGTTTCAAAAGACACGACATCCCGCGAGATGATCCTGGCGAGAATTAAGGATACGCTTATCCAGTCTGGCAGCGCGGGGTGAAAACGATTATGGTGGTGGAAAAACTTCCTAAGAGAATTCTCTATGTCGATGATGACGCCGCAACTCGCTATGCGATGTGTCGCTTCCTCCGGCATGAAGGTTTTGAGATAACGGAAGCAGCCGATGGGGCAGAAGCCTTGCGCCACGTAGCGTCCCGGCCCGATCTCGTTATTCTGGATGTCAACCTGCCCGACATGGATGGCTTCGAAGTCTGCAAGCGCATTCGCTCGGAACCCGAGTTTGCCCGCACCCCGGTTTTGATGATTTCGGCGACATACCTGGATGGCCAGTCGAAGATCAACGGGTTGAATAGTGGCGCGGATGGCTACCTGACACATCCCGTCGAGCCGCCGGTCTTGATCGCCTACGTCGGGGCGCTGATACGCGCTCGCGAGGCGGAAGATGAGCTGGTGCGTAAGGGCCGCCAGTGGCAGGTGACCTTTGATGCGCTTTCGAGCGGCGTGTGCCTGACGGATGCGCAGGGAATCATCCAACAGTGCAATCAGGCCATGCTTGCATCTTGGGGCACGGTCGATCAGCTCATTGGTCACTCATGCGAGATCATCGTATCCGGGCATTTAGTCCGGCAGGTGCAAACGCACCTGATCCGCGCAGAAGCGGATGTGTTCGAGAACGATCGCTGGTGGCACGCGGTAGTAGACCCGGTTCTCGACAGCGATCATACACTGACCGGCATGGTGGTGGTCATGTCGGACATC
The DNA here is from genome assembly GCA_964611395.1 of uncultured Anaerolineaceae bacterium. GTDB lineage: Bacteria > Chloroflexota > Anaerolineae > Aggregatilineales > Aggregatilineaceae > CAZSXY01. The sequence goes on along the minus strand of CAZSXY010000004.1, from coordinate 50,378 downwards.
ACCGAGCGCAAACAGGCTGAAGTCACGCTCCAGCACCTCAACGAAGAACTCGAAAAACGTGTGGCCGAGCGAACCGCCGCTTTGCGCGAAAGTGAGGAGCGTTACCGGGCCATCGTCGAAGATCAAACTGAGCTTATCTGCCGGCATTTGCCTGATGGCACACTGACGTTTGCTAATGGGGCTTACTGTCGCTATTTTGATGTTTCCCCCGATGCTCTGGCGGACTATGATTTCTTTTCGTTCATCGCGGATGACGATCGCGCCCAGGTTCAGGAGGCGCTGGCCTCGTTGGGGCCGGCAACCCCGCATATCACCTTTGAGCATCGCGTCGTTATCCCGGACGGGCAGATGCGTTGGCTGGAGTGGAGCGACCGGTACATTGTCGATGAAGGTGGTCGTCTGCGGGAATACCAGGCTGTGGGTCGCGATATCACCGTTCGCAAGCAGGCCGAAGAGACGCTGCGCCAGGCGCTGGCCCGTGAAATGGAAGTGAACGAAATCCGCTCGCGTTTTGTGTCAATGGCATCCCATGATCTGCGCACCCCCCTGGCCGTGATTCGTTCGTCAAGCGATATCCTGATGCGCTATAGCGATCAGTTGTCAGAAGAAGAACAGCAAAAACGGTTTCAGCGCATCCAGGCGAGCACCGCGTTAATCGCTGACATGTTGGACAAACTGCTGGTCATTGAGCAATCAGAGACGGGGAAGTTGCTTTTTGAACCGCAAGAGGTTGACCTCCATGAACTCTGTGAGGCCGCGCTTGATGATTTCAGAATTTCTATCGCCTCTGAGCATCGTCTGGTGTTCTCATACGAGGGCGATTGCTCCGAAGTGTGTGTCGATCCCCGGATCGTCCAACATATTCTGCACAACCTCTTGTCCAATGCCATCAAGTATTCACCGGATGGGAGTGTAGTAACGCTGCATGTGGCATGTGAGGAAAACCAGGTGCACCTGTCTGTTCACGATGAGGGCATAGGTATTCCAGAAGCAGACCAGCATAAGCTATTCGATCCCTTCCACCGGGCGGGCAATGTCGGGGACGTACCGGGAACGGGGCTGGGACTGACCATTGTCTGGCACGTGGTGGAACTGCATGGCGGGGACATCTCCTTTACCAGCGAGGAGGGGGCAGGCACGACGTTTACCGTGACGTTGCCTTGCGTCATGGGGTAGGTTCCCGGCTCTATGATGGCAGCGACATAGCTCTGTAGACGCACCATCAACGAGAGACGCGCCCGGATGTATCGCCGCGCATTAATCGTTCTACCTCATCGACCTTCACCAGGTTAAAGTCACCGAAGATGGAATGCTTGAGGCACGACGCCGCCACCGCGAAGTCCAGGGTTCGCTGCCGGTCATCGCCAAACGTGAGTAACCCGTAGATCAACCCGGCCACGAACGAATCGCCGCCGCCAACGCGATCCACGATATGCGTGACATCATACGTGGGGGCGACATGGAACGCCCCGTGATGCCACAATACGCCTGACCACGTGTTATGGCTGGCCGAAAGAGAGCCGCGTAGCGTGATGGCAATCGTGTGTAAATTGTCGAAGCGCTGGTGAAGCCCCTCGCACACAAAGCGATACTTGTCCGCCTGGACGTGCCCGGCGGTGACATCTGTGTCCGGGGCATGGATGCCGAAAACTTGGGCGGCGTCTTCCTCGTTCCCAATGGCGACGTCGCAGTATTGCACCAGTTCGGGCATCACGTCCGCCGGTTTCCTGCCCCATTGCCACAGCTTTTTGCGGTAGTTCAAGTCGCAGGAAATGGTTAGCCCTCGTTGCCGGGCGATCTTGACCGCTTCCAGGCAGGCGGCAGCCGCACCCTCCGAGATGGCAGGCGTGATACCCGTCCAGTGGAACCAGCCTGCATCAGCGAACACGGCGTGCCAATCGATCATCCCCGGTTGGATGGTGGCGAGCGATGATCCGGCGCGGTCGTAGATGACTTCGCTCCCGCGCTGCATCGCGCCCATTTCCAGGAAGTAGATGCCGAGCCGATCGCCGCCACGCACGATCTGTCCGGTGCCGACGCCATACTGCCGCAGGAACTGAACGCATGCATCGCCCAGGTCATTGGCGGGCAGCCGCGTTACAAACTCAACCGGTACGCCGTAGTGGGCCAGCGAGACGGCGACGTTTGACTCGCCGCCGCCATAGATCACATCAAAGGTGCGGGCCTGGCCGAAGCGAAGAAAACCGGGCGGTGAAAGCCGCATCATGATTTCGCCAAATGTCACAACTTTGGGGGGCATGGCTACGTTCTCCAAAAAGTCACTCGTGACCCAAGCGAACGTTGGGTCGTGGGATTGGATGACGGCTGCGATGACGGACGATGTCTTTAATCATGCCACGAGGCGTGCAAATGTTCAAAATGGTCAAATCACCCGCGTGATTGCCAACGCCAGCGGGCGTGTTGCCCAGGCGCTAGAGGTGGCGTATGATGGCACAGGTTGAGGGTGGTTGTCTTGAATTGGACTGACCGGGCAGCCGGTGGCTTGTAGCGCAGTGAAAACGGGTGAGGAGTGACCATGCCATATTACTTCTACAAGACTACAAAGGGCTTTGATGCGACGCTGAGGGCGCTTGAAGCGGCGATCTACACCCCCGTGGCGGACCTGAAGGCAACGGCCTGGGTCACGCCCAAACCTGTCCCTTTCGCTGAGCGGCAAACGGGCGAGATGCGCCGCGTCGCCGTCGGCGACACGTGGGGGAAGTTGTGGGATTGTGCGTGGTTCCATTTTGAAGGCACAGTACCCGCATCAGCCCAGGGCCAACAGGTTGTGCTGCTGATCGATCTCAGTGGTGAAGGGTGCGTGGTGGATGCGACGGGATGCCCGGTTCTCGGACTGACCACCCAAAGTTCAACCTACGATTACACGCTGGGACGCCCTGGCAAGCGCGTTGTGCCCTTCCTCGACCGCGCCGGGGGCGGCGAGATGGTCGATCTGTGGGTGGATGCTGGCAACAACGACCTGTTCGGAGAGTACCGCGACAACGGGATTCTGAAAGAGGCGGCTATCGCGGTGTTCGACGAGGCGGTGTTCGGCTTGTACCATGACTTCCGCGTCCTGGCGGACTTGCTGAAACACCTTCCCGACGACCGGGCACGCTACCACCAGGTCTTGTTCGCTTTGCACCGCGCAGCGCAGCAACTATCGGATATCACGCCGGAAAGCGTCGCGCGTGCGCGGGAGATTGTAGCCCCTGAGCTTGCCAAAGCTGGCGGAAGCCCATCGCTGAAACTAAGCGCCATCGGACACGCGCATATCGACCTCGCCTGGCTCTGGCCGATTCGAGAGACGATTCGCAAGGGGGCGCGGACGTTTGCGACGGTGCTGCACATGATGGAGCGGTATCCCGACTATGTCTTTGGAGCCAGCCAGCCGCAGCTTTACCAGTGGATGAAAGACCACTATCCCCGGCTGTATGCCAGGATCAGGCAAAAGGTGGCCGAAGGGCGTTGGGAAGTTCAAGGGGCTATGTGGGTTGAGGCCGATACAAACCTTCCGGGAGGCGAGGCGCTGGTGCGCCAGTTGCTGTACGGCAAGCAGTTCTTCCGCGAGGAATTTGGCATTGAGCCGCGAACGCTCTGGCTGCCCGACGTATTCGGCTATACGGGTTCGTTGCCCCAGATTCTCAAGAAATCGGGCGTCGATTACTTCATGACCCAGAAACTCTCGTGGAATACGTTCAATGTGTTTCCCCATCATACGTTCTTGTGGGAAGGGATCGATGGGAGTCGGGTGCTGGCACATATGCCGCCCGAAAACACATATAACAGTGCGGCGGAACCTCATTCCCTGCTGGCTGCTGAGAAGAACTTTGCGGATAAAGCGGTGTCGGATGCATGTTTGCTGCTCTTTGGCATTGGGGATGGCGGCGGCGGGCCGGGCACCAGCCATCTTGAGGCGTTGGCACGCGAAAAGAACCTGGATGGATTGCCGCCGGTAACCCAGGAATATGCGGAGGCGTTTTTTGACCGGGTTGCGCAGGGCATCGACCGCTACAAGACCTGGGTGGGCGAACTATACCTGGAGCGCCACCAGGGAACATACACGACCCAGGCGCGGAGCAAATGGTTCAACCGCAAGCTGGAGATCGCGTTACGCGAGCTGGAGTTGTGGGCGACGCTGACGGGGAGTCCTTATCCTCATGCAGAATTGGACGCCATCTGGAAAGAAATGTTGCTCTACCAGTTCCATGATATCTTGCCGGGATCGTCGATCACGCGCGTGTATGATGAGTCGCTGGCACGCTATGCCGAAATGCTTGATGAAGTCGAGCGCCTGACCGCGCAAACGCGCGTGAGCCTGGCGCAGCAAGTTGATGCTGGCGGTTGCCAGCAACCCGTTCTCGTCCAAAACTCGCTGAGCTGGGAACGCGAAGAATGGGTTCGGGTTGGCGAGACCTGGCTCAAAGTTAACGTTCCGGCGGTGGGTTATGCGGTCTGCGATCTGGCGGCTAAGGAGCCACCACCGGACACTTTGAGCGCTGGCCCGGCGCGGCTGGAAAACGACATCCTGACCATCCGGTTTGACGAGCAAGGCGCTATTTCCTCGGTATTCGACAAGGTGGCGGGGCGCGAAGTGCTTACCGGCCCTGGCAACGTGCTGGCGGTCTATACCGATCATGGGGACGCGTGGGATATGGAACACGGTTACCGCGAGCGTCCGCCTGCGCGGTTCAAGCTCGTTGATGCGGCGGGCGCTGTCGAAGGCCCTCAGGCTGTGCTGGCGCAGCGCTATACGTTCGGCCATTCCACGCTGGAGCAACGCGTTATCCTGACCGCAGGTAGCCGCCGGATCGATTTCGTTACCCGCGTTGACTGGCGCGAAGAGCACAAGATGTTGCGCACGAGCTTCCCTGTAGCGGTGCGTTCGCAGCAAGTGACGTGCGATATTCAGTTTGGTGCGTTCAAGCGCCCCACGCACCGGAACACCAGTTGGGACGTGGCCCGACAAGAAATTTGCGCCCACAAATGGGTTGATCTGTCTCAAGACGACTACGGGGTGGCCCTGTTGAACGACTGCAAATACGGACATTATGTAGAAGGGAACGTGATCGACCTGAATCTGTTGCGCAGCCCCACCTATCCCGATCCCGTCGCCGATCGCGCCGTCCACCGCTTGACGTATGCCCTGTACCCGCATCTGGGAAATCATGTCACTGGGCGGGTGCTTCAGGCCGGATACGAGTTAAACGTCCCGCTTCAGGTGACGCTTATTTCCGACCACCAGGGAAGCGCTCCTGCCCGGCATTCCTATCTGGAGGTGACCCACGATGGCGTGATCATCGAAGCGGTGAAACGTGCGGAAGACGAGCGGGGCGTCATCATCCGCCTGTACGAGGCGCACGGTTCCCATGCGCGAACACGAGTGGGTTTTGGTTTTCCGGTGCGCGCTGCGAGCCTGAACACCCTCATGGAACAGCATATCGCCAGTCTTCCAATCGTTGATGGGGGTGTCGAACTGGCATTCGAACCGTTCGAAATCATGACCCTGCGGCTGGAATGAGCGTGTTGGGCATACAATGATGGGCGTGTCGAGGGAATCCATGCCCAGGCGATAGCGCAAAAGACCTGGTCACAACTTGTCGAGCTGCACAATGTGGTGGCGGAGCGCATAGAGCGCTGCCTGCACACGGCTATCCAGTTTGAGCTTTTGCAGAATGCTGCTGACGTGCGCTTTCACGGTCTTGAGGCTGATGTTCAACTGTTCGGCGATCTCTTGATTGCTGAGGCCGTGCGTGACCAGCACCAGCACTTCACGTTCGCGTTCGGTGAGCACGTCGGGCGGCGGTTCCTGGTGCTCGTTGGGGGCCGGACGCAAGGCCTCGGCCAGCCTGCGGGCAGCTTCGGGGTGCAAATATAGCTCGCCCCGGCGCGTTGCGTGAATGGCAGCGGCTAACTCAACCGGGTCTACGTCTTTCATCAGGTACCCGGCGGCCCCGGCCTGGATCGCCTGCTTCACCTTTTCGTCGTCGATGAAGCTGCTCAAAACAATGACATCGATTGTGGGGTGTGTGGCGCGAATAGTACGGATAGCTTCGATGCCATCCAGCTTAGGCAGGACGATATCCATGAGCACAACATCCGGCTGTAGTTCGTGGACCAGGTCTAGCGCCTCTTCAGCGGTTGCCGCTTCGCCCACCACGGTGATGCCCGGTTGTGTGGACAGAAAAAAGAGCAGGCCTTGGCGCACCATCTGGTGATCGTCCACCAGCAGCACCCGTATCGGCTTCTCCTCAAGCATTCAATGCCTCCGATTCTTCGCACAACGGGATTTGAGCGATGAGCACCGTTCCATCGCCCGGTTGTGAGCGTACAATCAAGGCTCCTCCCAGCATTTCGGCACGTTCGCGCATGCTGATCAACCCCAGGGAGCCTGATCGACTCAGTGCCGCAGCGCGGGGATCAAAGCCAATGCCATCATCTGAGATGGACAATGTAACCATGTGATCGGTGATTTCCATCGTGATTTCAGCGTGTTTGGCACACGCGTGACGAGCGATATTGCTCAGGGCTTCCTGGGCAATCCGGTTTAGATTCTGCTGAACTGGCGGGGGCAGTTGGCGCGGGTTGCCCCGGATGGTGAGCTTGATCGCGGTATCCGTAGAGCGGCGCAGACTCTGAATATGTTGGCGCAGCGCGCTTTCCAGGTCGTCTGCTTCCAGGTCAATGGGTCGTAGCTCATTGATGAGGGTGCGCATTTCGGACTGGATCACTTTCGTCTGTTCAATGAGCACATCGAGGGCATGTTGGTCGATTTCGGGCGCATGTTCAAGCAGGGATTTCAGGCCGCGCGCCGTCAAACTCAGCGTGAAAAGTGATTGGGTTACGGAATCGTGTAATTCACTTGCCAGGCGGCGTCGTTCTTCCATGATGGTTAGCGACCGCGCCTTGTTTTGCAGGTTCCAGTTCTCGATCAAAACCGCTATGTTCTCTGCTAGCGTGTCGAGCAATGTGGCGGCGCGTTCAGGTATTTCCACTGAGTGTTGCCGCATCAAAACCAGGACGCCCAACACGCGCCCATGCGTTACCAGGGGCTTGATGGCCAGCTTGCGAACATTGAGATCATCCAGGCATTTGATCACTTCAGGGTCGAGGTTTGTGTCGGGGATGTGGGTGTCATTTACGCGAAGTTTCTCCCGGCTCACAATCGCGCGTTGCAGCAGATTATCTTGCATCCGGTGCAGGCAGCGCCGTAGAAGTTGCTGCTTGGGGCACTCGTCACAGCGTTGCAGGTGATCCACCGGACAATCTTTGCAGGTGCAGACAGTCAGCGACACCTGGTCAGATGCGCCGTCCAGGAGGGCCAGTGAGATGGTATCCGTTCCCAGGAACGAACGCGCGATGTGCAAAGCCCGCTTAGCCGTGCTGGGGAGATCGGCCTGGTTGTTGACGAGGCTGGCAATTTGCATGATGACTTCGAACTCGCGTTCGCGCTCATTCAGAGCGGTTTGTAAGGCGGCCCGTTGTTTTTCGATGCTGTCGCGCATCGTCTCGACGGCTTCGGCCATGGCGTTGAAGGTCTGCGAAAGCGTGATGAGTTCGTGTTCGCCTTGCCGGATCGGGACGCGGTAGGACAGGTTCCCCTTGGCGATGGCGCGTGCCCCCTTGACCAATTCCTGGATCGGCATGGCCAACCGCCTGAATGTGATGGTGGCCCCAATCAAGACGACGACCAGAAACATGATCCCTTGACCGGCCCACATGACCAGAAGCGATTGTCCAACCGGTTCAGTGTTGTGTACCAGGATATAAAGGGTCGGCACAATGGCCAGCAAAAACGTTGGAATCAAACCCAGGATCAAAAAGAGGATGGCGAGCCGTTGGATCAGTGGTTCCCGAAAAGGCAATTGGCGTTTCATAGCGCACCAGGGTAAGTCATGTCTTATAGATAACGTCATTATACCGTTGCTGCCGGTTATCTTCCCACCTGGGCAGCGTTTGGGGCGATTGAGTGAACCCCGTTCAAGCGTCCTTCCTTCCATTTGAGGGGGAAGCGCAGGCATCGCGGCGCGTGGATATTGGACTTTAGTCCAATGCGAAATTGAACTTAGGACGGATGTTGTTGGGTCGAGTTCTCTATACAATTAGATCAGTGAAAACACAATGGGGAAGCCGGTGCAAGTCCGGCGCTGTCGCGCAACTGTGACTCGCAACATAGGGCGAGAAGCCAGGAACCCATCATGCCACGTGGTCGTCTCGCGTCAAGACGCGCTGGTACAGGCAATCTGTCCCGGCGTTTTTTGTGTGCCGAGGTGTTCGTAGTTCAGGAGGTCTAAGACTGTATCTTGGGTTGGCCAGCCAGCCGGTGTGCTGGTGGTTTTGAAATGCTTGGTCATCATGACCGGTTAGCGTTTTTGAGGAGGAGCGTATATGAGTGAAGAAAAGATAACTTCAGCCTCATTGTCTCGCCGCAGTTTCTTGAAGATCGCCGGGCTGGTGGGTGTTGCGGCCCAGGCCGGCGGGTTGGTTGCGGCAGGCGTTCAGGCCGGGAAGGACTCGGAGAGCTATACCGGCTGGGAGTCCTTTAATCCCGGTACCCAGTTCTTTAATCGCAAGCCGTTCGAGATTGACGCGCCTGCCCACTCACCAGTCGGAGAGGTGCGCCGGCCCGGCCATCTCACGGACTACGTGTTTGGGCGCGTCAGCATGTTCCAAAAAGCGTACGAGAAGAACCCGGACTGGACCCTTGATGATCCGATCGAAGACCTCGGCCTCCCGCCGCAGGTGACAGAATTCTACAAGGAGTTCCCGGAGCGTATTGAGTGGGACTATAAGACCTTCAGCGAGACGATCCCGACCAATATGCAGGACAAGCAGAAGTACGGCAACTACTATTTGCTTGCCAGCGCCTATGAATCGGGCTTTAGCGCGCATGGCCGGACGATACCCAGACCGCAGGCCCCGCCGGAGATATCGGACTTCGTCAAGCCGGGGGCCGGTTCACCCAGCGAGCCATCCGAAAAAGACATGATCGGTGATCCCCTGCCGTTCAAAAGCCCGGAATTGGCCGCGGAGTTCATCAAAGAAGTTGCGCACCGCTACGGGGCGACACTGGTCGGGATCACGAAGACAAACCCGGACTGGTTGTACTCCGAGGGCTGGCGTGGGTGCCCTGAAGATTACGATTTCTCCGAGATGCCCGCGCACTGGGAATATGCCATTGTGATCGGCGTCCCGATGGAATGGGATGTCATCCTGAGCAGCCCCCAGTTTTCGACGAGCAGCGATGCCTATGACCGTGTTTCGACGGCTGCTTTCCGGCTCGAATCGTGCCTGAAGTTCCTGGGGTATCCGGCGCGTGCCCATTCGCCGTATGCCAGTTACGATTTACTCGTTCCGCCGCATGCGATTGAAGCCGGTTTGGGCGAAGTTGGGCGTACTGGCTTCTGCATAACACCGGAGCTTGGCGGCAACTGCCGGATGGCGGTCGTGACGACCAGCCTGCCGATGGCGATCGATAATCCGATCAATTTTGGCGTGGAAGAGTTCTGCAAGAAGTGCAAGCTGTGCGCCGAGTCGTGCCCGTCAGGAGCTATCTCCATGGCAGACTCCTCAGATGGCATGGTGATTCGCGGGTACGAGCACTGGTACATCAACAACGGCGCTTGCTACAACTACTGGCGTGAGACGATGGGGCCGATGGGCTGCCGTCTGTGCGTAGCCACGTGCCCCTATAGCCGTAAGGATAACTGGCTCCACGATCTGGCGCGGACGCTTGACCCGCGCGATCCAACGGGTGTTGTCAGCAGCGGCCTGCTCTGGATGCAGAAGAACTTCTTTGAGTATCCGGATGCTCTGGAATATCACCGTCCTCCCGATGGTCATTTCGAGAGTTTCCGCCCACAGCCGTTCTATTTGAAGACTGAGAAATACCTCGACCTCGATGTTGTCAAGCCGTCCGAAGGAGATTAAGCGATGTTCTTTGGCAGCGATTTCTTCTGGCTTCTGATGGGAGTCATCCTGGTTCTAGTTGGGGCCGGGTTTAAGGCCTTTGCCGAAGACCTCGGCTGGAAGCTCACGTGGTGGAAAGGCGTCCTGGCACTGCTATGGTACGGGATATTCAGCCTGAGTTTCTACACGTACGGCACGTTGGCCGGAGAAGACGAGGGCAGCGCGGGGTTCAAGCTCATGCTGTTGGGTCTTTTCATCTCCTTGATTTTGGGTGTCGGTTTGTGGCGGCTCATGGTATGGAGCCCCAAAGCTGCAGAGTCTGACACATAGCGCAATCAGTTGCGAATGACAGGGTTTCACGAGGAAGGGATGGAAATATTCCTTCCTCGTGGTTATTCTTTGGCAGTTGCAATCACTTCGTAATCCGGGTGGTGTGTGGGAAACAATTGGTGGATTGCTATGGAGATTCCGGCGATGGCGACAGGGCAGCATGACAGGGCACAAGAATACCTGGCATCATGTCGCGCGGAAGCGGACCGCGCGCGCACAGCAGGGGATACACACCAGCTATGCCTGGCACTCGCCCGGTTGGGGTTGGCGCACTTTCGGGTGCGCGCGTTTGAAGCAGGACTGGCAACGTTCGATGAGGCCATTGCTATGGCCTCTGGCCTGGACGATCTTCAACTCCAGACTCAGTGCCTGGGGTTCAAATCGCTTGCGTTCCAGGAGATCGAACGCCTGCACCAGGCGTATGAAACGGTTGAGGAAATCGTGCAACTGGCAGAGGCGCACGACGATCAGGGGATGAAGTGTGATGCGTTGATCAGCCAGGCTCAAATCCTGGCCGATTCCGGTGAGCCGCTGGTAGCCTTTGAAAAGTTGAAGGAGGCGCGACATCTGGCGGAGGTGCTCGGTGATGAGCGCCGGTCGATGAGCGTGTTGGGCGCGCTGGGCAGCCTTAATCTGGCGGTGGCGTCGGTGGGCGAGGCGTTGCTGTACTTCGACAAGGCGCTTGATCATGCCGTCCGGCTCGGTGATCGCCGCGCGGAGTGTCGCTATGCCCTGAACAAAGCCACGGTGCTGACCTGGATCGACGATTTCTCCCAGGCGCTGCCGGTGTTTGAGCGTGTGCGTGTCCTGGCGGAAGAGCTTGAAGACCCGGAGGCGGAATTGATCAGCCTGCGCTATCTGGCTGAGCACCTGAGCAAGTCCGCTGATCCTGCGCGCGCGCTCCCCCACGGGCAGCGTGGGCTGGCGTTGTCCCGGACTCATGATGACCGGAAAGCCACCTTTTCGTTTTACGAGGCGATCATTCTGGCGCACTTGCGCGGGGGGCATGCCAGCGAAGCCCGCCAGACGATGCGGAATGCAATCGAGTGTGCGCGTGCCTGGGGAGATGCTGCCAAAGAGGTGGAGATGCTTATCAACCTGGGCGAATCGTGCCTGGTTGAGCGCCTGTATGAAGAGGCTCTGGAGGCCTATCAAAGCGCGCTGGATGGTGCCCGGCGCTTGCAGCACCACCGGGATGAAGCGAATCTAGTTGGACGCCTGGGGGTTGTGCTGGCTGAAATGGGACGAAGTGAGCAGGCGATTGCGCACCACCAGCAAGCGGTTGAACTGGCTCGCCAGCATGCGTTGCCCGAACTGGAAGGCGAGCAGTTGCTAATGTTGGCATTGGCTTATCTGGATCGACAGGACGCAGAGCAGGCGCTGAGTTGTTGCCAGAATGCAATTGCTGTGTTTGCCAGCGCAAAGCTTGCAGCCAACGAAGCGAAGGCACGCGAGTTGCTGGCCGAAATTTCTCAGGCGACGCACTCTGAATCACGGTGAGGGGGTTGCTGTCTCCTGAGTGCTGAGGCTACGGCCTGGGCCGTTGCGCACAGGCTGGTGGTATGGCGAATCCTTTATCGGGGAACCAGACGAGTTGGGAGCGGTCTTTGTGTTTCGAAGAATTCGTGTTGGAGAAAGTTTTCCGCCCACAAGAACAAGGTCTTCTATCGCGCTGGGGCGGGTAAGGCGGCGCAAGCGAGAACAACTTCTGGCGTTTGGCACCCTGGCGTTGATCGCCGTGGTGTGGGTTTTGGGCGCAATCCGCGCCGAGGCCAGTTTACTTCCCGCGCTTGAGGAAGCGATGCCAGAAGCCGATCATTTCGAGCGGCAAAAGAACGGCATCTATGCGGCGTGGGCCGATGACGCTGAACAAGAACTCTTAGGGTATGTGGCCATCGGTAGAGCTAATGGCTACGGCGGGCCGCTTGAGCTGGCCGTGGCCGTCAACCTGGACGGCCAGATCACCGGTCTTGGCGTGGTCAACCACAAGGAAACGTCGTCCTGGTTTGGGCGGGTGATGGATCGCGGCCTTTTGGGAACCCTGCTGGGCAAGTCGTACGCGGATCGCTTTGTGATCGGGGCGGATGTGGACGGGGTAACCGGGGCCACTTATACATCGCGGGCGCTTGCCCAGGCGGCATTGGATGGCAGCCAGGCGGCGGCCCACATGCTTGGGCTGGAAGTGCCAGAGCCGGAATCGCCGGAGATCGCGTTCGGCTTCCCAGAAATCGCGGTGCTGGCCTTGTTTGCCGTCGGGTATGTTGGCCACCGGCGCAATTTCAAGTACAAGAAACAAGCGCGCTGGGGATCGATGCTAGGCGGTTTGATTATTCTGGGGTTTCTGTACAACGCGCCGGTGACCCTGGCCTATTTTGCCAAACTGATCCTCGGCTATTGGCCGCAGTGGCAGACGAACCTGTACTGGTATTTCCTGATGGGTGGCATCTTGTTCGTGGTCACTGCCGACAACAAAAACCCTTACTGCGATTGGTTTTGCCCCTTTGGGGCCGCGCAGGAATGTATGGGGGTCATTGGTGGCGCGAAAGTGTATGGCCTGCGGCGTCATCGTAACTGGCTGAAGTGGGTTCAGCGGGGGCTGGCCTTCGTGGCGATCCTCCTGGGCGTTTTCTTCCGTAACCCCGGCCTTGCCAGCTTTGAGGTCTTTGGAACCTTATTTGGTCTGGTGGGCAGTTCCATTCAATTCGTCGTGCTGGCATTGGTGCTGGTGGTCGCCATGTTTGTCAAGCGTCCGTGGTGTAACTATTTGTGCCCTATACATTCGGTTGTGGAACTCATCCGCGTGCTTCGGGAATGGGTGAAGGAATTATGGCAAAAGGTCATTCCAGGAACAAAGACCGTCTGATCGAACTGGTGATTTTGGCATTTGTCATTGTGACGGTGAGCTTGCTGGTGGTACAGATCGGCACGAATGTTGCTGATATCCTCGACCAGGACGGAACAAAGCGCGTCACGGCTAATCCTGCGGTAATCCCTGAGGTCGCTACGCCGTCCGAACCCACGCCCACCGTTGATTTTAGCGTGCCGATCACAGACTTCTAGGAGGTTGTGCGAGACAATGCGGAAGACATTCAGGCGTCGTGAGTTCCTCCGAATCATCGGTGTGAGCGGTGTCGCCGGGCTGGCGGCGCTTAAATTCGGCCTTGATCGGGGCGATCATGTTGATACTGTGACCGAAACCCGCCTGCTCATGGGCACGGTCGTTAATTTGACCCTCGTGACCTCTGACCGGCAAGCGGCGCGGCAGGCGATCAATGCGTGTCTTGACCACATGACCGCTTTGGAAACGATCCTGAACCGGTACCGGGCGGACAGCCAGCTTACCCGCCTCAACCGTGATGGCAATCTTGAACCGGCGAGTTCTCATCTGGTGTTCTTGCTGCGCGAGGCGGTGCGGCTGTCGGCGTTGACCGGTGGCGCATTCGATGTCACGGTCAAGCCGGTGGCCGATCTGTATGAGGCCAGCCGGGAATCCGGTGGGGGGGTGCCCGGCCCCGAAGCCGTTGCGATGGCATTGGCCCGCGTCGGCTTCCACTATCTCGATGTGCGTGATGACGCGGTATCGTTTGCTCAGCCCGGCATGGCGATCACGCTGGACGGCATCGCGAAAGGCTACATCGTTGATGAGGGCGTGACGGTTTTGAAGCAGTACGGTTTCAACGATGTTCTCGTTGAGGCAGGGGGCGATTTGTCGGCATCGGGCACCAGGTCACCTGGCTCCCCCTGGCGGATCGGCGTTCAGCCGCCACGCACCGGAAGCGGAACACTGCTGGCAACCTTCAACATCCACAACCAGGCGGCGGCGACTTCCGGCGACTACATGCAGGCGTATACGGACGACTTCCGCGTGCATCACATTCTCGACCCACGCACCGGCTATCCCGCCCCCGAATTAGCGAGCGCGACGGTGGTTGCTCCGACGGGGCTGCTGGCCGATGCGCTGGCCACCGCGATGATGGTCATGGGGCCGGAGAAGGGACTCGCGCTGGTGGAAACCATGCCTCAATGTGAAGCCTATCTGGTGGCCAAAGACCTGAGCGTTTGGCGCTCCAGCGGGTTTGTGACCGCATAAGCGAAGGGTTGGCTTGTAGGTTTTGATGATGCGCCAAATGGCGCATTTTTTATTGCGCGTGGTTGATTCTCTTGCGATTTCTGTTATGTTAAATGCTCGTGAATGACGAAGGACGGGGAGTTGACATGACCACAATCCTGATCGTTGACGACGAAGAAAGCATTCGCCACCTGGTTGAGGCATATCTGAGCGCAGAGGGATATACCGTCCATCAGGCAGCCGACGGCGTGCAGGGCCTGGCGGCATTCCGGCGTTACCAACCCGACCTCGTCGTGCTGGACATCATGTTGCCCGGCATGGATGGGCTGGATGTGTTACAACAGATACGGCGCGAATCGGACGCGTATGTCTTGATGCTCACGGCCAGGTCGGAAGAGGCCGACCGCGTGATTGGCCTGACTGTCGGCGCGGATGATTACCTCACCAAGCCGTTCAGTCCGCGTGAACTGGTTGCCCGCGTCAAAGCGATTCTGCGCCGGGGGCGCGCTGCCGCATCAGCCGATAATCGCGTGCTCAACTTCCGCCATATTCGCATTGACAGCCAGCGTCATGAGGTCTGGCGTGATGACGAACTGGTCGAACTGACCGCCCTGGAGTTTAAGTTGTTGCGGGCGCTGGCCAGCTATCCTGGAATGGTCTTCAGCCGCCAACAACTGTTGGAACGCGTGTGGGGGTATGACTTCTATGGAGATGAGCGCGTGGTGGATGTGCATATCGGTCATGTCCGGCAAAAACTCGAACCAGACCCGGCCAATCCCCGGTTTATTACGACGGTGCGCGGCGTGGGATACAAATTCGAAGACGAGCCGGTTTGACCGGGCGTATTGTGAGGCAAAACGATGAGTCTGCGCTGGAAGTTCTTCCTCTCGTACCTGTTTGTTGTGGCCGTGGGGTTGCTCGTCCTGTCTGTCTCGACGGCGTTTGTCGCTCCGGAGACTTTCTCGTCGCGCATGCACGACATGCCGGGGATGAGGGGTGGCATGATGATGGGCGATATCTCCGGGCAAGGGATGATGCGCTCGCTTGATGAAGAACTGGACCAGAGTTTCCGCGAGTCGGTGAATGATGCGTTGTTGGGGGCCGGTATTGCGGCCACCCTGACAGCCGCCATTGTAAGTTGGTTCGTGAGCCAGCGGATTGTATACCCGATTCGACAGGTGGCGACCGCCAGCCAGACCATTGCCGAAGGACACTATGAACAGCGCTTGGTGGCTCCCAGCGATGACGAACTAGGCGATCTGATCCATAGTTTCAACCGGATGGCGTCATCGCTCGCCGAAACCGAAACCAGACGCCGGCAATTGCTGGCCGATATCAGCCACGAACTCAAGACGCCGCTTGCCAGCATTAAAGGCTATATGGAAGGGTTACAGGATGGCATCATTCCACCGACACCGGAAACGTTTGAGTTGATCCACCGGGAAGCGGATCGCTTGCAGCGGCTGGTGCATGATTTACAGGAGCTTTCACGCGCGGAGGCCGGTGCCTTGCAGCTCGATCTGCGGCCACATGATGCGCAGGCAATCGTCACGACAGTGGTGGCGCGGCTACAGCCTCAATTCGCTGATAAGGGGATTGACCTGGTGGTTGAAGGCCCAGATGATCCCCTGCGGGTGCTATCTGACAGAGACCGGGTTGAGCAGGTGTTGACTAACCTGCTTGGCAATGCGCTGCAGTATACGCCGGCGGGGGGGCATGTGACGGTGTCGCTGGCTTCTGCAGGCGAAATGGTGCGGTTTGATATCCGGGATTCCGGTATCGGACTGGCGCACGAGGACCTGGAGCGAATCTTCCAGCGCTTCTACCGGGTGGACAAATCCCGCTCGCGGTCAAGGGGGGGGAGCGGGATCGGTTTGACGATTGCCAGGCACATTGTGGAAGCTCATGGCGGGCGGCTTTGGGCCGAGAGTCCCGGTCTCAACCGGGGCAGTACCTTTTCCTTCACACTTCCCCACGGATGAACTTTACAGAAACTTCATAATAACAACAAACAGCCTTCAAGAACATCGCCTATCATCTTCGCCAGATGACGAAAGGAGATGTTTCACTATGCCCTGGTTTGATGGATATCACCATATGGGATGGACGGGAGGGTGGTGGATGATTCTCTTCTGGTTGGGTGTGGCGGTTCTGATTATCTGGGGCTTGCGCGTGCTGTTTTTCGAGACGCCGCGCGAACGGCGGTCGAGTGAGCCGCTGTCGGCCCTGGAAATTGCCAAACAACGCTACGCCCGTGGTGAACTATCGCGAGATGAATATCTTGCGTTGGTTGAGGATTTGCAAATTGCAGACAGGATATACCCAAAAGCAAAAAGGAGCGAATGATAATGTCTAAACGTAAACTGTGGGCCGGGTTGGCCGTGATTGTGGCGCTTGGACTGACCTTCGTCGGGGTCAATGCGTGGACAACATATGCCCAGGGGCCTGGAGGCTACACATACCCGTGTGGCTGGGGGCCGGGGATGATGGGTGGCTGGTATGGCTCAGCAGACTACCCGGATGCCGGTGGGCCTTGGGGCGGTCGCTGGAGTGGACGCGGTCCCGGCATGATGGGTGGCTGGTATGGTTCGGAGGATTGCCCGTACGTCAACGGGACCTGGGGCGGTCAGTGGGCCGGGCGCGGCCCTGGTATGATGGGTGGCGGCATGATGGGTGGCATGATGGGCGGTTGGACTTCGTTCGCCCCCTCAGGCGAATTCATGAGCCTGGAGCAGGCAATTGAAGTGGCCGAAAGCTTTATTGCCTCCTGGAACGATGACAACCTGGTGCTCGGTGAGGTGATGCAATTTGACAATCACTTCTATGGGCAGGCGGTGGAAGCGGATAGCGGCCAGGGTGCGTTTGAGTTCCTCATTGACCCGGTGACTGGCGCAGTTTACCCTGAGCATGGGCCGAACATGATGTGGAACCTGCGCTACGGCATGCACGCCGGGCAGGGGTGGAACATGATGATGCCGGTGTGGGGTACTGACGCCGGTGAGGACGGCGTGAACATGCCTGTGACGAGCGCCGAAGCACGCGAAGCGGCCCAGGTGTACCTGGACGCGACTTACCCCGGCCTGACGGCTGACGACGAGGTTGACACATTCTACGGTTACTATACCCTCCACATTTTGGATGAGGGCAACGTGGTCGGCATGTTGAGCGTCAATGGATACACGGGACAGGTGTGGTTGCACTCCTGGCACGGGGAATTCATAGACATGGTGCACGGCGACGCGCACGACTAGCCATCACTTCCAGACAGGCGTACACAAAACTACCGGAGGCAACTCCGGCAGTTTTTATTTTGAGCGGCGACGGTGCGCCGTTTGGCGTATGGCAAGTGATAGCAAGAAATTCTATAATTTTATGAGGGATAACTCGTTTTTTGGTATATGTGGAATGATTGGAGAGAGTATGGTCAGACGAGCCAGTCGTACAGGGAAACAGCGCACCTCCGCCCGACGCCAGCAATGGCTCATTGGCGGGGTCGTTGCCGTGTTGGTTGTATTGAGCCTTGGCGCGGCCTACGCCTATGTTACGCGCGACCAACCAGGCGAAAAAGTTACAGACCTCGGCAATCGTCACTTGGCCACTGAGCCGACTTCTTATATCTGGAACAGCCGTCCGCCCACCTCTGGCCCCCATGCCGGGCAACTTGCGAGCTGGGGCGAACATGCAGAGACCGTGCCGGAATGGTACCAGGTTCACAACCTAGAAGATGGCGGCGTGATCATGCACTACAATTGCCCGGATGGATGTCCGGACGAGGTGGCGGAATTGCGCGAGATCATGAGTGATGTCGGCCAGGATCGCTTGATCTTGCAGCCCTACACCAACATGGACAGCAAGTTCGCCGTCACCGCCTGGGCGCGGCTTTTGACGCTTGATGACGTGGATCGTGACCAGATCGTGGACTTCATCAAGGCTTATCGGGGGGCGGATCATCACCGGTGAGCCGGGGAACTGCCTGTTGGGGCCAGGGCAGAGCGGGGCGATCAGAAAAAAGCGCACACAAGATGGCGCATCTTCCGCTTTCTGACAGGTTTCAATGTGTCTGGTGGCGGTCGGTGGTGAACGCCCGCAGGTAATCTTGCATCAGCGGCCAGAGCTGCCGGTAGTGCTCGTAGCGGCGGGCGTAGCGCCGGGACTGAACCGGATCGGGTTCGAAGACGAGTTCCGGCGTTACCATGGCGCGAACGCCGTCTTCGCAGGATGCAAACGCGCCGCAGCCGGTGCCAGCGAGGATCGCTGCGCCCAGCGCCCCTGCCTCTGTGATAGCAGGGCGGGTGAACTGCGCACCCATAATATCCGCGCTGATTTGAACCCACGTATCGGACTGGCTACCGCCACCCACTACGCGATAGTCGTCAATGGTAATTCCGGTGGGCGGAAGGGTATCGACCACCTCTTTGAGGTAAAACGTGATGCCTTCTACGATGCCCTTCAAAATGTCGCCGCGCGGGGTGCCGAGGTTCAGACCCACGATTACACCGCACGAGTCCGATACGAAGGCCGGGGGACCGGTAATGGTGAAGTGCGGCAGTACAATGACATTGCTGGGTTCCTGGGGAACCTCTGCGAAAAGCCTCGGATAGACGCTTTCGCCTGCTTGCGCCGCCTGTGCGTGTTCGGCTCTGGCGAATGTGTCGCGGAACCATTTCACAATCGAGCCACCCTGGTTGTAAAGAAAGCTTACGTAGTGGCCCGGTACGGCGTGATGCTCGGTGTTCAATCCGCGTTCGATCATGATCGCCGGGGCGCGGCGTTCGGTGAAGACCGGCGTGATGCAAAGGTACGTGCCCATACCGTATACGGCGCGCCCCGGCGCAATGACGCCGCATCCCACCGCGTTGGCGCACTGGTCGTGTGCGCCCGACACAATGATCGCGTCCGCTGGCAAACCCAGCTCACGGGCAACATGGGGAGCGACCGTGCCAATCGCTATGCCCGACGGCACAGTGTGGGGGAGCTTGTCACCGTCAATACCGGCCCAGTGGAGCAGTTCTGCCGACCAGCTTTGTTGCTCGATGTCAAACAGCAGGGTGCGATTGGCGAGCGAAAAATCAACCACCGGTTCGGCCCCCAGCATAAATGATACGAAGCTGCTCCAATGCAAGAACTTGTGGGTTTGATGGTAGAGGGCTGGCTGGTGGTCTTTGATCCATTTCAGTTTGGTCAGGGTGTAATGGTTGCCGAGCGTGTTGCCGTTGATCTGGTATAGGCGTTCGTCGGGCAATTCCTGCCCCAGATCATCCAGATAGGACTCACCCCGCACATCGAAATTCAACAGGGAAGGGCCGAGTATTTGCCGGTCGGCGGTGACAGGCACAACGGCTTCACCCATCGAGGCCACCGCCAGCGCTCGAACGGGATCATCGCTAAGCTGGCGTGCCACCGAACGGATGGTTTGCCGGATGCTCTGCCAGACTGCTTCGGCATCCAACTCTGCCCACCCTGGTTCGGGCCTTTGGATGTCGTATTCCCGGTAGGCGGATGCCAGCACATGGCCTTCAAGGGAGAAGGCAACGACTTTGCATCCCGTTGTCCCGACGTCAATTCCCAGTAGGCTCATGCGTTTTCCTTTATCGCCGCCTCGTGGTCAACCATCACTTAGAGCCATTCGCCTGGTGCCTGCCATCTCCAGGTCATGGGTGCGTAAGGCCCCCGCGCCAACCGCTTCCTGGACGGTCCCCTTGTTGCCGGTTGCATCGACTGGCCCGAACGCCCATTCCCAGTAAAGTATACTGCTGTCAACCGGGCGGAGAAAACCCGCCGGTGCAACCCAGTGAAATCGCGCAACAAACGAGCCAACCTGCGACAGGCTGGCTCATTGGGTTTGACTTTAGAAAGCCACCTTTGGCGACTACAACGCCGCCTCATTCACCTCTGGCATCCGCGTTTGTGCATCGGCGACGGCGGCTTCTGGGTACTCGTAGTCTTCCAGCGCGCCTTCGAAGTACTTATCATAAGACAGCATGTCAAAGTGCCCGTGCCCGCTCAGATTGAACAGAATGACGCGTTCTTCGCCAGCCTCTTTGGCCTCCAGGGCTTCGTCGATGACCGCGCGGATGGCGTGCGCACTTTCAGGGGCAGGAATTGGGCCTTCGTGTTTGGCGAAGAAGACCGCGGCTTCGAAGATACCGTTCTGGTGGTAGGCTTTTGCCTCAACGATGCCTTCTTCGTGTAACAGGGACATGATGGGAGCCATGCCGTGATAGCGCAACCCGCCCGCATGGATTCCCGGCGGAACGAAGTCATGCCCCAGGGTGTGCATTTTCATGAGCGGCGTCATGCCAACCGTATCGCCAAAATCGTAGGCGTAGATGCCTTTGGTCATGCTGGGGCAGGCGGTTGGTTCAGCCGCCAGGAATCGTGTTGGCAGGCCTTGCTCGCGGGCTTCGCGCACGAAGGGGATGATCAACCCGGCCATGTTGCTGCCGCCACCGGCACAGCCGATGACAACGTCAGGGTAATCGTCGGCCTTTGCCATTTGCAACAAGGATTCTTCGCCAACGATCGTCTGGTGCAACAGCACGTGGTTGAGCACGCTGCCCAGCGAGTACTTGGTATCGTCATTCTTGGCTGCCACTTCGACCGCTTCGCTGATGGCGATGCCCAGGCTGCCGGGGCTGTCGGGGTCTTTGGCCAGGATCGCCCGCCCGGCATCCGTGAGGTTGGTCGGGCTGGCATGGACCGTTGCGCCATAGACTTCCATCATGCTGCGGCGGTAGGGTTTTTGGTGGTAGCTCACCCTGACCATGAAGACTTCAATCTCAAGGCCGAAGAATGCTCCCGCCATTGCCAAGGACGATCCCCATTGTCCGGCCCCTGTCTCGGTGGCGATTTTGCGCACGCCCTCTTCGCGGTTGTAAAACAATTGCGCGACAGCCGTGTTGGGTTTATGGCTGCCGACAGGGCTGAGGCCTTCGTACTTATAGTAAATGCGGGCGGGCGTATCGAGCGCTTTTTCGAGTCTGCGTGCCCGGAACAGGGGGCTGGGCCGCCACTGCGCATAGACGCGCCGCACCGGTTCGGGAATTTCGATGTAACGATCCTGGCTGACCTCTTGCATGATCAGGGCCATAGGGAAGAGTGGGGCGAGGTCGTCGGGGCCTACCGGCTTTTTGGTGCCGGGATGCAAGACGGGCGGTAGCGGGCGCGGCAGGTCGGGCACGATGTTGTACCAGGCCTGCGGCATTTCGGACTCGTCGAGCTGGAATTTCGTACGGGCATTGTCTGGCATTTTCAGGCTCCTTGAAACGAACAATGAGTTGGGACGATAACGTGTCTTCGGAGCCGGGTGCTTGGTGTGAATGATCACAAACGCCCGTCCCCGAACGGTCAGGGACGAGCGTCATTGCCCGTGGTGCCACCCTGATTAGGTTGTCTCGCCACTTCTGACCAGCGGCCTGACGTGGCAGTGCCTGGCCAGCGAATGAGATAGCGCGGCTGAAAACAAAAAAAGCCGTCTAGTGACGGCAAATAGCGCGCTATGTACGCGAAACGAGAGCCAACCTCACTCATTGCGCCAGGGTAACGGCGGCGAACCCGGTGCGACATTTCCTCCGCACGACTCCCCGGTCCATTCGGTTCCTGCTAGTCCCGTACCGCGCTCTCAGTCGGTGACGCGGCTTCCTGTCCGGCGCTGTGGAGCTTACTCCTCCGGTTCAACGCCTTTATGGGTCTAATGGTACGGGCTAACAAAAATATTGTCAAGCAGTTCGTGGTTCGTAATTCTGTTAAGCGGCGGTTCTTCACCGTCCTCAACTGTGCATGATTTATACAAGCGCGTATTTGCCTTTGTCTGCCGTCTGAGACTATCATGAGAACGACTGCCGCAGAAGGCAATGTCATGACTCAATCAGCGTAGCAAAACCCGCGTGCGGGGGGCTACGGATGAGGGAAAAGCATCATGTGGTTTAGGAGGAGCCTATGGAATACCGGTTTATGGGCCGAACGGGGTTAAAGGTGTCCCAATTGTGCATGGGCACGCAGACATTTGGGTGGGGGGCCGACGAACCAGCCGCTCACCGGATGGCCAGCCGTTTCGTCGAAGCGGGCGGCAATTTCTTCGACACGTCGAACATCTATAACGAGGGACAATCCGAAACTATGCTGGGCAACTGGCTGGCGCAGCAGCCCGATCGTTCGAAGTTTGTCATCGCGACGAAAGTGTTTTTCCCAAAGGGGGATGGCCCCAACGATACCGGCCTTTCGCGCAAGCACATTCTCGACCAGATCGAAGGGAGCCTGCGCAGGCTGAGAACGGATTACATCGATCTGTACCAGATGCATTGCTGGGACGCGTCAACGCCGCTTGAGGAAACGTTGCGAACGCTTGATGATCTGGTTCGTTCCGGCAAGGTGCGTTACATCGGAGCCTCGAACTATACGCCCTCACAACTGATGCGGGCCATCATGCTCAGCGAGTATCGCGGCTGGGTCCGGTTCGATTGTTTGCAGCCCGAATATAGCTTGTTGGTGCGCAGCACAGAATGGGAGTTGCTGCCCCTTTGCCGGGAGGAAGGGATTGGCGTCATCGCCTGGTCGCCACTGGCCGGGGGATGGTTGACCGGAAAGTACCGGCGAGACGCGCCCCCACCGCCTGATAGCCGCGTGGGGCGTGCGGATCGCTGGGATGATTTGCCGGAGCAACGTGCGAACGAGCGTACCTGGCGCATCGTCGATGCGCTGCTGGCGATCGGCGAGAAGATGGGCAAAACACCGGCGCAAATCGCGCTGAATTGGGTGATGCACCGGCCAGGGGTTACTGCGCCGATCTTTGGCGCTCGTACCATCGAGCAACTTGAACAGAACCTGGGAGCTATCGGCTGGAAGCTTTCCGCAGACGACATGAAAATGTTGGATGATGCCAGTGCGATCGCGCTGCCGTCCCCCTATAGCTTCATTGCCCGTTACACGCGCCGGCGTGAGCAGGGTTAACTGCTATGGTCATGATGAAGTGGCTTGGAGTGGCTCAACAGAACGCCGAGCTGGTTCTTAGATAGAGGATCGTATCATGTTGAAATCGGCTTTGCTTCATCCCGAAATTCTATCCGTGCTTGGTGGTGCAGGTCATGGAAGCAAAATTTTGATTGCCGATGGCAATTACCCGTTCAACACCAGGGCAAACCCTGCAGCCAGGCGAGTTTACCTGAACCTCACGCCCGGCAAGCTAACGGTTACGGATGTGCTCGAAGTGCTGCTCACGGCGATTCCCGTTGAAGCCGCCGAGGTCATGATGACCGACTCAGGCGAGGAACCGGAAATCTACGCTGATTTTCGACGGTTGCTGCCAGGGCTGGCGCTGCAAACTTCTGACAGGTTTGCCTTCTATGACAAATGCCTTGAGCGGGATGTGTGCCTGGTGATTGCCACCGGCGAGCAGCGGTTGTATGCCAATATTCTGCTCACCATCGGTGTTGTGCCGCCGGATTGATGGTATAGGCGAATGCTCAGGGGGCGTTGGTGTGCCCCCTGAGCGATCTTATGGCCAGGGCGCTAGCATGCCCTGTCCCAGGTGTTTCATCGCCACTACATCTCCGCTCGTATCTCGCGGATCAGCGCCAGTGTAGCCTGGACGGTGCGGGCAATGGCATCAAAGTCGCCTGCCTGAAGCCAATCTTTGCGGATCAGTTTGCTGCCCATGCCAACGCACGCCGCGCCCGCCTCGAACCAGGCGCGAAGGTTTTCTGCATCCGGGCTGACCCCGCCGGTTGGCATGATGCGCGTCCAGGGACGCGGGCCGCGCACAGCCTTGATAAAGTCCGGCCCCCCGACTGCCGACCCCGGAAATGCCTTGACTATCTCCGCGCCCCATTCTTCGGCGCGTGTGATCTCATTGACCGTGCCACAACCGGGCACGTACGCAATCTTCCGCCGGTTGCACAGGCGGGCGGCGTCTTCGTTGAAGTTGGGGCCAACGACGAAATTCGCTCCGTGCGCAATGTAGAGCGCAGCGGTCGGCGCGTCTTCGACCGAACCCACGCCGATGATCAGGTCTGGGCATGCCCGGGCGCAGTGTTTCACCAACGGGCTGAAGACCTCGATGGCGAAATCGCCGCGATTGGTGAATTCCAATACGCGTCCGCCGCCCCTGACCAGCGCCTCCGCGACCTGTTTGGCTGTCTCCAGGTCGTTGTGATAGAACAGCGGAACCAGCCCATCGTCAAGTATGGTGTTCAATACAGTTAAGCGATCAAAGCGAGCCATCAGTGTGATCCTCCTCACTGTGTGGTTACGTGCGAGTAGTGGCCGCCGCCGTGTCGCGCCCGGCGAACAGGCCAGACATATCCAGCCACCTGGAAAACACGTTCATGCTGGTTGCTGATTTCCCTTACTCGTGTCGTTGGAGGTAGTGAGCGATGTTTTGCGCTACCAGT